>CAZKII010000042.1:0-6684 GCA_964552865.1 uncultured Thermoplasmata archaeon | reverse complement strand
GGGTTCTACAGCGATGAGCTCATGGAGAAGATAGCCGAGCACGGATCCGTGGAGGGGATGGAAGAGGTGCCCGAGGATGTGAGAAAGGTGTTCCGCACCGCACACGATATCAGCCCGCTCTGGCACATAAAGATGCAGGCAGCCTTCCAGAAGTACACGGACAACGCGGTTTCCAAGACGGTCAACTTCCCAAATTCCGCCACCGAAGACGATATCCGGGAGGTTTACGAGCTGGCCTACGAGCTGAACTGCAAGGGCGTTACCGTTTACAGGGACGGGAGCAAGAGCATGCAGGTTCTGAGCACGGGAAAGACCGAGAAGAAGGAGAGCACCCCATCTCCCGATGGCGGAGTACTCAAGCCGAGGCCGCGCCCGAAGACGACCATCGGCGTCACTGAAAAGATGAAGACAGGGTGCGGAAACCTGTATGTGACGATAAATCAGGATGAGGACGGCCTATGCGAGGTGTTCGCGAGAATGGGTAAGTCCGGGGGGTGCGCAGCGGCTCAATCCGAGGCGGTGGGGCGCCTGGTATCCCTTGCGCTCAGGTCCGGAATAGACTACGAGGCCATCGTGGAGCAGCTTGAGGGGATAAGGTGTCCCAATCCTGCATGGGTGGAAGGAGGTATGATCCTGTCCTGCCCCGATGCCATAGGAAAGGCTCTGGCCAAGCACATGGATATAAATGTGAAGCTCAACGGCCATAAGAGCGTGGTGGATGTGGGCATATATCCGGAGTGTCCGGAATGCGGCTCCATTCTCGTCCTTTCCGAGGGCTGTGCCACCTGTCCCAGCTGCGGCTGGTCCAAGTGCGAGTAAACAAACCAAATAAACCCATTTTTCCCTTTTAATCCTTCTGTTGCGTAAGGCTGAAATCCCCGCCTTCTATTACAATCCTTCTCCCTGTGGCGAGGGCTTTCGCTATCTTGAATCTCGCTGACTGGAGGTCCTGCCAGAAAGCCCTTCTGGACACCCCCATGTGAAAAGCTGCGGCCTCCTGTTCCATCCCCACGAAGTCGGCTAGTCTTACGGCCTCGTACTCCTCCACTGTGAGGATTACCGCGTCCTCCGGCTCCGTGAAGTCTTCACCACCGGGGACAAATGTGCTCGCAGGGGGGAGCGAATCCACTCTTCTCAGCGCCCTTCTTCTTCCCCTTCTCGGCCCCCTACCACGCCCCGGACCGAAGGGAGTTCCCTCTTCCTCGTCTGCGGGGACCTCCTGAAACTGCCGTCTTCGCCTGCCTCTTCCACCGGGCATAATGCCTGATATGTGGGGGAGTATATAAGTTTTTCAGAGTTTTTTCGTATCCACCATCCTGTTGAAATAGTGGTGTATCACGCAGGATTCGAAGCAGAGTCCACAGCGTATGCATTTTTCCGTATCCACGGAAGGGATCCCATCTATCCGGATTGCTCCCGTGGGGCAGCTGGCCGCACAGACCCCGCAGCCGGCGCAGAGCTCGCTCCGGACCACCTGCTTCGATATGAGGACTGCTGTCTCCCTGCTGATTCCGTCTCCGCTGATTTCCCACTCCCCCGCATCCGATTTTTTCAGGGTTATCTCCGTACTTCCAATTTTGAGGATATGGCCGTCCGCCCCCTCTTCTGTATTCCCAAGCATGTTCAGCGCCGCCGAAATCCCCTTGTTTCCCTGCTCATCGGACTCCGGGAGGCCTTTGAGGAGGTATCCGTTGTCGTTTTTCTCGAGCGAGAGGTGGGGTTCTATTTTATCCGTGTTTTTCTCATCCATGGGGCTTCTCATCTTTGGAGGGGGATCTCGCCACCTCCATACACCGGTTTCCACCTGCTCTCTGGTGAAGAATCCGAGGAGTTCTTCGGTCCATCTATCATGCAGTTCCGGGTGCGTTTCCTTCAGGGCATCGAACTCGCTCTGCAGACTGGACGGGCATAGCCAGCAACCGACCCTTTCCACATCTTCGTCGTAGAGCGGGTTGTACGGCACATCCTTCCATAGAATGTAGAGCCAGACCTCCAGCCCGCCCCACTCCCTTATGGGATTCAGCTGAATCTGTTTTTTCAGGAAGGGGTTCACCTGCACCAGCTTTATGCCGGACCTTGAGAAGGACTCGGCGTGTCTCCTCCCCTCCACGCTTATTACCCCTTCCTTCCACCTATCCTCGATCAATCTGGTCATGGGCGAAAGCTTGCAGACCTTGCAGCACCACCTGTAATCCTTGGCCGGCGGGCTGAATGTGTCGAGAGCCTCGAAGAACGAGTTTCCCGCCTCAGCGATATGCAGTTTTATGTGGAGGTCCTTGCAGAGTTCCTTTACATAACGGTGCGTTTCTTCGAACTCTATTCCGGTGTCAATATATACCGCCTCGAAGGGAGTGTGTCCGTAAAGGAGCATCATGGCGGCCAGGCTGTCCTTCCCCCCGCTCAGGGAGACCAGAAGGGGCTTCCCCCGGTCCTTCCCGCTAATGTTCTCCAGGAACCGGTCGATCTCTTTTCTGGCCCGTTTTTCCACGGTTCGGAGGGCATTCCTGTTGGCTCTTACCGCGTCTTTAAGGTTCTTTTGCTTCCCAGACCATACCGTTCTCCCATCGGCCATATCCCTTACTCTGACCCCTCTGTTTCCGAGATATATGCCGCTTCCCACCTTGTTCCCGTGCAGGACGATTACGGAGCTCCCCGGTTCCGGGACTTCCGCGAACTCTATGAAGTCCGGGGGCACCACCTTGCCCTTGACATGCCCCCTGAAACTCTTCTTTATCCTCACGGTTCTCCGGCGCAGTTGTCTGTTCCCCTCTGTGCTCAGGGTGTGGAGCATTGACGCACCGGCCGCTCTGAGTTCCAGAACATAGGCTTTTTTCTCGATGTCGTAGATGAGCCGTGCCGCTCTCTTTCCGTCTATTATTATCTCCTCGTCCCTGTCAGTTCCCCCCGTTTTGACCAGAAGGATGATGCCCTCCGTAAGCCTTGACTCGCCGAAGTTCTTTTCGAACAGCTCTCTGATAAGTTCTCTCGTCCCTTTCAGTGCCGGCCGCGTGTCAAACCCTCTGATTTCCAGCCTGTGCACTCTTCCGTCGCTGGGAGTTCCGTGGCACAGACCGCAGGTCTCGGAGATGAGTGGGACTCCGCAGTTGGAGCACCAGTAGTATGCGTGCTGATCGCTTGGCCGTCTTCTTTTTTCCGGCATAAAACTATCGCTGTATTTCCCTGAGGCGCTGGCACGCCCCTCTTATCTCGTCGGCCGCCTCTCCCATGAAGTCAAGGGTCTTTTCGAGGTCGGTCAGGAAATTATCCACATTGTCCGCGATCTTTGCCCCGTCCGGCGTGGGTTCGATGAGGCCTTCCTGTTCCAGAATCCTGAGGGAGTATCTTACCTTGTGTTGGGGGCACTTCATCAGCTCCGAAAGGCGGATTATGCCTATTGGCCCGCTTTTCTTGATGGCTATCAGCATCTCCACATGCCTTTTCAGGAGGTCAATCTCTCCCTCTATTTTTTCGGTGAGGTTGTTTTTCTTGGTCACATAATCACCCGCGTGTCCGTGATAACAGGGGGCATGATAACATGCATATATTAAATCTTTCGCTTTCGTCACTCGCTTACGAGTTTCTTTATGTCGCGCTCTATTTTCCTCGCCTTTTCACTGCCGCCGAAGGTGAGCATCACCTTTCCCAGCGCTTTGGAGAGGTCTTCGAGGTCCTCCGGCTCTATGTCCTCCGGGTCTATCCCGAGGTCCCTGCACTGCTTGGAGACGATGAAGACCCCGATGTGCCCCATTTCTCCGCTCATGATCTCCTGAATTCTCTTTGTGAGCTCCTTTGACATCTACTTCACCTTCTCCAGCATCTCCTCTATCTTTTCCATTTTCTTCCTTGCATCCATCTCCTTTGCGGATTGAAGGGCCAGTTCGAGTATCTCTTTCGCTTTTTCGGTCTCTCCCTTGAGAATATGCAGCTGGGCGATGTCTATTTTTGTGTCAAGCATTATATCGGCGCTATCCGCCTCCTCGGCGTAGTGCATGGCTTTGAGAAGGTTCGTTTCCGCTTTGGCATAGTCCCCCAGCTTGAGATACACGATTCCGTAGTCGCGATACACGCCGGCAAGACCGTTGATGTCTTTTATCGATTCCAGAATTGGCAGCGCCCGGTCGAGATAGGTCAGAGCGTCCTGAAGCTCGCCTTTGCCGCTGAGGGCTTCCGCACTGTTGAAGAGGCTCCAGCCCAGGAAGTTGTTCAGTCCCGCTTTCTTGGCAACCTCGCTGCACTTCTCGAAGAACTCGAGCGCCCGATCCCATTCCATCGTCTGAAGGTAAGAGTCTCCCAGGTTGTTGTAGGCCCTGGCAAGGTCCCACAGGTTTCCGCTGTTCTGAAGCGCTTCCACCCCTTTCATGTAGTACTCTCTCGCCTTCTCCAGGTCGCCAAGTGCCGAGTAGACATTACCGGTGTCCACCATTATCGTTCCGTACAGCGGATCGTTTATCTCCTTTGCAATCTTTTCCGCTTCTGCCAGCATGGATAGTGCGCTCTCATAGTTCCCCCATCTCCAGCTGATGTATCCGAGGCCTCTTGCGGCCTTTGCGATGGCCTGGTTGTCCAGTTCCTCTCTCGCCATCTCCATGGCTTTCTGGTACCAGTCGCTCGCTTCGTCGAGTTTTGACCTTTCCCGTTCCACATTTCCCAGAGCGAGGTATGCGTTTATTATCTGGTTCCTGCTACCTGTCTTTTCGAATATCTCTAGGGCCTCGATTGCCGAGGCGAACGCCTTATCCCATTTCCCTGCCAGAACATATGTGTTGCACAGCATGAGGAGAAGCTTCCCCGTGGCGATCCCGTCCTCTTCCTTCTCCATCTTAAGCGCAGTGAGAGCCATGTTGTATGCGAATATCGCGTCCCCCAGTGAGTAGAGCCTCAGGTTCTCGTCCCCTGCTTTCGTCGCGTATTTTGCCGCCCACTTCCATGCTCCCGCTTCGAAGTAGTGGTCCGCAAGCTCCAGATAATGGGTGTTCAGGTCGTCCTTGTGAAGGCTCTCTATCAAATCCGCAACCTCTCTGTGAAGTTCTTTCTTTCTCATGCATGTTTTGTAGATGATCTCCCTCGCCTGATTGTGGATGAATCCGTATCGCTCTTCATCCGCTGGATATATGAACCCCTCTCTTTCGAGGAGCGACAGATTCCTCCTGAACTCCTCGTCTCTGAGTTTGAGCTGCTCTTTCAGGACATCGATGAGGAATGTCGCCCCCTGAATCGATGCATATCTGAGAATTGTCGCCGCCTTTTCGGGCAAGAGGTTAAGGGAGCGGGTTATTATCTCTTCCAGACTGGACGGGATGTTTATCTCGTACAGCGGAACTACAAGCCCCTTTCTTCTCTCCACCACCTTCTCCTTGATGAAGAGGTCCATTGCATAGTCGAGAAACAGGGGATTCCCTCCGCTCGCTTTCTGCATCTTTTCCACGAAATCGTCGTCGATGCTGTCCACATCCAGAAATTCCCGTATGAACTCCGCCACATCCGCCTTCCAGAAGTTTTCCACATGTATGGATGTCAGAAGGTCCCGCATCATGAGGCCCGTGAGGAATTCGGTGTAATCGGCGAATCTTTCGTCCTGAAGTATGTTGGATGTGTACGCACCGATTATGAGGACCCTCATGTCCTTTATCCTCTCTGCCATATGGGAAAGCAGGGTAAGCGTCCCGGTATCGGCCCAGTGGATGTTGTCCATGAAGAATATGACCGCCTTCCTCTCGGAAACCTCCTTGAATGCCTGTTCGAACAGCGAAAACACCCTCTCCTGCAGTCCCAGGTTGAACTCCGAGATGGCCGTGCTGGAGAAAAGCTCTTTTTTGAGCATATCGGGCAGGTCTTTCGTTCTGACATATCCCTCCCATTCGTCTATATTGTTCAGGAATGGGGCGTAGGGGATGCTTTTTGTCTTCTGCACCGAGGTGTATATGCACAGTGCGTCCTTTTCGTGCCTTTTCATGAGCTCGAAGGCGAGTGCTGCCTTTCCCACACCCACTTCTCCCGAAAGAAGCACGAGCTTTCCGCTGCCGTCGCATGCGTTGGCGAAGTAGTTTTCCAGCGCTTCCATTTCCCTTTTTCTGTCTATGAGTTTCATCGTGTCACCTTCGCGGAGTGATATTCCCGTCTAACATCGAACTGTATGGGCTGCCGCTTTAAAAATTTATTGGTTCATTTCTGGATAATTGATTCTCTCCGCCGTGGCTCCCTCTCTCCCCAAGCTTTTTAATCGATAATACCATCTCCTCCCATGGAACCCGCGGAGCTCGCCAGATATCCTTTCCTGAAGGCCGCCAGTGCCTATATCTCGGAGCAGGGGCTGGATATACTGGAGGTTCTCGACGATTTCGTTTACACGGACGCTGTGAACATGGGCCGCAGGCGCGTCTTCTCTGCGGTGGAGGACGGCAGGATCCCGCAGGTTTCCGCCCGGGACGAGGAGAGCGCCACCGATGCCATAATCTCCTATGCGGTGGCCAGGATAATCGTCTCAACCCTCCCCGACAGCTATCTGATAAATCGCTACTCCCGCGTGGAGGCCGAGATGGCCGCTTCTTATCTTTACGAGGAATCCCCCGATTTAATCATGTCCGTCGCGTCGGACATCGATTTTGCACTGGAGGCGGGAGACAACGAGGACTTTCGCATGCATTTCACCGATTATCTCATTCATTCCTCCAGCATGAGGGACCC
>CAZKII010000041.1:0-12892 GCA_964552865.1 uncultured Thermoplasmata archaeon | reverse complement strand
TAACGGACGGTTACGCGTACATTTCAGATGTGACTATCTACAATAATAAACAACATTGGGATGATGTGAATGTGAGAGTGGGAAATCAAAATGCAGATAGCCCAGATGATGATTGGTGGCCACATGTTCCTAAATCAGGAGGAATAAATGGATATTGGAATGGCATATCTTGGAGTTTTTTCGGTGAAATATCACTACCACGACTTTTTGAAGGTCATTCTCCAGATGAAGGGGTATACTACTCTACAATAATCCACGAGTTGGGCCACTATGTATTCGGATTCAATGAGGAATATGCTTATCTTGACTGGGCAAGGAATCCGGTAAACTATGACGACCCAAACTGGAATTCTTTGATGACATCTAATAGATTCTACATGAGCTATCATCAGTGGTATGATAACTGGTTTTCCGAACATTCTGACCTGCCAGAAACCGCACAGTGGCATGACAGGGGCATGTCCTGCTGGGAATGGTTTGTTCAGCAGATGGGAAGAGAAAAAGCATTGATTGACTTCAGCGAGGAAGCGATGAGCGAGGATTATGTGCCGTATGGGGCGTATAGGCCTGAGTATGGTACATATCCTGAAATAGATATCAACTATGATTTTTCGTCAAATAGCTACAAGTCATCATACATGTTTTCTGAGATTCTTGACTGGGCATTTCCAACGATAGACATAACAGAAAATATGAATATTGAGGTGGTAATTTGAAAAAAGCAGTGATTGCTTTATGCGTTGTAATAATGTTTCTGATTTCGATATTTGCGATTTCTCTATTATGGATGGAAAGCCCTCCGCCACCATGCATGTATGAACTTCATGGAAGTATGAGAGCAATTTCTACAAACAACTCTTCCCATGTACTCTCATATTCTATTTCAAATCTTACTGCCTGGGGGTATGGCGGATGCAATAACGAGATTGAAGATATAGAGCTATCTATAGACGATAAAGATATGGTACGACTAAATTTCTACATCTTAGAAAAAACAGATGACAAGAATTGGTCGGTAACTCTTAGAATAGATGACCGAGTGGAATATTATAAAGTGGTGAATCGCATAGATGAGTGGCAGTTCGTGGATGTCAATGAGAATGGGTGGATGGACAATGGAGATGAGATTTTATTTTATGATGTGAAAGATTATATGGGAAACGGTTTATATATTCATCTTGACTATGCCGGAATGTTTGCAGTGGATGGTAAAACTGATAGCCCAATAGGTCTATCGCAAATAATAGGTGATATTCCATGATGTCCTGCTGGGAATGGTTCGTCCACCAGATGGGCAACGATAAAGCCCTGATAGACTTCAGCGAGGAAGCGATGAGAGAGGACTATGTGCCGTATACGATATTAAATCCTGCTGTTGGGAGTTATTATCAGGATTCTCCTCCGCCAATAGATGTGAATTATGCGTTTTCTTATGTTTCACGTCTGGTATTTGCTCCTCAATATCTGCACGATGAGCTCCCGCCGGAGGAGAATGCATTCCACACATATTCAGAGATATATGAAACAGAGCAACTCGCACCCAATATGGACATCACACCTGTAATGAACATAGAGGTGATATCATGAAGATGGAGAAGATGCATAAGGTTGTTATACTTCTTACTATTTTCCTTTTAGTTGGGACCTCGATCACTTATATCCTTGTCAATGAAAGAATAGTTGAAAAACAACCGCCTTCTTTGTATGGAACTTTTTATAACAGAAAAATAGATGAGAAAAACGATACCATTTCTTTTACCATCCTTCTATCCTCACCAGAAAAGACAAAGAATTGGACGATAAAGTTTATGACTCCTGACGGAAAATATGATGAGATAGATTATGAATATATAGATTCACAGAACGATGGATTTCTTAATTCAGGAGATAAAATAGTAGTTTACAACAGAAGCAAATATATTGATTATACTATAGTCCTATTTGTTCATGGGTACGGTGGATGTCTAGATTTTACTATTCTTCCTTTGTTACACGGAACCTTAGGAGACATTGAAATAGACAAGGAAAGTGAAACAATTTCTTTCACCATTGAACTATCCTCGCCAAAGAAGACGAAAAACTGGACGTTATGGTTTGTAAGTCCAGATGGGAAAACAACAGAACTGGATTACGAGTACATAGATGTTCAGAAAGACGGATACCTCAATTCAGAAGACAAAATAGTAGTTTACAACAGAAGCAAATATATTGATTATGAGGTCGTCATCAAAGTTTATGGATATGAAGGAACTATACACGGGGTCATAGTATGATATATTCTACATGGATATGCATACTTAAAGCGATGAGAGAGGATTATGTGCCGTATACAGTATCTAATCCCGCTACGGCAGATTATTACCACAACATTCCGCCGACCATAGATGTAAATTATGCTTTTTCTTACGTTTCACGATTTTCTTTTGTTCCTCAGTATCTTCAAGACGAGCTTCCTTTGGACCACTTATATAGCACTTATGAAGAAATCTATAACACTCCTAATCTTGTTCCGAATATGGATATTACAAACGCAATGAAAATTGAGGTGATAACCTGAACAGAAAAGTATGGGCAATAATCATAGCAATAATCTTGGTGACGGTTGTGGCATGTAGTTATCTATTTATAAAAAGAGAAGAGAGTTGCGCATGTCCAATCGATATCGGCGGAAGCATGGAGATTTCGGAGATCGGAGAAAACAATGACACGATTCATTTTGTGTTCTCCGAACTTAACCTGCAAAAGTGTGGAGACATACAGTATAACGACATAAAAATAGATGGTATTTCCGAACTTAGGGTGCATGTGGTCGAGCCATCGAGCGCAGAAGATCATGATTTTTTAGTGCATGAAAATAATCAATATGTTTATTATTCGGCAATTGAAGATGGGACTAAATGGAACTTCTCAGACAATGACGGGGATGGTCTGATTAGCATCGGAGATGAGATAATTCTCCATAATGCCAGCAAATACATGGGAAAGGGGTATTATATACATCCGTCACTGGTCCGTGACATTCCTATTTTGAAGGATGGTAGGGTAGTAAATCGATATTGGGGAGATTGTTTTATCTTCACAGAAATCCCATGATTTGGCATCTGTCCTTCATGACCGTGGCGATACGCATAACTGGCGGATATTTCAGGGGTTTAAAAAGACTTCGGAGGGGGATTTAAATATCTGAAACGCATATGAGGGAGCATGAGGGAGTTCAGAAAAAGAAAGGAGGATTCGTGATGGGCACAGATGGGGGCGTTATGGTCCTTGCCAACCAGCCCGGTCACAGCGGAGGCATGATGCCTCATGACCCCGACACGAATCTTGACGGCAGAAATAGAATACTGATAAGTGCGGCAGATCGGGCTCATAAGAGCCGGACAGAAACAGCATGGTGGCCCCAGAAACCCTATGAACACTTTGCTTTTATATATCAGGGACGGGCTTTGCCATCGGAAACTCACGATGGCTTTATCTTAAACATGGGTGCAGTTAGTAATCCTAAATCCATAGGATATGCATATGAAAAGGGAGAATATGCTACATACCACAATCACAGCGATTATTCATATCCACAAATTGAAAGCAGTGATGTAAATGCAACTACAATCTATCTATAAGGTGATGCGAATGAAAAACGAACACTATAAAGATATTAAGTTGTATATCATTTTTCTGTTCATATCTGTTATTTATTTCTGTGGGTTCTCCTATATCTATTTCATCAGACCATTAGGAGTGTCAGGGACTCATATTGATTACGGCATAGTATTAATTATGTACGTTTTGCCATTAATATTTTCATATGCAATCGCATTGTATTTTAGTTTGACATCAAATGAAAATAAAAGAAATATGCTTGGTTGGATAATGATAATCTACACCTTCATATATCTAGTCGGGTTGATTTTATTTTTATTTTCTGGAACAACTGCACCCAGTACCACTAATGTGAATGAACCACATCCTTACATTGTGGAGACAGTCATATTTCTCCTGAATCTAATGGCAATTTGGTACATATTCGAAGGATTGCTTTTTTTAGAATATAGAATGAAATCACACATCTATGCAGTAGGGTTATCTATTTTGATACTCGTTGTAATCCTCTTTATGGGAGTGACATAAAGTGAGTATATGGTTGCACGTCCAAAGAGTAAAAGAAATGATTAAATTTTTACTGAGTCGGACTGCTCTACTCCACTCCCCTCTCCGTTATCTCAAACTCCGCGGTTGTCATCTCCGGCATGTGTCTCTGTTCGCGCGCTTAAAAGACCCCGAGGGGGAGATTTAAATATCTGAAACGCATATGAGGGAGCATGAGGCGGATTATCAGAATGGAGCTTGGACATATTGGTTCCTTGAAAGAGGTTTGGTTCATGGTGATTCAAATCAAGGGGATATGGAAGGAAATTTTCAGTGGGCGTTATCAAATTATCCATATGGCGGAGATGACACCTCCTCAAGAATTTGACGGAGATACGAGCACACCATTTTATATATGGAGGTGACAGCGATGAAAGGAAATCATAAAGAGTGGAGCACAAGACGAAGAACTGCATTTTGGGCAATTATAGTAATTTCTTTACTCCTAAGTACATACGCTGGTTTACGGATTTTTCAGAGGGAAGGGGGGTCATCTTCGCAGAGTCCTCCGATTTTAGCAGGAGAGATTTATTTCTATGAGGATACGCAATATTCTGACATATCTGCCATTGGTATGGTAATTAATGACACTGAGTCTATGATTTTCATATGGAACAAAACTAGCAATATCACACAAATAGAAGTTGATTATATATGCCCTCCGGAGTTTGAAAATGAGTTTAAGATAATCTTAGAAAATGGGCAGTCACCCTATACCGGTGGAAAAATCGTTCCATGTTACCTTAATAAAACAGTTGAGGGGGTCTATGAATTCAAATATTATGATGGATGGGCCCTTCATTGGTCCTTCGGATATGCCAGATTATACCTCACTAATGAGACGATTCAATATATGAGCCATGTGAGATGAAAAAGATATTATAGCGAAAATTCATAAGAAAAGTTAGAGAGATAACAGAGGGGGATCGCTTTATTCTCTACGATTACAGCAGTTATGGCGGGGTGGAAGGATCTTTTTTCCTCATGCCTTACGCCTATACGGGCTTTATTAAAGGAGAAATTCCTCCGAGTTCGGATGGGGCAGAATAGATGTCACTCTCTGGGCCATCCTGATACTCGGTATCCTGCTTATCTGAAAAACTACTCCACCCCCCTCTCTGTTATCGCAAACTCCGCGGTTGTCATCTCCGGCATGTGCCTGTGCTTTATCAGAACCGCCCTCCTTCTTCCCGGTGTCGTCCTGTCCAAGCGCACTATGGTCTTGGCCGCGTGGTAGAGCGCATGGCCCCCCAGGGCCCTGTATTCCCCGGTGGAGCCGTCGGTATATACCTGAGATGTCAGTATCACCGGCACATCCTCCTCTCTGGCGAAGGTCATCAACTTGGACAACTGCGGGCTGAGGGACTTCTTCTCGTGCCTGTTCTCGTCGTCTATTGTCAGGCGCACATGCATGGTTGCCGAGTCCAGAACGATGAGGCCGGCCCCCTTCTTCTTTGCAAGCCGGATTCCGCTGGCCACATTCTTCTCCTGGTCCGAGAATGAGTAAGGGTGGTAGAAGTAGATGTTCTCCATCACGGTTTCGAAGTCGTCGCCGCTCATCTGCCTGAGCCTCTCCACCGACACCCCTTCCGTGTCTATGTATATCACCTTCCCACCTGCTGCCGCGAGATTTCTGGCCATCTGAAGGCATATGTTCGTCTTTCCGCTCCCGCCTTCGCCGTAGAACAGGGTTATGACTCCCCGCTCGATCCCTCCGCCCAGAAGCCGGTCAAGGGGTTCGCACATGGTGGGTATGGCCTCGCCGCTCATGGAGGGTGTATCGCGTCATCGGTTAAAGTTTTTCCTCCGCAAAAAGGCTATATATCACCCCGCCGATTCTCCCCGCATGACCCTGAAGATAACATGGCTCGGCCACTCGGCCTTTCTGATAGAGGGGAGCGAGAGAATACTGGTGGACCCGTTCATAAGCGGGAATCCCCTTGCCCCCGTGAAGCCCGATGAAGTGGAATGCGACCTCATCTGCGTGACCCACGGCCACGGTGACCACCTCGGGGATGCCATCCCCATTGCGAAGCGGCTCGGCGTTCCGGTCGTGGCGATATACGAGCTGGCCCAGTACATCTCGGGAAAGGGCGCGGAGGCCGTCGGCATGAACTTCGGCGGCACGCTGCACAGGGAGAAGAGCGACATAACCATGGTTCCGGCTGTTCATTCCTCCGGCATCACCGAGGCGGGCTTCTCCGTCTCCGGCGGCCTTCCTGCCGGGTTCGTCATATCCATGGACGGCCATACCATCTATCACGCAGGCGATACCGCCCTCTTCTCGGACATGAAGACCATAGGCGAGCTTTACCGCCCGGATATCGCCATGCTCCCCATCGGAGACCTGTACACCATGAACCCGGAGACCGCGGCCATAGCGGCTGAATGGCTCGGTGCGAAGACGGTCATACCGATGCACTACAACACATGGCCCCCAATCAAGCAGGACCCGGGAGAACTGGGGGCAAGGCTGGAAGGAAAGGCGAGCGTTATCATTCCGGTTCCGGGCCGCCCGGTCGTTCTGGACTAAGGAAGTGTTCAATTGCCGAAGCACATGACCACCAGCATCTCAAACGCGGCGTATCAGGCCTACGAAAAGAGGCTGATGAAGGAGATCAGGGAGAACCCTGTGCCTCAGCATCTGGCCATAATCATGGACGGCAACCGGAGGTATGCCAGCGAGCAGGGGATGCCCGCGGTTGAGGGCCACATCAGGGGCAAGGATAAACTGGAGGAGGTCATGGACTGGTGCAGGGAGCTGGGGATAAAGGTACTGACGGTCTATGCCTTCTCCACCGAGAACACCAGGAGGAGCGAGGAGGAGGTGAACCTTCTCTACAAGCTCTTCGAGGAGTCATTCCTCCATGTCCTCACCGACGAAAGGGTGCACAGATCCCACATCCGCATAAGGGTCATAGGGAAAAGGGATTTCCTCCCCGACAGCCTGAAGGAGGCGATAGATCGGGCCGAGAAGAGCACCGAGAACTACGACAGCTACTTCTTCAACATCGCCGTGGCGTACGGAGGGCGGGAGGAGATCCTCGAGGCCATAAAGGAGATCGCGAGGGAGGTGAAGGAGGGCAAGATAGAGCCTGACGACATAACCGAGGAGATGTTCAGCAAGCACCTCTATACCGCCGACCTGCCTGACCCGGACCTCATACTGCGGACATCGGGGGAGGTCAGGATATCCAACTTCCTTCTCTGGCAGATGGCGTACAGCGAGCTCTATTTCACCGACATATACTGGCCCGGCTTCCGGAAGATAGATTTCCTCAGGGCCGTGAGGAGCTATCAGATGAGAAAGAGGCGGTTCGGAAGGTGATCATTCCTCTTCCAGGGCTTTTTTCGCCTCTCTCTTCAGTTTTTCCTGCTCGCGCTTCCCCCTCTGCTTCGCCGTCATTCCCGTTACCCTGAAAAGAAAGTCGTTGTATGCTTTTATGGTCCTGCTGGCCGTTTCGAGGTCCGCCTTCTTGTCCGTCTCCGAGTCCACTATCAGTTTCGTCTTCCCGTCCAGCTTCGCCCTGACATACACCAGAGCGCCGTAGGAGGACTCCAGAAACTCGCCGTTCTTCTTCACGGACCCGAAGCACTCCTTCATTATCTCTTCCAGCCTTCCGTCTATGTTCTTGAAGTGGCCTCTTTTGATGTCGTATTCTCTCATCGCTTCACCGGAACCGTGATAAACCTGCGATTTAAAAAGATTGCTCCGTGGAGGCGGAGAGCAGCCTCTTCATATCCGCCGTACCCCCCATGAACTCCTCGGCCTCCATGAAGGCCCGCCAGTCATCCCTGCAGGGGCAGTCCGTATCAAGCAGGGCCCTGTCCTGCGTCACGGAGAACTCCTCTATTCTCTCTATGATTTCCTTATCGCACTTCCCGCAGTTGTGTGCCCCGCGGTTTCCACCTCCGGCGCTGGGAGAGGACATGAGTCTGGATTCCGTGGGTGTCTTCAGCACCTCCAGCAGGGTCCATAACCAAGGAGGGCGGTAGAGCCCTCTCTTCCACAGGTGCTCCACAAGAGTCCTGTTCTGTATGTTGACCGGGTTCACGGATATGGTCTCGGTGACGCCGTCCACCGCTTTTACGGAGTTCACTGCGTCGGTGAGCGCCTCCCTTTCCGTGAGGAACGGTGGTTTGAGAAGGAGGTATGTCTTGGATATCAACCCTTCCTCCTTTACGGCGTTTATGGCCCGCATGTAATCCTCGAAGGTGAACCCCTTGTTTATGCTCCTCAGCCTCACCCTGTCGCTGCTGCTCTCCAGCCCGAGAGCCACCTCGATCTCCTCCGCATATCCCTTTAGCGGCGACAGTGTTTCGTATGTGATGTACTCCGGCCTCGATTCTATCAGTATCCTTCTCGCACTGGAGCCGAAACTCTCCACCAGCCTTTTAGCGAAGGAAGGGGGAACCTCCCTTTCATCGAGGAAGCTCCCAGATGTGAATATCTTGACATAGGGCTCGTCTTTATAGGCATCGAGGGCCTTCTCCAGCTGTATCTCCAGCTCCCTTTCGCCCACATTCGCGGAGGAGTCGTTCACATAGCCGCACATGGTGCAGCCTCCGGAATCCCACGCCCACGAGCACCCTCTTGTCCTCAGGATGAGAACGAAGGCCTTTACCGGCCTGCCGTCCAGTGCATCCCCCTCTGTCCATGCGGCGATGTATCTGTCAGGTGAGCGAACAGGGGGATCGCCCCGAAAAGCCTCCAGTACTTCCTTCATTGACATGGTAAAAAATAAAAATAAAAAGGGTGTTTGGGGTTTACAGGTCGTATGGCTTGAGGGTCTTCCTTCCGTTCTCCTTTGCCCTCTTCTCAGCTGCCTTTATGGCATTGGCCACATACTTATCCAGGGCATCATAGAAATCTCCCGATATTCTCATGTCGCCCTTCACCTTGTCCTTAACTTCGGACTTCTTTACCAGCATTTTTTACGCCTCCTTTTTGTTTCTCTGCGATTAACTCGCACTGAGGCATAAGGAACCATAGTTTAAATATTTTCCGCTTGAAAGGGGGCGCCGCGGGGCCTAAGTGAGAGGGACCGAAAGCCATATATATATCGGTACCGATGTGTGTCGGTAACGACATAGGTGATTGACATGAGACGAGGAATGATAAAGGTGCTGGCCCTCAAGATAATGAGCGAGGGAGAGGTCAGCGGCTACGACCTGATGAAGCGGATCGAGGAGATAACCGGCAGGAAGCCGAGCAGCGGTACCATCTATCCCATGCTGAAATCCATGGCCGACGACGGCTGGATAGAGAGGAAGGAGGACGGGAACCGTGTGCTATACGGCATAACCGAAACCGGGCGGCGAAGGATGGAGGAGTTCCGCTCCCTCAGAAGCGAATACTCCAGAAAGATAATGGAAACGATGTCCATTGCCGGCGAGGTCTTCGACATGGACTCCAGCGGGATAGTCGAGATCCTTCTCCCCCTCTTCATAGATGTGAAGGAGCTGGTGGAAGGGGGCGTGCCCGCAGGCGATATAGAAGAGGTGATAAGAGAGGCGAGGGAGAGGCTCAGAGAGATGAAGGAGGCGAGAGAATGAGCGCGATAATAGAGGTGAAAGGGCTTGAACACAGGTACGGCGACTTCACTGCGGTGAAGGGCATAGATTTTACGGTGGACGAGGGGGAGATATTCTCCTTCCTCGGGCCGAACGGAGCGGGGAAGAGCACCACGATAAACATTCTGGTAACCCTTCTTCCGCTACAGACCGGCACGGTGAAACTGGCGGGATACGACCTGAACTCCGATAAGAAGAACATACGAAAATCCATCGGCATAGTCTTTCAGGACGAGGTGCTGGACAAGGACCTTACGGTGGAGGAAACGCTGGACTTCCACGGCAGGATATACGCACTCCCCAGAGACGAGAGAAGGGAGAGGATAGAGGAGATGCTTAAGCTGGCGGAACTCACGGAGAAGCGGAAGGAACTCGTAAGGAACCTCAGCGGAGGCATGAAGAGGCGGCTGGAGATCGCGAGGGGGCTGATGACCCGGCCCAGAATACTCTTCCTCGACGAGCCCACCATAGGCCTTGACCCCCAGACCCGGTTGAGGATATGGGAGTACATCAGAAAGGTGAACGAAGAAGGCACCAGCATATTCCTGACCACGCACTACATGGACGAGGCCGACAGCCTGAGCGACAGAATAAACATAATGGATCACGGGAAGATAATCGCCAGCGGAACGCCCTACGAGTTGAAGAACAGCCTGGGGGAGGACATGGTCTATCTGGATACGGCCGATAACGAGAGGGTTTCGTCCCTCATGTCCGCGGTGGAGGGTGTAAAGAGCGTAAAACAGACATCGAGAGGCCTTGAGCTTCGTCTGGATACCGACGGCACCTCTCTCCTCCCGCAGATCATAGAACGCATAAATGCGGAAGGCATAGAGATACAGAGGGTCAATATGAAGAAACCGACTCTGGACGATGTGTTCGTTCATTACACTGGCAGGGAATTGAGAGATGAGACCACCAGGGCGGGTTCCGGATTCCGCAAGTCGAGAGGGGGGCGATAGAATGGATATGCAGTTCGTAGCGATTTACTGGAGGGACATGAAGCGGTTCGTTAGGTTCAAAGCAATGCTCTTCTCATCCCTTATCCAGCCGATAATCTGGATGCTCTTCTTCGGCCTCGGCATGTCGTCCAACTTCGACAGCCTGAGCGCGCTTCTTCCCCCGCACCCCGGAACCCTTACCATCGATTATCTGACATTCATGGGCGCTGGCGTAATAGCCATGACCACGCTGTTCACCAGCCTGTTCGGCGGCATAACTCTGCTGTTCGACAGGAACTGGGGGCTTATGAAGGAAATGATGGCGGGCCCGATGTCCCGCACGCACATACTTCTGGGAATCTCTTTAAGCGGGCTCACAAAGGCGATTCTTCAGAGCCTTATCATACTGGTGGTGGGCCTCCTTATAGGAGTGGCCTTCTTCCCGGGCTTCGGCGTTCTTCATACCATCATATCCCTTCTGGGCATTCTCCTATTCGTTTCGGTCTTCTCCCTCGGGTTCCTGTTCCTGTCTGCGGCCATAAGCATGAGGCTGAACAGCATGGAAGGGGTCCAGGGCGTAATGACCCTGCTCACCATGCCCATATTCTTCTCCAGCAACGCGCTGTATTCGGCCGCCATGCTCCCGGACTGGCTCAACGCCATATCGAAGGTGAATCCCCTGACATATCTGGTGAACGGGCTTCGCTACTTCGCAGTGGGTCCGGATTTCTACGCCATGGGCACACACTATGTCTACACAGCGGGAGATGTTCTGACCTCACTCGCGTTCCTCACGGGGTTCGCAGTGATAACATACCTGCTGGCCTGGATAACATTCAGAAAAGCGGTGGTGGTGTGATGGAAATGGAAAAAGTGGCTGACAGCGTTCCGGTGTTCCCATAGGCTCTCGCACTATAGTACAGGCCGGAACGCAGGTGGGCTTAACTTCCGGGTTCGGAATGAGACCGGGTGTGGCCCCACCGCTATGGCCGTCATACCGAAGGCAGGGATTAGGCGGTTGTATTTAAGCGTTTTGTCCCTCCCCCGTAAGGACCCTGTAAACCTCTTCCCATACCTTTTTTATCTCAATGGCAGCCGGCCCGTCTCCCGTTTCCACAACGGCCTTTCCCTCCACCATGGAGTCCGTTACCGTCCTGTCGTACGGAATCCGCCCCACAACCTGCACCCCTCTCGACCTGCAGTACTCCTCGATTTTATCCGCCATCTCCCTATTTAAGTCGTACTTGTTCACGGTCACCAGGCTCTTTATCTTGAAGTGGTCCGCCACATCCAGCACCCTTTTCAGGTCGCTTATGCCGGAGAGCGTCGGTTCCGTAACGGCGAGCACGAGGTCAACGCCGGTTATGGCGGATATCACGGCACACCCGATACCCGGGGGGCCGTCTATGATTATAAGGTCCTTCCCCTCCTCCCTCGCCTTTATGCGGGCGTTGTTCCTCACCAGCGTCACCAGTTTTCCGGAGGTCTCCTCTGCGGTGTATAGTCTTGCATGGGCCATGGGCCCGGCCCTTGTTGAGGATACGAAGGCCTCGCCGGATATCCTGTCCTCCATCCTTATGGCGTCCACCGGGCAGACATACTCGCAGACGGTGCACCCCTCGCATTTCAGGGGATTGATCTTCAGGTCCTTTATGGCGTTGAACCGGCAGTTCTCCTCGCACAGCCCGCACTTTATGCATTTATCCTCGTCCATTACGGCGAGTTTCGAGCCGGAGAAGTCCATTCTCTTCTCGATCACCGGGTCGAGTATGAGGTGGAGGTCGGCGGCGTCCACATCACAGTCCGCGATCACCTTGTTCTCCGCGAGAATGGCGAATGCTGCGGTTATGCTGGTCTTTCCCGTGCCTCCCTTACCACTTATTATGGTCAGTTGCTTCATTCTTTCACCCCCTGCACCCTTTCGACAATGCCGTCGTACATGTGGAGGAACCTATCCGCCCATTCCGGCCGCATGTCCACCAGAAGCTTTCCGTTGGAGTACCACTCTGCAATCTGTCTGTCGAATGGGATCCTCATAAGAACGGGTATTCCCTCCTTCTCGCAGTAGCCGTAGACATCGTCGTTCCCCACTCCGTCCCTGTTCACCACCACGCCCATGGGTATGCCGAGTTTTTTCAGCACCTCGACCGCCAGTTTCAGGTCGTGAAGGCCGAACGGGGTGGGCTCCGTAACCAGTATCACGAAATCCGCATCGTCCACCGAGGCGATGA
>CAZKII010000040.1:7174-12919 GCA_964552865.1 uncultured Thermoplasmata archaeon | reverse complement strand
AATCCTCTCCGGTCCTGCCGAAAACGCTACCGATGACAGGAACGCCTCCGGTCAGGGCCACCTTAACCTCCCTTTCGTAATCCTCTATTCCCGGGTTCGGCAGGCCCATCGCGTTCAGCAGGCCGAGGCCGTCCCCGATTTCAAAGGCCGTGGGGTTCGGATGCCCCTCGCTGGCTTTCAGCCCTATCGATTTGGTGACAACAGCGCCTGCACCCTTTTTCACGGCCATGAGCATGGACTCCCCTGTTTCGTCCATGATGCCGGAGGCGAGCATGAGCGGGTTCTTCATCTTCAGGCCAGCTATATCAACGGAAAGGTCTGCCATGCAGGGGAGGAGAGAGAGGGGAGATATAAGGGTTTTCCGAGTTAGGCCATATCAAGCAAACCAAGAAGAGTTAAAAGATTGGCGTTCTTTCTTTGATTCAAATAGACCCTTCCACGACCTTTATTTCCTCCTCCGTCAATCCATACAGATTATAGACGATCTGGTCAATCAATACATCCGTGGCCTCGATTTTCTTCCTTAACGGTTTCAACTTATCCATGCTCTTCTCGAACTCCCTCCGCAGGTTCTCCTGAAAGTCCCGCTGGGATGTATTCACTGGAATCTTCTTTTTGTTCTTCTTCAATACAGCCAGTAACTCGTCGAACTCCAGCTCATAATACTCTTTCAGTTTTGTCTTGTTGGTTAATGTTTCTATATCCGTTTCTATCTCTGTTTCCAACCATTTTAGAAAACCTGTGACCTCCGTGTTCTTGGATTTGTTCATCTCTATCATCTGTTCCGCCAGATAAGCCAAGAGGTCGTGGACAACATCGCTTTGCTCCTTTTTTGTTACAAAATTGCCTTTCTTGTCTCTGGGTAACCGCTTTTGAACGAAATCAAGGATATGTGTCATTTCATCGCTTGCCAGATATTTGTGGTATAGTTGCTTCCCCTCTTCCACTAAAGCTTTCCTCTTCGGCTCTGGGGTGGTGAAGTTTATGCGGCGGATTGGAATCTGATTTAACTCATAGCCGCTTATCGTAGGTGCCGTGAATCGTTCTGCGTACCAATAATTTATCGGTTTAGAGTTTAAAATCGCAACTAAGGTGTGCAAAGAATACTCTGGATTCCGTTCATCTGTAGAAACATTTGTAGTGTCAAGAGCATAAAGCCGTGAATCATCGTAAGCGACTATTAATCTTCTACTACTATTAACACGCTGAGTAATTAACTTAGCCTCTGTTTCAAAGAGCTTTCTAGAATGGGGCAGACTGCCGGCTTTCTCTTTCATCAAATCAGGCATATACCAAATCCATTCTCCTTTCCAAACAGGAACAAAGCGTTCTATATCGCTCCCTCGCACAACAGGATGCGAGTGCTCATCTTTCTTGGACATGGAAATGAATCTTTTATCATCGCTTGTCTTTATGCCACGAGTAAATCTAATGACTTCTCTAAGTGGTTGTATCCAGGCTCTCATAAAAGCCCTATAGAATTTTCCTTTTTGAGAGGTATATTCAATGTCTATGTGATACCGTTCATCGGCCATTACAACGGAAACGGGGAGTAAAGACCTCCTCTGTAAAGAGTTGTTAAATATTTCAATATCCCTCTTCTCCTGTGATTTCGACGCTACGACAATAATTGGCTTTACAACGGTGTCTGGAAAAGTGCCAAGGGGCAAATCAACAAGAGATGAAATATATCCATTCTCAAGAATTAGTTTTCGCAGTTGAGAAAAACTGTCTAAGGTTAGAAAAGTATGAGGAACAATGAACCCCATTTTTCTCCCCTCGGCATTCAAACTAAAAGAGAGCTCTAAAAAGAATGAAAACAAATCAGATTTGTTGCGGTAGGTAGAGAATATGGTCTTTAGACTTTCTCTATAGCCTTCAGGTAGAGCGTTTATATTAACATAAGGCGGATTCCCAATAACTGCATCAAATCCCGGATTATCCTTCCTCTTTCCCTCTTCGAAGAATATCTCCGGAAACTCCAGTTCCCAGTGGAAGAATTTCTTTTTCTCCGCAATATCTCTGGCCTTCTTTGCGAACTCCGCCTCACGCCTCTGTTTCCATTCCTGTTCATTGCTAGTAAATGCCTGACTTGTATAATTGCCATAGTCTGTCTCATCGATTTCGTTCCCAAAATATATCGAAGTTCTGAGATCTGCTAGGGTCTTGATCATGTCGTATTCTTTTGTATCCTTGATTCGCTCGAATATCTTCTCCTTCCTTTTGATGTGGTCCAGAGTGTCGTCTTCTATGGCCGCCATCTCCCCGACTAAATCTACTAGTTTTTTGATGAATCCCTTTGGGATATCCAACCTCCTCTGTCCTTTTTCCTTCTTTGTTGAAGGGTGCCAAGGCAGCTCCTCTAGGTCTGCACCTATCAGGCTATTCCCCCGCTTCAACCTGTGGTCTAGGAAACTCAGAGGCCTGTCCTTACTTATCGTCGTCAGCCATAGGGAAACTTTAGCCAACTCTACGGCGAGATCGTTGATGTCAACCCCATATATGCAGTGGGAAACCACTTCCCTTTTTGCCCAGTCCCCGGTGAAGTGCTCGTCTTTATCCGCCAGCCCGGACTCAATGTCCCTTTGAGCGGCTTCGAGGAGTTTGCCAGCCAGAAACTCAATGGCACCCACTAAGAAGTGTCCGCTCCCCATTGCAGGGTCAAGTACTTTTATGGAGAGTGTGGCAGTTACCAAACTCTCCCCATTTTCCGAAGCACTCTTCCACTTCTCTTCGACTACTGGACCTATGGTATTCTTCACAATGTAGTCCACGATGTAGTCGGGGGTATAGTATGATCCAGTGGCCTTTCTTTCCCCCTTCTCTGTAGCGAGATAGAGATTCCCGGCTCGAACCCTGTCGAATTCGTCGAAATCTTCAAACTTCTTTTTGGTCTTCCGCCCCTTGTTGAACTCTTCCAGAGTTACCCATTCTCTCTTCTTCTTTTCTCTCTTCACAACTAGGTCGGCTTCCGCGACCTTCAATTTGTATTCAAGAAGTCCCTCGTATATACTGCCTAGGTGGCGTATCTCCAGAGTGGAGTAGTCAACAAAGGCCTTTTTCCCATCCTTGGCCGTACTTCTGGCCAGCAGGTCTATGGCATCAGCCAGATATGTATCCCCGATTTCCCACTTTTCCAAGTTTGGGTTCCTTTCGGCCTCGAATAGACCACCATTGTAGGCTGGCACATAGAAATCCTTCCTTGGTATGCCGAAGGCTTCGCTTCCCTTGTCTATGAGCCTAAACAGACCTTTGAGTCTATTCCAGAGTGTTGTATATGCAGGGAGATATGCCTCCTTCTTTTCTGCAATATCCTTTTTAATTTGATCAAAACTGTTTTCCTTGTATTGCTTATCTTTGAGGTTGAGCAGCCCTTTGCCTTCCGCATATAGCAGGAAGAGGAATCTGTAGAGAAGCCTCATGGTGCTCTCCTGAACCTCCGCTCTTGCCATCTCGTCCATATAATCTAGGTCATTTTCAGACCACTGGAAGAACCCATCGGCGATTATCTTCATAGCACGATAGACATTCTCCCTCAAATTGTCCCCTATCTCTCTTGCATAATCCGCTGATTCCTTAAGCACCCGGTCTAGAAACACCTCTCCATCTTTTGAGGGCAGGAATGCCTCCTTTCTGAAGAAATAGTAGAAGTACCTAAAAGCCTCTACATCATCGTTCTCAAGAAGCGTGACCAAATCTATTTCATAGTAATAGTCCCATAGCTTATCTTGATGGTACAACCGCCATTTGCCACCATTGGAAAGCACCCCCCATTTTGGTTCTGTTTCGTGGAGATACAGCCATATCTGAAAACTGGGGTTCCTACTCTTGTTGCTCTTGTTCTTCTCAAACCTGTCCAGCTCCGTATCCCACTTCTTCACCTCACCGATGGCAAGAGCATTAATATAGAACGACTTCTTTTTCTTCTCCAGCTGAGCCTTGTCCAGCGTATCCTTATCTGGAAAGAACGCATAATCTGGGAAATCGGCTGTCCCTGTGCCGGCCTGCACCTCGAAATATGGAAAAATAATACTGAATATTTTCTTAAAGAAGCGTTCCTCCAGCTGGGACTCGTTCAAACCTTTTAAAAATACCCCCTCCCCTTTATATATCTTCTTAATTCTCTGAAAGGCATCTACATGCTCATCTGATTTCCACTCAGGGGTTCTCTGGATAAGGTTCTGTAAATAATGGTTAGAGAAAAGGTTCTTATTGCTCACTTCGGGTGGCAACTGACTATGGGTCATTTTCTTACCTCTACTTTTTCTTTCTGGAATGTGTATTTCTCACCCATGTAATCTCCCATGAGACTGAATATGCTCCGTCCATTAAAAAGTTTCTCCTCCTGATCTTTTGAACCAACACAAGGGCGAGATACTACGAGCCAATTTCCTTTACTCTCTCCAAGCATTCCATTGCTTCCTCTTCCCTCTTTAGAAACAGGAGCATGTGGGCCTTTGCTTTCAGTGTTTCCACCGAATTTGGGTCTATTTCAAGTGCTCTCTCGAAGCACTCCAACGCTTCTCTGTACTTCTCCTCGTAATTCTGAAAACGCTTGGCCACCTTTGAATCCTTTCCCCCAATGTCCTCATTCTCTATGGCCGTAAGATATATGGCCTCCTGAAAGGTGCCCATATCAAATAGAAGACCTGCCCTCCACGACCAGAATTCAGCCTTCCTGTAATTAGGATTGAGCTCTATAACTTTGTTGCAACACTCTATGGCCTCCTCAATCTCCTGACTCTTCATATGGGCTAACCCCTCCTCAAACCATTCATCAGCTGTCTTAATGCCTTCTTCCATATTTACTCCCCCGCCAGCTCTGCCACGGCATCATTTAGAGCCTCAATCAGTGCCGGAATCTCTTGTGGAACGAATATTATCTTCTCAACCGTGCGTCCATCCACTTCAAATGTCATAATTTCAATGGTGTCGCGCCCATCGTGGTACTTCGATGTCCTGACCCTAAGCCCAAGGTAGTCCTTCGAAGACTCAATCAAAATTCTGTCCATAATACATCACCCTTTCATACGTCCTATTGGTATCATTCGTATGTCTAGCTCCTCTTCTTCCGCTTATCTTGCCCTGAATTCTATTCATGCAATCACCATATCCGACATTACTGCAGACCTATATAAGTATTAACAGAAGGTCGGTGAAAGTACAAAAACGCAAGAATAAATCTTTCGCTCCGTTGCTCAAAACAGGACATCAAACCCGTAGAACCTCATGGTCGGCGAATAGGTCTTAACCTCCCTGTGCTCCACCCGCTTAACCCCGGCGAGCCCGTTCAATTCCTCCAGCCTCACGGCCAGCATCTCCGTTTCCAGAATCTCGTAGTAGTGGATCGTTCCCCCCTCAGCGATGTGCTTCACGGCCGAGCCCAGAAAGTCGTGTGCGCTGTGCGGCAGGTTCATGATTATCCTGTGGAATTCACCGTATCTTCCCATCCCCGCGGCCGAGTCCTCAAGGTGCGGCATCACGACCCCGTCTTTCAGCCGGTTGAGCTCGATGTTCCTCTTCATGTACTCCACCGCATGGGGGTTTATGTCGAAGGCGTGGATGACCTCCGGCTCCGAGTGCTTTGCGATCATTATTCCGAAGGGGCCGACGCCAGCGAACATATCGCATATCCTCTCCCCCGTTTTAACAAGGGAGGCCACTCTCCACCTCTCGCCGGCCAGCCTCGGAGAGAAATAGACCTTCGACGGGTCCAGAAGGAGTTTCACACCGAACTCCCTGTGC
>CAZKII010000040.1:0-7074 GCA_964552865.1 uncultured Thermoplasmata archaeon | reverse complement strand
CACCAGCGACGGATAGGAAAGGGAGCGCTTCCCCTCCGGGAAGTCGTACACGGACTGCTCGTACGGGAGGTCGCTCTGGACCGCGGTGATCGGGAATATGACATCCCCTGCCTCCTGAATCGGCCTGCAGTCCGGGTTGAAGATGCCTCTGGCCAGCAGTTCCCTTCTCACGCTCTCCGCCTCTGATTTGGGAACCCTGATGCCCGTGGAGTTCATGGGATACAAAAGGAGGGGGAATATTAATAGATACCTGAAAGCATTTAATATGCAAAGGCATTAGGTGTGGCAGAGAGTCTTGCGAACGGTGAAAGGATGAAGGTGCCCGAAGGCGTGATAATCAGAACCATCAAAGGCGGAACCGACACATTGAAGAGGATACTCACAGACCTGAGAAAGTATTCCTTCACGGGCTATGTAAAGACCATTCTGGAGGGCGAAAGCGCCGGGGCCACCGGCTACATCGTCCTGCAGGACGGCATCGCGGCGCTGTCCTACTACGAGTTCTCGAAGGAGGGGAGAGAGAGAAGCTATGTGGGTAGCCGCTCCCTCAAATTCATATGGGAGGACTCCTACAACCCTGCCTGCCGGATAGAGCTCCACACGCGAATAGATCCGGAAGAGATGTATAAGCTCTTCCCGGAGGAGGCCGTGCTCCACGGAAGGATGAAGCCGAAGAAGAGGCCGGCCGCCATAACATGGACCGCGCGCGAGGAGGAAGAGAACGAAACGGACCCGGTATGGCAGGAGATTCAGGAATGGAAGGACAGGGGCTACAATGTCCAGCGCATGGAAGAGCTCTACAGGAAGGACAGGGACGAGGCGGAAAGACAGCTGCCTGAGTGCAGAAGCAAGATAAGAAAGCTTCAGGTTCTGGAAGAACTCCTCGAGGAGATGAACACCACCGGATTCGAAAGGGAGGTCATGTCCATAAAGAAGAAGCTTAAAGAGCCTGACATGGCGCTGGCGGCGGAAGCCGAGCTGGAGGACCTGAGGGTGGCCATAGAGACCGGCGGCGGAGCCGACAGCGAAAGCGAGATATGGGAGAAGAAGAGGGAAAAGGACAGGGAAGAGAAGGTGGAGAAGGTCTATGACCTCATACTGCACGCCGGGAAGCAGAAAGAAGGCCCGGAAGAAGCGGACGAAGAGGATACGGGATTGAAGCCGGGACTCACATTCGACAGCTTCGTAGTGGGGCCCAGCAACCGCTTCGCTCACGGTGCGGCCATTGCCGTGGCGAACAACCCCTTCACCGCCTATAACCCCCTGTTCATCACCAGCGGCGCCGGCCTCGGAAAGACCCACCTCTTAAACGCCATAGGGAACGAGATAAAGAAGGCGCACCCGGAGTTCAGGGTGCTTTACATGACCACCGAGGAGTTCACGACCAGACTGATACAGGCCCTCGAGAGCAACAACCTGGTGGAGTTCCGGGACCGCTGCCGGCAGCTGGATGTGCTGCTGCTGGACGATGTGCAGTTTTTAGCCGGTAAGGAGCGGACTCAGGAGGAGCTCTTTCACACATTCAACGCCCTTTATAACGACGAAAAGCAGATTGTTCTGGCGAGCGACAGGCCGCCCAAGGAGATCCCCACCCTCAGCGACAGGCTCATATCCAGATTCGAAGCGGGCCTCATCGTGGAGATCAACTCGCCAGACCTCGAAACACGCCTTGCGATCCTCCAGAAAAAGGCGAAGGAGAGCGGAATAAAGATGGGACCGCAGGTCATCACATACATCGCCGAGAATGTGCGCGAGAACATAAGGGAGCTGGAAGGGGCCCTGAACAGAATCGCGGCGTTCTCCACCCTGATGAAGAGGGACATAGATATGGAGCTTGCAAGGGAGGTGCTGGGAAAACGGGGGAGCGAAGAAAAGGCCCCGCAGCCGGAGGAGAGCAGGGGTGGAGAAAAGATGGCCGAGCTCTTTCCGGGGAGCAGTTACATAGTGGAGGAGACACGGCCCGTGCTCTGCCACAGGATATTCGAGTCGTACCTGAACAGGGGATACAGCGGGCTGAACATAACGAGGACGAATCCGGGGAAACTGAGGCGGAAGTACAACATGGCTGACGCCAGAATCATCTGGCTCACTGACAGGGAGAGCATAAAGGAGGAGACCGTGGAACCGGGGCTGGAGATGGTGATGTACCTCATCGAAGATATGCTGGAAAAGAGCGACAGGGCCATAATAGTCCTTGACGACATCCAGTACCTCATCAGCAACAACAGCTTCGACGCAGTGGCACAGTTCGTAAGACGGCTAGTGGACGAGATATCCGAGAGTGATTCCATCCTCATAACATCGGTGAGCCCGGACACACTGTCCAAACAGGAACTCTCCATTCTGGAACGGGAGCTGGAGCTGCTCGAAGAGAACTGAGCTACCTCTTCATCTCCGCTTTGAAGAGCTTTATGTATTTCAGGGCGTCGCCGTAGTTTCCGCTCTTATTAGCGATACTGGCGTGCTTGAGAATGCTTATCACCTTTGAGATGTCGCGGCCCTGCATCTTCGCCTCCATGAGCACATTCCTCGCCTTCTTCATCTCCTTCTTGATCAGCTCAGGAAGTATGCTGTCCATGAGTTCCAGACCTTCTCTGGCAAAAACACCAGCTGTAGCCCAGTCCCCGCTCTCCGCCGAGGATTTGGCGTCGGCAAGGAGCTCCTTGGGCCGTGAAACATCCATAAAGAAGTACTCTGCATCCAGTATGGTGTTCTCCAGATCGCTGAGCATCTGGCGCGCCTCCTGAAAGTCGCCGCTGTGCTCCTTAAGAACCCGGCGGGCGATCTCAAGCCTCTGGAACGCTCTGTCGAAATCCTGCTCGGCAAGGGACTTCCGGCAGTCTTCCAGTGTGGACTCGAGCTTTCTCTTGACATCGTCAGGGGCCCGCAGGTCCGGCAGGTCCGTCTCTATTTCGGCGATGGCGTGGTTGGCGTATATGGTCAGCGACTCCTCCAGCAGCTTGCGGCTCTCGGTGATGTAGTTGATAGCGTCGTCTATCTGCCGGTTTCTGCCCGCCGCCACGGCCTTGTCTATAAGCTCCTTCCCCTTCTTGACATTGATATTGTGCTGCCTAGCGATTATGAGCAGCGGCTTCACCTTGGAGACGAGGACCGGCAGTCTGCGGTACTTCTCCTTCGCGTCCGCCCTACTTTCGGCCCTCTCCTTCGGAAGCGGGGTGCCCGCACGCTCTTTCCTCTCTTCGGGAGCGGGAGGAGCTGCCTTTTCTGGCTCAGCCGCACGCTCCTCTCTCTGAGGCGCAGCAGGAGCTCTCTCCGCCTCTCCTTTCCGAAGCTCCTTCATCTTCTTCAGGAACGGACTCTCCTCCCCCGGAGCAGTGGTTTCCGGCGCGGGAGCGGGTGCTTCTTCCAGTGGCGGTTCCGGCTCCGGCTCACTGACCTCGGGCTCTTCCACCACCTCTTCCTCTGCCGCAACGGCAGGGACCGGTTCTTGCGGCTCCGGTTCCTCCTCTTTCGAAGGAGCGGCAGGGGCCTCCTCAGGCACTTCCTCGGTGGCCTCGGGCGAAAACTCGGGCTCCTCCTCCACAAATCTGGCACCGCACTTGGGGCAGAACAGGGCATCGGCATCCACGAGGGTCCCGCAGACAGGGCACTCGAACTGACTCTCATCCTCGACGAAAACCGCTCCGCAGCTGGGACAGACATCGGCATCTATGTCCACCATGCTTCCGCATATGGGGCACTCGAACTGCTCGGTGATCTCGGATTCCTCCGCACCCTCCTTCATCTCGGAGACAATGGTCCCCAGCAGATTATCCAGAGATTCGTTCTCTATCTTTATGTCCGGGCTTTCTATGTCGAAATCGTCCTCCATGGAAACATCCTCGAAGAGGCTGAGGTCTGCATTGCAGACAGGGCATCTTTCCGCTCCGGGAGGAAGGGGCGAGTCGCAGATCGGGCATACTTTTCTTTCGCTCAGAATATCACCTCTGGGTCCAGCACGACGAAGGACATCCGTCAGGGAATAGGAGGTGCGGTATTAAATCCTTTTCATGCCTTGCTAGAAAAAGAGGAAAAGAGCAAGCGCGATGAGCGTGCCGAGAGCGATGGAGACCATGTTATTCCCAAGTTTTCCGATATAGCCCCTGTTCTCGAGAGTGGCGCCTATCACGCTGTCTATCTGGCACCCGAGGAAACCGCTGACCACGGGGATGGCCGCGATTAAAGGCCGAAAGGGTACGCCGTCCATGAAGAACAGGAAGAAGAAGGCCACGGCAGAGGTATAGGCCGCCGCAAGGAAGGCCCAGAGCTCTCCGGTGGTGGAAATCCCTCCGTTAACCCCCGCCTTCACCCGTTTGAATGTGGTTATCAGGTATGTGTTCGGATTGAGAACCCCTATCTCACTGGCTGTGGTATCCGAGGCGGCGACGGCGACCGAGCTTATGAAAAGGACGCTGAAGCCCGTATAGGAGAGAAGGTCGGGGAAGAGCAGAAGGAGAAGGGCCATGAACATGGGAACCGCACCGTTGGCCGCCACATTCCTCCATCCCCTCTCGCCCTTTGCACCCTCCTGAACGCCTGCGGCCCTTTTCCTCTCGAAGCCGTATCTGGTAACCGCCACGCTCGTCAGCAGGAACGCAAGAAGAACTATGAGCCATGTGAAGCTGGCCAGACCGATGATTAAGCCCTCAACAAAGGCGAGGATGTTTCCGGCAGTGGTCATTATGCCCAGATGCTGCGAAACCGAGGCCATGATGCCGCATATGACCAGAACCGCCAGAATACCGTAGTAGTCAATCATTTCGGAGGGGGAAAGATGGGGGGAATATTAAGGTTTGCCACCTCATCCGTAGTACACATAGCTCTCGTCCGCCTTCCCCGGCGTGGCAGCCTTCTTAAGGGCTGTCTTCACGCTTTCATAGAACTTAATCGTCTCCTCGTCCAGAGACGGGCGGACCTCCTCGAACGCCCTGTCGAAATCCTTCTGCATCACCGTTTTCCTGCCTGCCTTTATGGCGCTGAGGGCCGCCTCCCTGCAAAGCCCTTCGAGGTCCGCACCAGAGAAGCCCTCGGTCCTTTTCGCAAGCTCCTTCACGGACACGCCTTTCACCGGCATATCCGCCATCTTGACCTTCAATATGCTCTCTCTGGTCTTCTGGTCCGGCGCAGGTACGAGGACCAGCCTGTCAAACCTTCCGGGCCTCAGGAGGGCGGGATCGATTATATCCGGCCTGTTGGTGGCGGCCATGACTATTATCCCCTCAAGGGACTCGAGGCCGTCCATGGATGTAAGGAGCTGATTCACCACCCTCTCCGTGACTCCCGGGCCGCTGGCGCTCCCTCTTCGCGGGACAATGGAGTCTATCTCATCGATGAATATGATGGCCGGAGCAACCTGCTTCGCCCTCTTGAATATCTCCCTCACCGCCTTTTCGCTCTCGCCCACCCACTTGGACATGACCTCCGGTCCTTTTATGCTGATGAAATTGGCCTCCGACTCGCTGGCGACCGCTTTGGCCAGCAGCGTCTTTCCGGTTCCGGGCGGGCCGTAGAGAAGGATGCCCCTGGGGGGCCTGACGCCCATTCTTTCAAAGGCCTTCGGGTCCTTGAGCGGGAGCTCCACCATGTCCCTCAGCAGTTCCTTCACATCGTCCAGTCCGCCCACATCGGACCATCTCACCGACGGGATGTCCACGAGGACCTCCCTCATGGCGCTGGGCTCGATCTCCCTCAGGGCGGAGCGGAAATCGTCCATGGTGACCTTCATCTTCATGAGAATGTCCTGCGGAATCGGCTTGTCCATGTCTATCTCCGGCAGATACCTGCGCAGCGCCTTCATGGCGGCCTCTCTGGCAAGGGCCTCGAGGTCGGCCCCGACGAACCCGTATGTGACTCTGGCGAAGTAATCGAGGTCGAAGTCATCCTCCAGCGGCATGCCCCTGGTGTGGATCTGCAGAATCTCCTTTCTCCCCTTCTTTGTGGGAACGCCTATCTCGATCTCCCTATCGAACCTGCCGGGACGCCGGAGCGCAGGGTCTATGGCATCCACGCGGTTGGTGGCGGCTATGACTATAAGATGCCCGCGGCCGTTCAGCCCGTCCATGAGCGTCAATAACTGGGCGACCACACGCCTCTCCACCTCCCCCGAGACATCGTCCCTCTTCGGAGCGATGGAATCGATCTCATCTATGAAGACAACGGCGGGAGAGGTCTCCTTCGCCTTTTCGAATATGGCTCTCAGCCGCTCCTCACTCTCACCGTAGTACTTGCCGATTATCTCAGGCCCCTGAATGGAGAAGAAAGCAGCGCCCGCCTCGTTGGCCACGGCCTTGGCTATCAGCGTCTTACCGGTGCCGGGCGGGCCGTAGAGAAGCACCCCTTTCGGCGGCTGAATACCGAGTCGGTCGAACATCTCCGGGTGTTTGAGGGGAAGTTCTATCATCTCCCGAACGCGCTGAAGCTCCTGATCGAGGCCTCCGATATCCTCGTATCTGACCTCGGAGACCGTTTCCTGCTCGCCCGCATCCTCCTTGAGAACCAGCTCGGTGACATCCTGAACGAGCACAGGCACACCCTTCGGCTCGGTTGCGAGAACGACAAAAGGAAGGTAACTCCCCAGAAGGCCGATATTGGGCAGAACGAACTCGTCTCCCTTCAGGAACGCACGGTTGACCATGGCCTTCCTCATGTACTCCTCCACACCCTTTCCGAAGCTTATCTTCTTCCCTTTGGGGATGCGCGGTGCGATGATTATGCGCTCGGCCGGCACGAGGTCCGCCTTCCTCACGGTCACGGTCTCTCCCAGCGAGGCCCTGGCGTTGCTTCTGGTGATGCCGTCCAGACGGATGATCCCCTTCCCTTCATCCTCGAAGTTGAGCCTGTAAACCTTGGCAACGGTGGTCCGTTTCCCCGTCACTTCTATGAAATCGCCGGATTCAACGCCTAAAGCCTTCCGTGCATCCGTTCCGATTCTGGCGCGGCCGAGTCCGATCTCCTGAAGGCTCTGGGCCTTGGCAACCTTGAGAGTGAGTTCTGTCATGGTATCACCTGTGCATCGGGAGAATATAGGGATTGGCTATATATACATATTGGGGTGGTTATCAATCACGCCTCCAC
>CAZKII010000039.1:0-13723 GCA_964552865.1 uncultured Thermoplasmata archaeon | reverse complement strand
TGAAAGACTGCCAGTCATACGCAATCTGTTTAACGGTCGAGCCGACCGCAGGCGTGGTCCGAGCGTTAGTAGCCGACGGACTGAACACGTCGCCCGAAGGCTTCGTGCTTACATCCCGGCCCTATCAAACCCGTCTTATACGGGCGCTCTCAGGCCTCTCTTTTTGGGGTGGGTTTCGAGCTTAGATGCTTTCAGCTCTTATCCCTTACGGCGTAGCTGCCCAGCGATGCCCTGCCGGACAACTGGTACACCAGAGGCCGCGATCCCCCGTTCCTCTCGTACTAGAGGGTCCTTCCCCTCAGAGGCCGTACACCTCCTCCGAAGAGCAACACAACTGTCTCACGACGTTGTAAACCCAGCTCACGATCCCTTTTAATGGGCGAACAACCCCACCCTTGGTGGCTGCTGCACCACCAGGATAGAGAGAGCCGACAGCGAAGTAGCAAACCGCCAGGTCGATGTGAACTCTTGCTGGCGACAACACAGTTATCCCCGAGGTAACTTTTCTGTTATCATTGGCCCCTATAAATGAGGCACAATGGTTCGCTAGGCCCTACTTTCGTATCGTGGGCCCTTATTTTGCGGGTCCACGTCAAGCCGGCTTTTGCCCTTGCACTCTACGGCGGATTTCTGACCCGCCTGAGCCGACCTTTGGGCGCCCTTGTTATCTTTTTGAGGGCGTGGCGCCCCACCCAAACTGCCTACCTATCGGTGTCCCCCCCCAAAGGGGTGAGTGACACGATTTCAGAAGGGCGGTGTTTCATCGGCGACTCCACCAGAGCTAGCGCCCTGGCTTCGACGTCTCCCGCCTACACTACACATCCAAAACCGTGCCACAGCGACAGGTTGCAGTAAAGCTCTACGGGGTCTTCGCATTCAGGAGGAGGGTACTGGACTGTACGCCAGTAAGTCGTTTTCGCCGGCTTCTAGGTGGGGACAGTGGGGCCCTCGTTGGGCCATTCATGCAAGCCGCCAATTAAGCGGCAAGGTATTACGCTACCTTAAGAGGGTCATAGTTACCCCCGCCGTTTATCGGTCCTTCGTCCGGTTGAACCCGGTTTTCAGATACCGACACTGGGCAGGATTCAGCGGCAATACACATCCTTTCGGACTAGCTGCCACCTATGTTTTTATTAAACAGTCGGAGCCCCCTGGTCACTGCGACCAGAGCCCTGCGGCTCTGGCATCCCTTATACCGAAGGTACGGGACCAATTTGCCGAGTTCCCTCACCTAGATTGCGCCGACACGCCTTGGGCTTCTCACCCAGGGGCACCTGTGACGGTTCTCGGTACGAACACGAAGTTGGCCCTGCCGTCCTTTTCACTGGCACCAGGAATTTGCTGAATTCCCGAAGGAACCCATCACGCTTTCGTCCGGTTCTCACCATTACGGTTCTCCCCGGACTTATACGCTTGGACAGACTGGCTAGCCTGCTCAACATATCCCGATGCGTCAGACGACAGGCAGAACCTCCGTGGCGCAGGAATATTAACCTGCTTCCCTTTCGGCCTGCTCGATTAAGACAGGCCTTAGGATCGGCTAACCCTTGACTGACGAACATTGTCAAGGAACCCTAGCCCCTTCGGCGGAACGGATTCTCACCGCTCTTTGCTGCTACTCACGCCAGGATCCTTATTCGTACGCGGTCCACAGGACCTCACGGCCCTGCTTCTACCCACGCACGACACCTCCCTACCAGATTGCCTTGCGGCACTCCGAAGTATCGGTGGCTGGCTTAGCCCCGTACATCTTCGCGGCCCATAATCTAGACCGGTGAGCTGTTACGCACTCTTTAAAGGATGGCTGCTTCTGAGCCAACCTCCCGGTTGTTTTAGATTATGGACGCACTTTGACTTTCACACTTAGCCAGCACTTGGGGACCTTAACTTCAGGCTGGGTTGTTTCCCTTTTGGACACCAAGCTTATCCCGGATGCCCTATCTCCCAAGGTCTACGGCGGTAGCATGTTCGGAGTTCGACAGGATGCCGAGGAATTTCTTCCCCTAAACACCCAATCGGTGCTCTACCACACCACCTACCTCGCTTGAGGTCTACCTACGGGTAGTCTCGGGAGGAACCAGCTATTACCAGTTTAGATTGGCCTTTCACCCCTATGCCCAGGTCATCCGAACGATTTGCACATCAGCACCGGTTCGGTCCTCCACCTTGCTTTCGCAAGGCTTCAACCTGCCCAGGCATAGATCAACTGGCTTCGGGTATCCCACCAGTGACTAGAGGCGAGCACACCTCATCCCTCGCCCTAAGGCTGCGGATTTTTGGTTTCCCTCTGGCTTCGGAGATGATCTCCTTAACCTCGCCACTGATCGGAACTCCCTGGCTCATTATTCGAAACGCACGATAGGACGCTGCATGACGCTTTCACGCCCTATCAGTCTGTAACCGCCTGGCTTCAGGTCCTTTTCACCCCCCGCTAGGGGCGCTTTTCAACTTTCGCTCACGCTACTAGTTTGCTATCGGTCTCGGGGAGTATTTAGGGTTGGAAGTTTATACCTCCCATTCAGGCGCGATATCCAACGCACCCTACTCGAGGAACCCTGAAATCTCCATACCGGTCTTCCTTTACGGGGCTTTCACCCTCTATGGCGCTCCGTTCCAGGAGACTTCAAGTGACCGGCTTAGGAGTTAACAGGCCTACACTCCACATCTCCCCTAAGTTTCCATAGGGGATTCGGTTTGCCCTGTGCCGCTTTCGATCGCCTTTACTCACGGCATCTCGATTGATTTCTTTTCCTGCGGGTACTAAGATGTTTCAGTTCCCCGCGTTCCTCTTCCTTACGGAATGCTCCGAAGAGCGGGAAGTCCCATTGGGCAGCCCCCGGATCAAAGGTTCCCTGCGCCTACCCGGGGCATATCGCTGCTTGGCACGACCTTCATCAGCTCCCGAACCGAGTCATCCACCAGACGGCGTAGTGACCACAGCAGTCGACTCGACGCACGTCCAGATTGCGTATGACTGACAGTCATTGCTCGTATGATTTTTCTACCGAGCTCCGTCCTTCCCCGGCGAGTTTGACATCGTCGGGTGCACTTTACACTGTTTTAACCACCGTCGCCGGTGGGTAATTCCCGCTAAAACCAGAGGGTGTATATATACTTTGAGGGCGGCCCCCTTTATATATGGCCGCATCCCTCTGGGCGGTGTGTCACCCGCTTACTTAGTCCCCCTTATAACCCTTGCGCTCTCGATCGGCATAATCGCATCCATGCTCGGGATAGGGGGCGGTCTGCTCATGGTCCCCGGGCTCATGATTCTCTTCGGTTTCGATCCGGTTATGGCGGCAGGTACGGGTGCGGTTACAACCATGGCGGTAGGCATATTCACAAGCATCTCACAGAAGAAGTACGGTGACACGGATTACAGGCTTGGAATGGCCGTGGCCGCGGGTGCCGTCCCTGCGGCATTTGTGGGGTCATACCTCTGCGGCATCACGCCTGAAAGCGGGATCATGCTTCTGCTTGCGGCACTTATGTTCATGGCCTCGTGGGGACTCCTGAAAGGAAGGGTTGAAGGGGAAAAACGAAGCTTTCCTCTATATTACTATATCATACTTGGCGCGGTGGCAGGTCTGCTCGCAGGCATGGTCGGAATAGGCGGAGGAGTCCTCTTCGTACCTATTCTGATGTTCACCGGGATGAAAGCGCACGAAGCCACGGCAACATCCTCTTTCATAATCATATTCAGCGGAACGGCGTCTGCGACAGGACACATCTTGTTCGGTCATGTGAATCTCCTCGCCGCACTTGTGATAGTACTGGCAATAATACCCGGAACCTATATCGGAGTGAAGCTGGCGCGGGATGTGGAGGAAAAAAAGATGAAACGGGCATTCGGAATATTCCTTATTCTGGTGGCTCTGAGACTTGTATGGAGAGCGCTCTGATTCCGAATTCCTGAAAAACATTTAAGTGATGTGGCGTGTTCCGCAGCATAAGGTGATTTAATGTCCGAAGAAAGGAAACCGACCGTCGAAGAACTGAAAAAAAAGGCCGAGTGGCCAAATAAAGTCGCACCGGGAAGGCACAAGTTCTATGGTGGAAAACTGGAAACGCTTCCGAAATGCTCCATAAGGAGCTTCAATGATTTCGGTATATGGTACACACCCGGCGTGGCCGCGCCTTGCAAAGAGATACACGCCGACCCCGAGAAGGTATATGATTACACGAACAAAGGAAATCTGGTCGCTGTGATAAGCGACGGTACACGGGTACTTGGTCTGGGAGATATCGGGCCTCTCGCGGGATATCCGGTCATGGAAGGAAAATCCATACTCTTCAAGTACCTCGGCGGAGTGGATTCCATACCTATAATGCTTGACACCAAAGACCCGGATAAGTTCATCGAGACGGTGAAACTCCTCGAACCCAGCTTCGGCGGAGTGAATCTCGAGGACATATCGAACCCGAAATGCTTCTACATACTTGACAGGCTGAGAGAGGAGATGAAAATACCGGTATGGCACGACGACCAGCAGGGAACGGCCTCCGTGGAACTGGCCGGTACGATCAACGCGCTTAAACTGGTCGGAAAGAGGCTTGATGAGGCCAAGTTCGCGATAATAGGGACCGGTGCCGCCAACATAGCCTTTGTCAGGATACTCATAGCCGCCGGAGTGCCTCCGAAACACATAGTAATGGTCGACAGCAAAGGAACGCTCCATCCCGGAAGAAAGGACCTTGAAGAGAAGAAGGACAGCAATCCTTACAAATGGAAATACGCGCTGGAAACGAACGGAGAGAATGTTGTCGGAGGCATAGCCGATGCCCTCAAAGGGGCCGACATAATGGTTTCCGCTTCAAAGTCCGAGCCCGGCACCATAAAGAAGGAATGGGTGGCGGGAATGGCCGACGATTCCATAGTGTTCGCGGTTGCCAATCCCTTACCTGAGATATGGCCGTGGGATGCAAAGGAAGCGGGAGCGAAGGTCATCGGAACCGGCAGGAGCGACTTCCCGAATCAGGTGAACAACTCTCTGGGATTCCCCGGGATATTCAGGGGAACGCTGGATGTCAGGGCAAGGACGATAACCGACGGCATGGCCATAGCCGCGGCATATGAGCTTGCAAAGGTGGCCGAGGAACACGGCCTGCATGAAGATTACATAATACCCAATATGGACCAGTGGGAGGTCTTCCCCCGCGAGGCCGTCGCAGTCGGAATGAAAGCGATGGAAGAGGGTGTTGCGAGAAAGAAGATCGGGAGGGAAGAGCTCTACCATATGGCCGAAGAGCGCATAAAGTCCACCCGTGAGAAGGTCAAGCACCTGATGGAAGTCGGTTATATCCCCGAACTTCCGGACGGGATGTAAACCTTTTAATAACAACCCATTTCTTTTCTTTCGATGGTAGAGCGCATAAGCACGGGATTCCGGCCGCTTGACGAGATACTCGGAGGCGGCATAGACTCCGAAACGATAACGGAAGTATACGGGGAGGCGGGGAGCGGGAAAACGAATCTCGCAATGATGCTGGCGCGCTCCGCGATATCCTCTGGCAAAAAGGCCGTTTACATAGACACGGAGGGAATAAGCATAGAGCGTCTTCAACAGATATGTGGGGATGATTTCGACATAATGATGGAAGATATGATGATACGGCATGTATATACTCTTCCCGAGCAGGATCGAGCGGTTGAAAAGGCCATAGAAATAGCAAAGAACGGTAAGGTCGGGCTTATCGTGGTGGATTCCATGACAGGACTTTACCGCCTGAATCTGGGAACCGAAGAGGAATCGGGCGGCATGAGGTCTCTCACCCGGCAGATGATAGGTCTGCTTACCGCAGCCAGAAGGTACGAACTCGCCGTATTCATAACAAATCAGGTCTACACCGACAGGCAGAGGGGAGAATACAGGCCCATAGGGGGTCATGTCGTTGACCACTACGCCAAAACGATAATCCGGCTGGACAAGCTCAGAGATGGGAGACGGCGGGCCGTCGTAACCAAGCATCGCTCGGTTCGAGAGGGTGGTTTCACCGAATTCAGGATAGTTGAAGATGGTTTTTCAACCCTCAGTGAAAGAAATAGTAATTAAAGTTCTTATTTTCGTCATTTTCTTTCTATTTTCGTTTTTATTTGATTTTTACCGTTATCTTATATTCATTTTATGACGATTTACGATATCGGGAATAGTATTAAATACACCTTTGAGAACACGGGTTCGCCGATATAGAGAGGCGGTATGGAAGCCCCGTCTCCCGGAAAAACCGGGGTTCGTGAGCTCCGAAGACCTCTCGAAAAAGAGGCGATAACCATGAAAAAAAACCTCGTGGAAAAAATAATCGAAACCCATGTGGTTGAGGGAAGGATGGAGACAGGCAGTGATGTGAGCATAAAGATTGACCAGACGCTCACACAGGACGCGACAGGGACCATGGCATACCTTCAGTTCGAGGCCATGGGCATCGACCGGGTAAGAACGGAGCTCAGCGTGAGCTATGTGGACCACAACACCCTGCAGACGGACTTCAGGAATGCGGACGACCACAGATACCTGCAATCCATTGCAAAGCGATACGGGCTCTATTTCTCGAGGCCGGGAAACGGGATATGCCACCAGCTACATCTGGAGCGTTTCGCGGTTCCGGGGAAGACTTTGATAGGGAGCGACAGCCATACACCGACAGCGGGGGGAATAGGTGCCTTCGCCATGGGTGCCGGCGGACTCGATGTGGCCGTTGCGATGGCGGGCATGCCATTCCGGATAAAATACCCGAAGGTCATGGGGATAAAGCTGACCGGAAAGCTTCCTGACTGGGTGTCCGCCAAGGATGTCATACTGGAGGTCCTGAGGCGCATAGATGTGAAGGGTGGTGTCGGCTATGTCCTGGAATATTTCGGCCCGGGAGTGAAGAGCCTGAGCGTGCCCGAGAGGGCCACCATTACCAACATGGGAACCGAGACCGGATGTACGACCAGCATATTCCCGAGTGATGAGGTCACGAAGGCCTTCATGGAGGCTCAGGGGCGGGGCGACCAGTGGGTGCCTCTGAGCGCCGACGAAGGTGCGGAGTACGACGAGGTAATGGAGATAGGCCTCGGTGAGCTTGAGCCTCTCGCGGCCCTCCCGCACAGCCCCGGAAATGTGAAACCCGTCAGCGAGGTGGCGGGCATGGAGGTGCAGCAGGTCTCCATAGGCTCATGCACGAACTCGTCACTGAGAGACCTGAAGATAGTGGCGAACATCCTGAAAGGGAACACAGTTGCGGAGAACCTTCACCTGACGATAAGCCCCGGTTCAAGGCAGGTCGTGGAGCACCTGATAGACACTGGAGAGATGAAGTACCTAGTCGAGGCGGGAGCGCGCATACTGGAGAACGCATGTGGCCCGTGCATAGGCATGGGTGCCGCACCGCCATCCGGAGCCGTTTCAATACGGACGTTCAATAGAAACTTCCTCGGAAGGAGCGGGACGAAGGATGCGCAGGTGCTCCTTGTGAGCCCGGAGGTGGCCGCGGCAACCGCGATAAAAGGCGCGCTCACCGACCCCCGGGAGCTCGGCGAGTATCCAAAGATAGAGCTGCCGGACAGATTCTTCATAATAGACAATATGTTCCTCCCGCCGCTTCCATCCGAAGAAGCGAGGAAGGTGGAGATAAGCAGGGGCCCGAACATAAAGCCTCTGCCGGACTTCCCGCCCCTGCCCGATAAACTGGAAGGAGAGGTTCTGATAAAGGTGGAGGACAACATAACAACCGACCACATCATGCCGGCCGGTGCGAAGATACTTCCCCTTAGAAGTAACATACCCGAGATATCCAAGCATGTCTTCGAGGTCATAGATCCGGAATTCCCGGAGAGGGCCCTGCAGAAGGGCGGCGGATTCATAATAGGGGGCGAGAACTACGGACAGGGCAGCAGCAGGGAGCACGCGGCCCTTGCACCCAAGTACCTGGGAGTCAAAGCGGTCATAGTGAAATCCTTCGCGAGGATACACCTGGCCAACCTGATAAACTTCGGAATAGTACCGCTGACATTCGTGGACCCCGCCGACTATGACAGTATAGAACAAGGAGATGTGCTGGAACTGGAGATAGGTGACCTGAAAGGCGGTGTAAAGTTGAAGAACATCACCAAAGGAACCGAGATGGAGCTCACCCACGCGCTTTCCGAGCAGGATGCCGAGATACTGAAGGCCGGAGGAAAGCTTCCCTGGGTGAAGAAAAAAATGGAGTAAAAAAGGAGAGGATAAGATGGCACAAAGAGCAATAAGAGAGTATGATGCCAAGAGGATGCTGGCCAGATACCTTCCGGAATATTCGGGAGGAAGGTTCAGCTACCACGGCAGGTTGGTGCCTGTGACGCCGGAGACCGACCTGGACAGGCTCCCTGAGGAGCACCCCTGGCTGAACGAGGAGAAACTGGTGGCGAAGCCGGATCAGCTCTTCGGGAAAAGGGGAAAGAACGGACTGCTTCTGGTGAATGCGGACTACCCTGCCGTGAAGGAATGGATAAAGGAGAGGATGGGAAAGGAGACCGTCGTCCATCGCAGCTTTGACGCAAATGGCAACCCGACGGACGAGGGCATAAAGGGTGTTCTGGACCATTTCCTGATAGAGCCCATGATACCTCATGAGGAGAAAGACGAGTATTTCCTCTCCATAAACGGCTACCTCGAGGGTGACAGGATATATTTCTCCACAGCCGGCGGTGTGGACATAGAGTCCAACAGAGATAGCCTGATAACCATCGACGTTCCCATAGACTCGGACCTGGACAAATTCGATTTCAGAACCCCACTCTCCGATCAGCTATCCGGCGATGAGCTTGAAACTATGGCAGAGTTCATCAGAGCGATAATGAAGTTCTACGCCGACCTTCACTTCGGCTCCCTGGAGTTCAACCCGCTTGTGATAGTCGGAGATTCCGTGGTGCCCCTGGACATCAAGGCCCGCTTGGATGATACGGCAGCCTTCGTGTGTGCCGATAAGTGGGGCGACATAGAGTTTCCCGCACCCTTCGGAAGGACGAGCAGGCCTGAAGAAGAGTACATAAAGAGCCTGGACGAGAAGAGCGGGGCCTCCCTGAAACTGACCATATTGAACCCGAAAGGTAGGGTATGGACTATGGTAGCAGGTGGCGGTGCCTCGGTCATATATGCGGACACGGTCGTGGACCTCGGCCTGGGAGATGAGCTGGCGAACTACGGAGAATACAGCGGCAATCCGTCCACCGATGAGACCAGAGAGTATGCCAAGACCATACTTGACCTGATGACCCGGGAAAAGGACCCGAGAGGCAAGGTTCTCATAATCGGCGGAGGCATAGCGAACTTCACGGATGTCGCCAAGACATTCGATGGGATAATCCAGGCGCTCGAGGAGTATGCGGACAAGATAAAGGAGAACAACATAAAGATATATGTGCGCAGGGGAGGGCCGAACTACAAGGTGGGTCTGGCCAGAATAAAGGAGGCCGCGGAGCGCCTCGGGCTCGATATGGATGTCGGTGGGCCTGAGATGCACATGACCACCCCTGTGAGAAAGGCATCTGAGATGCTGAAAGGAGGTGAATGATATGGAAAGACCCGACTATGTCCTGTTCGACAGGGAGACGACGGCCATAGTGTATGGAAACCAGCAGAAGGCCGTCCAGAGGATGCTGGACTTCGACTACCTCTCACGCAGGGAAAAGCCCTCCGTGTCCTGCGTGGTGAATCCCACGGGAGCGAAAAAGACCTTCATGAAGGTCTTCTTCGGAAGGAAGGAGATACTGATACCCGTGTATAACAGCCTGCAGGTGGCCACCGAGAAATTCCCTGAATCGGATGTACTGATAAACTTCGCATCCTTCAGGTCGGCGTACGAGGTCACCGTGGAAGCCCTGGAGATGCCCACCATAAGGACTGTCGTCATAATAGCCGAGGGGCTGCCTGAAAGGGATACCAGAAAGCTCATAGCCATGAGAAAGAAGATGGGCAAATGGATAATAGGGCCTGCCACCGTTGGAGGCTTCGTAGCAGGTGCCTTCAAGATAGGAAATGCTGGCGGTGCGGTCTCCAATCTCATAATGGCCAAGCTGTACCGACCCGGGAGCGTGGGCTTCGTCTCAAAGAGCGGCGGTATGCTCAACGAGATGGCCAATGTGATAGCGAGGAATACCGACGGAGTGTACGAAGGCATAGCGATAGGCGGGGACAAATATCCAGGAAGCACCCTTCTGGAGCACCTGCTGAGGTACGAGGCCAATCCTGAGATAAAGATGATGGTCGTCCTCGGAGAGGTCGGTGGAAAGGAAGAGTACAGGATAGCATCCGCAATAAAGGAAGGGAAGATAAAGAAGCCTCTGGTGGCATGGGTGACCGGAACATGCGCCAAGGTGTTCCCCAGTGAGGTGCAGTTCGGGCATGCCGGAGCCATGGCAAGAGGAGAGGAGGAGACCGCCGATGCCAAGAACAGAGCGCTCCGCGAGGCAGGCGCTTTCGTGCCCGATTCCTACGACAGCTTCGGCGAGAAGATAAGGGAGGTCTACGAGGACCTGAGATCCAAGGGAGTAATAGAAGAGAAACCTGAAGTGGAACCCCCTGAGATGCCTGTGGAATACAATCCGAAAAAGATGAGGAAACCGAGCAATGTCGTATGCACAATATCCGACGACAGCGGAGAGGAGCTCCTCTATGCAGGAGTGCCCATAAGCAAGGTGATAAAGGAAGGGTACGGTGTCGGGGATGTCATATCCCTCCTATGGTTCAAGAAGAGGCTTCCGAGATATGTCGCCGAGTTCTTCGAACTGGCCCTGAAGATAACTGCGGACCACGGCCCCTGTGTCAGCGGAGCGCACAATGCGATAATAACTGCGAGGGCAGGGAAGGACCTTACCGCAGCCCTGGCTTCCGGTGTGCTCACAATAGGGCCGAGGTTCGGAGGGGCGCTCGACGGAGCGGCCCGCATGTTCAAGGATGCCTTCGATAAGGGTCAGACACCGAAAGAGTTCGTGGACACCATGAAAGCGAAGAAGGTGAAGATACAGGGCATAGGTCACAGGGTGAAGAGCGTTCAGAACCCGGACATGAGGGTCATACTGATGAAGGAATGGGCCTTCAAGAACCTGCCCAAGCACGACCTTCTGGACTATGCACTCGAGGTGGAGAAGGTCACGACGGCTAAGAAGAACAACCTGATACTGAATGTTGACGGGTGCATAGGCATACTCTTCGTGGACATCCTGCGCTCCACAGGGATATACTCCGATGAGGAGATAGACGAGATAATAGACATCGGAACCCTGAACGCCATATTCATCATAGGAAGGAGCATAGGTATGGTGGGCCACTTCCTTGACCAGAAGAGGCTGAATCAGCCTCTGTACAGGCATCCGTGGGACGATGTCCTCTACATGCTGCCCGATGAGGAAGAGGCTCTGAAATACTGGGGTGAGTGAACCCTATGCCAGAGGAGAAGATAATCTACACAAAGGTGGACGAGGCCCCTGCTCTGGCCACCTACTCCTTCTTTCCGGTGATAAAGGCCTTCGCCTCCAAAACAGGTGTGAAATTCGAGATGAGGGACATATCCCTTGCGGGAAGGATAATAGCCGCCTTCCCCGACTATCTTGATGAAGAGCAGAGGCAGAGCGACGACCTGGCATACCTCGGAGAGCTCGTGAAAAGGCCGGAAGCCAATGTGATAAAGCTGCCGTGCATAAGTGCGTCCATACCGCAGATAATGGAAGCCGTGAAGGAACTGCAGGAGAAGGGATACGGGATACCGGACTACCCTGAGGAACCGAAGAACGATGAGGAACGGGAGATAAGGGCGAGATTCGACAGGATAAAAGGGAGCGCCGTGAATCCCGTCCTGAGAGAGGGCAACTCGGACAGGAGGGTTCCGACACCGGTGAAGAACTTTGCGAGGAAGAACCCGCCGCCGGTGAAGGACTGGCCGGATGATTCGAGGTCCCATGTGGCGACCATGAAGAGCGGAGACCTCATGCACAACGAGAAGTCCGTAACCCTATCCCCTGAAGATGCCGGGGATGCCAGAATAGAGCTTGTTACCGATGCCGGGGATGTGGTGGTTCTAAAGGAACGGATGCCGCTCCTGCCGGGAGAGGTCTTCGACGGCTCATTCATGGATGTGCAGGAGCTGAGGAAGTTCCTGAGTGAAGAAGTGGACGATGCGCTCCGGAAGGATGTGCTTTTCTCTGTCCATCTGAAAGCTACGATGATGAAGGTCTCTGACCCGATAATCTTCGGGCATGTGGTGTCCACCTATTTCAGAGAGGTGTTTGAGAAGCATGCGGAGACATTTGCCAGACTCGGTGTGGATCCCAACAACGGTCTCGGAGTGCTCTACGAGAGGATAAAAGATCTCCCCGAGGAGAAGAGAAAGGAGATAGAGAGGGACATAGAGGCCTGCTATGAGAAGAGACCGAAACTGGCCATGGTGGATTCCGATAGGGGGATAACAAACCTCCATATGCCGAACCTGGTGATAATCGACGCATCCATGCCTGCGGCCATAAAAACAGGGGGGCAGATGTGGGGCCCTGACGGAAAACCCCATGATACCAAGTTCGTGATACCGGACAGCAGCTACTCCGGCGTATACGATGTCGTTGTTGAGGACTGCAAGAGAAACGGTGCCTTCGACCCGAAGACCATCGGCACGATACCTAATGTCGGGCTCATGGCGAAGAAGGCCGAAGAATACGGCTCCCACGACAAGACATTCGAGATACCAGAGGACGGGACCGTCAGGGTCGTGGCAGCATCCGGAAAGGTGCTCATGGAGCACAGCGTGAAAAAAGGCGACATATGGAGAGGCTGCCAGACGAAGGATGATGCGATAAAGGACTGGGTCAAGCTCGCTGTTTCAAGGGCAAGGGAAACGGGCTGGCCCACGGTTTTCTGGCTGGACAGGGGCAGAGCACACGATGCTGAGCTCCTCAAGAAGCTGGACATGTACCTCCCGGAACACGACAGCGATGGACTGGATATCCGGGTGATGTCGCCGGTCGAGGCCACGAAATTCTCAGTGGAACGGATGCGTAGGGGCGAGAACACGATATCCGTGACCGGAAATGTGCTGAGGGACTATCTCACAGACCTGTTCCCGATAATAGAGGTGGGGACGAGCGCCAGGATGCTATCCATAGTCCCGCTGATGAACGGCGGAGGTCTGTTCGAAACCGGTGCCGGCGGGTCCGCACCCAAACATGTGCAGCAGTTCCTCAAAGAGGGGCATCTCAGATGGGACTCGCTCGGAGAGTTCCTGGCCATTCCCGTGTCTCTCAAGCACTATGCGAGAAGGACAGGGAATGAACGGGCCTCCGTCCTGGCCGATGCACTTGACCGGGCGACGGAGAAGTATCTGTTCAACAACAGGTCTCCTTCCAGAAAGGTACATGAGCTGGATACCAGAGGCTCCCAGTTCTATCTTACAATGTACTGGGCAAGGGCAATGGCGGAGCAGGAGAAGGACCGGGAGCTGGCCGATGAGTTCTCGCCACTGGCTGATGCGCTGGAAGAGAACGTGGAAAGGATACTGGAAGAGATGAATGCCACGCAGGGAAGGCCTCAGGATGTGGGCGGATACTACAAACCCGACGACGAACTTGCATCGGCTGCCATGCGCCCCAGCAGGACCCTGAACTCCCTTATAGACTCCTTTTAACTTTTTTTCCAATTTTTCTATCTTCCTTCGCCTGTGGTGTTGAGTACAGTTATTTTTTCGCTTACTTAAACACATCGCTAATTCCTCCTTT
>CAZKII010000038.1:2445-14844 GCA_964552865.1 uncultured Thermoplasmata archaeon | reverse complement strand
AAGAAAAAAATGGAAAGAAAAAGGGGTTTTGTTCTGCGTTTAATACATTCCCTGGTCGATCATCGCATCCGCGACCTTCACGAAGCCGCCGATGTTGGAACCGAGGAGCAGGTCGCCCTCGTGGCCGTACTTCTTGGCGTAGTACTCGCCGGTCTTGTAGATGCTGACCATGATGTCGTGGAGCCTCTGGTCCACCTCTTCCCTGGTCCACTGGAGCCTGAGGCTGTTCTGGGACATCTCGAGGCCGGAGACCGCCACGCCGCCTGCGTTGGCCGCCTTTGCGGGCCCGAAGAGGACGTTGTTGTCCATGAAGTACTTGATGGCGTCCAGGGTCGAAGGCATGTTCGCACCCTCCACCACGGCCATGGTTCCCTTCTCGACAAGGATCTTCGCATCGTCCAAGGTTATCTCGTTCTGAGTGGCGCTCGGGAATGCAACATCCACATTTCCGTGGTCGGCAGCGACCTTCCACGCGTTCTCGCCGGGATAGAAGTCCACACCGAACTTCTCGGCCCACTCGGAGAGCCTGCCGTGCTTTATGGCCTTGGTCTCATAGACGCCTTCCCACATCTCCTTGGTCAGTCCGTTAGGCAGATAGACGGAGCCCTTGGAGTCGGACAGGGTTATCACGGTACCGCCGAGCTCGGCGACCTTCTGCGCCGCGAACTGAGCGACATTTCCGCTGCCGGACAGAGCGACCTTCTTTCCCTTGAGGTCGGTGCCTCTGGACTTCAGCATCTCCATGAGGTAGTAGGTGGCGCCGTATCCAGTAGCTTCAGGCCTTATGAGAGAGCCGCCCCAGTTGAGGCCCTTGCCCGTAAGCACTCCCTCGAACCTGTTGGTTATCTTCTTGTAGGTGCCGAACATATATCCGATCTCCCTTCCGCCGACACCGATATCTCCAGCGGGAACATCCGTGTTGGGGCCGATGTGCCTGTAGAGCTCCATCATGAAGTTCTGGGTAAACCTTCTTACCTCGGCATCGCTCTTCCCGTGGGGGTCAAAGTCGGAACCGCCCTTACCGCCGCCCATGGGGAGGGTTGTCAGTGCGTTCTTGAATATCTGCTCGAAACCGAGGAACTTTATAATTCCGAGGTTCACGCTGGGGTGGAACCTGAGTCCGCCCTTGTAGGGGCCGATCGCGCTGTTGAACTCGATTCTGTATCCCCTGTTCACCTGCGTCTCTCCGTTGTCGTCTTCCCATACAACGCGGAACATTACCTGCCTCTCCGGCTCGGTAACTCTCTCGAGAATCTTGTGCTTCATGTACTTCGGCTCCTTCTCGATAACGGGGGTCAGAGTGTGCAGAACCTCCTTCACCGCCTGAAGGAATTCCTTCTGGCCAGCGTTCTTCTCTTCTACCTTCTGAATCACGCTATCCACATATTCGTTTGCGTTCATATTTTCACCTCCTAGAGTATCCCCCTAGGTGGCGGGGCATTGGGCGTTCTCTATTTATTGCTTTCGTTTCTATACCATATCATGTGTCATGTCATGTGATATACAGGCGACATGAACGGAAATCTTTTATCATATACTGCTTTTTTAACGGGCATGAAGACAGAAGAGCGTATGGAAATCGTCAGAAGAAACGCGGTTGAACTGGTGACCGAGAAGGAGCTCAGGAAATTGCTGGAAGAAAAAGAGGGGCCGAGGGCGTACATCGGTTTCGAGCCGTCCGGGCTGGTTCACATCGCCCAGGGCATGATATGCGCGCAGAAGATCAGGGATCTGGAGGAAGCGGGGTTTCGCATAACCGTGCTGCTGGCGGACTGGCACGCGTTCATAAACGACAAGATGGGAGGGGACATAGAGAAGATCAGGACAGCGGGGGAGTACATGAAGGATACATTCCTTGCACTGGGGGCCGACCCGGAAAGAACCGAGTTCGTCTGGGCCTCCGATCTAATAGATAACGCCGACTACTGGGAGAAGGTGCTCAGAATCGCAAAGGTATCCTCACTGTCCAGAATAAAGAGAGCATTGACGATAATGGGCCGCAAGGAAGGGGACGAGGAGATGGACACCTCGAAACTGATATACCCTCCCATGCAGGCCGCTGACATCTACGCGCTGGAGGTGGACCTCGCCTACGGCGGCATGGACCAGAGGAAGGCGCACATGCTGGCTAGGGACGCCGGGGAAAAACTGGGCTGGAAGAAGCCCATTGCCCTTCATACTCCGCTCATATCCGGCCTGAAAGGGGGGAACAGAATGGACCCGGTGGATGCCAAGATGTCCAAGAGCGATCCGGACGCGGCAATTCTGGTTCATGACTCACCGGAGGACATAAAAAGAAAACTCAAGAAGGCCTACTGCCCGGAGGGGGAAACGGAAGGGAATCCGGTGATGGAGATATGCAGGTACATCATCTTCCCGCAGGCGGGCCACCTCACGATAGAGAGGCCGGAGAAGTGGGGCGGCAACATGGAATTCTCCTCTTATGAAGAACTGGAAGAGGTATTCGTAAAGAAGGAGCTGCACCCCATGGACCTCAAGCAGAGCGTAGCGAAAGCGCTTGCCGAACTGCTAGCCCCGGTGAGGGAATACTTCGATAACAAACCGGATAACCTGAAGAAAATGATGGAGATAATAGGGAAATGAGCGAAAAATCCATACCAACAGGTGTCTTTACAGGGATAATACTCCTGTTCATCGGCCTCGGAATGCTGCTCGGGGAGACCGGCGCCTTTGTACTGATAGGAATAGGCGCGGCCTTCATAATCAGCGGCCTCCTGAGATGGATCGGCGGAAAAAAAGGGGACTAACCGCTCCTGTGCGCTCTAAGCCACTCCTTCGTCTTTTCCACGGACATGTGCAGCATCGCCTCCGCATCACCCACCCCTGTTACTCCTGCGGCGGCGGCGTGGCCACCTCCGTCGGTGAAGGTCTCCGCCCCCAGCTCGGAAAGGAGCTCCGCAAGATTGAAGCCCTCCCTTACGAGCGTGTGTCTGGCCCTTGCGCTTATTCGGAATCTTTCCTTTCTCTGCGAGGCCACGAAGACCACATCCGCACCGAGATTCAGTATGGCGCGGGAAACGGAGGCCTCGAATGCGCTGCCGCTTGACTGGGCCACGATGTAGCCGCAGCATTTCTCGAACCTGAGCCGCTGAGCCCCTTTCAGCACGGATATTATCTCCGAGGGGTCGGTTCGCACGGAGATCGCCTCGATCACCTCCTGCAGATCCACACGGCCCGCCTCCATTATCTCGTGAACAGCAAGGAAAGTACCGCTGTCCGCAAACCGAAAGTGGCCCGTATCCGTTATTATACCGGCAAGAAGTAGCTCCGCCGATGTTCCGCCCAGAGACTCCCGCAGCCCCCACTCTCCGAGAAGGTGCCACACCACCTCGGCACAGGAGGTCCTCTGCTCGACAAAAGAGAGAGAAGCCCGCCAGTCCCCGCTCGTTGCATGATGGTCTATGACAATAAGCCGGTGGTCCCCTGCAATATGCTCTCCCACAGGGCCGAGCTGCTCCGGGGAAGAGGTGTCCACGGCGACGATGGCCGAGTAATCGGACAGGTTGACCTCCTCCTTCAGGCCGATGCCGTACCTCTCCTGCAGAACCTTGCTTATCCTGTCCAGCCCCTCCGGTGCATGAACATCGGTTTCCGGGAAGGCCGAGGCGATTGCGAGCGCGCTGGCCAGAGCATCGGGGTCGGCGTTCCCGTGCATGAGGATAAGGTTGCGGCCCTTTTTCAGCCTCTCAAGTATTTCTTCGGGGACGGGCATGGGGCGGAGATGGAAGGGGGATATATCAAAGTTTGGGTAATAGGGGGAAGTAAAGAGAATGACCTGAAACCCAAAGAATGTATATACGAAATAATGCAGATATAAACAACTTATACGCAATCACGGAGGAAGAGCGTCTGGTGGCGTTTGCCTTCTCAAATGGCCTGCAGTTTGTTATTTATCGCAGATACCGGGACAATATTCAGGGCATCGATTCTCTCATCATAGTTGATTTCAACATCTATTTCAAACACATCCTTCATGTTATCTTTTGTGAGAACATCCATAGTTCTGCCTATGGAGTGGATTTTGCCCGCCTTAAGAAGCACTATTCTATCACAGTATCTGCCGGCCATGTTGAGATCATGAGAAACAAGAACTATTGTCAGTCGATTTTCTCTTGCGAGTTTCCTTACAAGCTCCAGGATTTCCAGCTGGTGATTTATATCCAGATGCGATGTCGGCTCATCAAGCAGCAGTATTTTCGGCTCCTGTGTCAGAGCCCTTGCGATAATCACCCGCTGTTTCTCTCCCCCGCTGATTTCATCTATCAATCGATCCGCGAGATGCAGTGTGCCTGTGATTTCCATGGTTTTTTCCGCAATCTCAATATCCCTTGAAGTAACCCTATCTAATCTGCCGAGATGCGGCGCTCTGCCCATTAAAACTATGTCGAAGGCAGTGAAAGGAAAATGGATGGCAGAACTCTGCGGAACAACACCGATATTCTTCGCAATCTCTTTCCTCGTCAGTTCCCGTATATTCGTTCCATCTATGAGAATTGAGCCTTTTTTTGCTTCGAGAACCCTGTTGATGCATCTGAGCATTGTGGTTTTCCCGGAACCGTTGGGGCCGAGGACGCCCAAAATTTCTCCCTCCTTTACCTCGAATGTGACGTTTTCCAGTATCTTGACGCTGTCGTAATGGAAATCGAGACCCCTTATTTTCAGCTTCATGTCACCACCCTGTTATTCTCCTTCTCTTTCTCAGCAAATACAGGAAGAAAGGCGCCCCCAATGAGGCCGTGATTATTCCCACGGGGAGTTCCGTCGGCTGAATTGCTGTTCTTGCCAGAGCATCCATCCACATCAGGAAGATTGCTCCAACCAGACAGGAGGAGGGCAGTAAAACCCGGTGATCCGGGCCGACGATTATCCTCATGATATGAGGTATTATAAGCCCCACAAATCCGATGATGCCGCTCACAGATACCGCCGCAGCGGTTATCAGGGACGCAAATACAAGAACAATTTTTTTAACATTTTCAACATCTGTTCCCAGATTAAGAGCATGTTCCTCACCCATGAGCATGAGGTTCAGATCCCGGCTGAAGAACATTATGACCACTATGCCCAGAAGGATCAATGGAAACGCTATGGCGACCTTGTCCCAGCTACTCGCCCAGAACCCTCCCATCAGCCAGAAAACTATGCTGCGGAGCTCCTCGCCTGCAATATATTTCATGAGCGAGACCTGAGCCCAGAAGAACGAGCCCGTGGCAATACCTGCAAGCAGGAGGGTTTCCATTGGCACCCTTCTTCCGATCTTTGCAACATTGTATACAAGAAATATGGTTAAAAGTGCAAAGATGAATGCTGTAAATGGAACGGCAAATACCCCTGTTCCGAGACCGACTCCGAGGACAATCGCCAGGGATGCGCCGAATGCAGACCCGGAGGATATGCCAAGGATATACGGAGATGCCATAGGATTTCTGAAGAGACCCTGCATCGCACATCCTGCAACCGCAAGGCCAGAGCCGACAAGGGCGGAAAGAATCACCCTTGGCAATCTCACTTCCATCAGTATTATTCCGTAGCTTTCTGACCACGAGCCCGGAAGATGAAAGAGGATCCTGAATACCGTAGTAACGGGTATTTTCGCAGGACCGATGGAAAGAGCACCGAGGAAGCTGAGGATAAATCCGGTTATTAAGGAAAGAATTATGAACCCTCTGAAACCCTTTATTCCGGCATGTTTCTCCGGCTTATTCTCTTTCATTCTAAAGCACCTTTATGCTCTGGTATTTCGGGTTTTCTCTTACCATCCTCTCATAATCATCAGGAGATTCAAAGCATGATGTGCTCACATTTTCAAGGTGCTGTTTGGCGAGGTTTTTTGCCCTGGAGATCTCGGATTGTGTGGGGGAACGCCAAGGTGCACCCGGTACAGGAATGAACCCTGTGATGTGAAAGGGAATCAGGGGGTCAACATCCGATACGAATCCGGCAATCCTCTCGATTTCATCCGCGTCTATCATCCCGGGTATGAGAACGGTGCTGGCACTCAATACCACACCGCTGCTGTAGATTTTTCTGAAATTGCTCAGCACTCTCCTGTTTGATACTCCCGTATATTCTTTGTGTAAATCATCGGAGTATGCTTTTATCGTAATGTGCATCTCATCTATATGGTCGGGAGGCAGGTTCCACCCCGTAGAATGGCCTATCTTCGTCCGAATGCCGAGTTTTTCATGGCAGAACTCCGCGATTGCTTCGATGTCCGGACAGAATGTGGGCTCTCCGCCGATAAAATGCACTCTTCGCAGATTCAGGGGCTTTAGGGCATCCATAACCTCTTCGGGGGTGAGCGCGTCCCGCTCTTCTTCCGTGCGCAGTTTATAAGAACATCCGATACATCTGAAATTGCACCCGGCGGTATAGATATTGGCGCGCCTGTACCTCTCGCAGTAGGTTACTTTTCTGAGGGAGCCTATCATAGAAAACACCTACTCACTGAACAGTTCAGGATGGAGTTCGTGTGCCATTTCCTCAAGCACCATCCACGCTCTCGGGCCAACCCCACTTATTTCACTCAGTTTATAAACTCTGTCATTTTTCACGGCGTTTATGCTGTCCCATCCAGACCTATTCTTCAGATCATCCACTGTCGTTTGGGTGTACCACTGGATTAAAATTACATCTGGATTCTTCTCGATGATATACTCCGTGCTGAGTATCGGGTACGAGGTCGGCTCGTCGGCGGCTATGTTTATCCCGCCGGCCTTGTATATCAGATCATTTCCCTCGGTGTCTGGTCCAGCGCATTTTCCTACCACGGACGATGTCTCGAAATATACGAGAGGCCTCATTGTTCTGTTTAATCCTTCTGTCTTATCAACTATCTCGTCTATATGCATCTGCATGTCAGAGACAACATTATCCGCCTCTGAGATGTGGCCAGTAAGAAGGCCTGCCGTGCGAATCCCCTCCATAACATCCTCCAGCGATTTTTCATAGGCAACATAATAGATGGGTATTTTTTCCTCAAGGCTTGAGATTGCATCAGCGGAATAGGGGTATGCGATGACGAGGTCGGGATCCATTTCTATGATCTTTTCAAGGCTGGGGTTCCATGCCTTACCCACTGTTGGCTTCTGATGCACCTCTGCAGGATATCCGCCCTCGGCGGTTCCGTTATCGACAGCCACTATCTTATCGCCACAGCCAATGGCATAGAGGGTTTCCGCATATCCCGGCGTAAGAACGATTATGCGCTCCGGCACATCCGGAAGGGCCACGATTCTTCCTTCCCCATCAATTACAGTAAGATAGGGGTTCCCTGTTGATGTCTGCTCTTCTGACATCTGTGCGATCAGATACCCTCCGCCAAATGCTGCACCTATCAGTACGGCTACAGCAAGCCATATTCCGATATGCTTCTTTATCTCCGACACTTTTTCACCTCGGTAGCAAGCTTTTGTTTTTCGTGCTATCCATGTGCGTTGAGCATAAAAGATTTTCGGTAGCAATATTATTATGGCCGTAGCACCATCATCTTATGAAAGTGCTACTGTGGGCCGTAGGAAAACTGAAAAAGAGCTGGGAGCGCTGGGGGGTGGCCGCGTTCCCGTGCATGAGGATAAGGTTGCGGCCCTTTTTCAGCCTCTCAAGTATTTCTTCGGGGACGGGCATGGGGCGGAGATGGAAGGGGGATATATCAAAGTTTGGCCCACAAGAAACGGAGCAGTGCTTAACGAGGACAATGCCACAAACCCAGTAACCTTATATAAGAGGAAGACATAACCAATAGGCAAAAATAACCAGAAGACAGCAGGTGCAAATATTGGATGTGGGAGCTGATCGAAATGGAAGCAAAAGACTATAAAAACAGAACATATCTCTCTGCAATAGAGGCATCCAAATATCTCGATATTTCAGTGGAAAAGCTTCACAGACTTGCCCATAAAAAAGTTATCACGGCACAAATTGCTACTAGCGGGCAAATGCGCTTTAATTTAAAAGAGTTAGAGGAATACCTATCTCGACACCAGTACACCCTCCGAAAAGAGAGGGGAATGATTAAGGAGCAGGTCAGTATTGAAGTCAATGGAACAACACAAAAACTCTTTGTAAAAAATTCTATGAATATGCAGGAGTTGGAAGATGACAGCGTCCATCTCATGATTACATCACCCCCATACTTTGATACAAAAATGTACTCAAAAGAATTCATCCCAGACGACTTGGGCAATATTCATGATATAGACGAGTGGTTTGATAAAATAAGAAGCGTTTGGAGAGAAGTATATAGGGTTCTGCAGCCTGGGAGAAAAGCTTTCATAAATATTATGAACCTTCCTATACGACTAGAGAGTGGAGGGTACAGAACACTAAATCTGGTGGGGAGAACGATAGATGTGTGCGAAGAAATAGGCTTTGTTTTCAAAAGAGATATAATCTGGCACAAGACCAATGGGGTACGGGCGCACTTCGGAACATACCCATATCCTGGCGGAATTTTAATAAACAACATGCATGAGTTTATTTTAGAGTTCGATAAGCCGGGAAAAAAAGGCGTTAAAAAATATGCGCATGTCACACCGGAGCAAAAAGAACAATCAAAACTGGATAAAGAATTTTGGCTTTCTATAAAAAATAGTGATGTCTGGATAATGAAACCGGTAAAAAGTGGGGACGGGAGAAAGCATGTAGCCCCGTTTCCCTACGAACTTCCTTCAAGGCTCATCAGAGCCTTTAGTTATGTTGGAGAAACGATCCTCGATCCATTTGCCGGTTCTGGAACTACCCTTTTAGCGGCAGCTGACTTGAAACGAAATGGCATAGGCTATGAAATTGTTCCAGAAATCGCTCTCGACGCCAGAAAAACTTTAAAAAATTATCAAACAAAACTTTATTGAGGCGAAACTATGAAAACTGATGGAAAAACTATATATGCACAGTCAAGTGACATAAAGTCTAGAACCTATTTGGAGTACAGAAGAGACATGAAGAAAAAAGCCATTGCTGAGTTAGAAACCTTGGAGTGGTTAGAGAACAAAGTAAAAGAACTGAATCCCTCCGCAAATCACGTTAAAGTCTATAAATCTGGGGGGGACAAAACATTGTGGTTTTTAAGAAAGGGAGGTGTCTCAAGAAAAGGAGATTTTATCGCAGAGATTGATGATAAGAAAATAGAACTTGAGTTTCAATATGCCGAAAAAACAGACTTGCAGTTTTACGATTTTAAAGTATCGAAAGTTGCTAAAAAGAAAAGAGGACAACGGGTGCCAATTGAGAATAAGTTTTTTATATATATCCATAAACCATCATTGAGATATGCCATATTTCCTGCAAAATGGATAGTAGAAAACGGAGAATATGGAATGGTCCCCGCGTGGAGAAGTTATGCTTTTCGGGTTCCAAAAGAAACATTCGAAGAGATACTTGAACCAGATACTGGATTAGAAGAGCTGTGGAAGAAAATAGATGCAAAAGTCTTCGTCCTAAACTTCCAGCACAAACTCATTGATATAAATAAGGAAAAACTCTCACATACACTCCAAGCAGTAATTGATGATAACAAAATAGTGGAGATAATGCCAAAAGACTTAGATAGCTTTTTCAAGATATGTTTTATCCTAGATAATGTGAACAAAGTGCCCAATAACGCCAACCTGTGGCTAGTTTACCTTCTGACATATGTCGACAATCGCGCCACACTGGAAGAAATATCAAAAATTGTCTACTCAATAGATTTTCTATACTCCAAAATTGAGTTGAAAGATAATGAACTCTCCCAAGTGATAGAGAAAATAAAAATATTACTAGAAATGGTGAAAGCATTCTATAAGGATGATGGTTCATACCAATCTTCCCCATCTGCAACCCCCGTTGACGAAACAAGATATGCCCTATTTTCAATCAATTTGTTGGAAGACCTAATTCAAGATATAATATACTACTATCCCTCAGAAGCTACGGTCGACCTCTCCCCTATAATAAAAATATACGAAAATGTGGAGGATATCCAAAAAACATATGGCTTCCTTAAATCAGCAAACTGACACCCGAAATAGCAACAGGCCATAGCTGTTGGGCCCATACACAGGCTCGGACTGGTGGGAAAAGCAGGTTCGGGAAAAAGTGCATACGAAAGTTGATTAAAGAAAACCGTTCAAAAATAGAATTCGAGTGGGAACCTATTTCACAGTAATCTTTTATCGATGCTCCCGAAGCAAATGCGGAGCAAATCCGAAGAGGGCGGCTGAACTGGATAATGAACGAACTCAAAGAGAAGAGGAGAAAAAGACCAGATATTTCGAAAAGGCTTTCTCGTCCATAGAGATACTGCAATCTAGGATTTAAACAAATTAATCAAACAGAATAAAGTGGTGAAAAGGCGGAGAGAATAACATCTGGTACGAGTTAAAGGAAACGGAATGAAAACAGCCCGAGAGTTTTAGAACAAAACCCAGAAGAAACCCCTTAAATATCTCCTCTCTTTTCCCTGAAACGGTGACCTCATGCTCAGGGCCGAGATACGAATAGAACTCAAGAAAGGGGTGGCTGACCCCGAGGGAAAGAATGTGAAGAAGACGCTGGAACTCCTTGGATTCCGCGGCATAGCGGCCGTCAGGACCGTGAAGGTGTTCACGATAGAGATGGAGACCGACGACAGGGAGAAGGCCATGCGGGATGCCGACGAGATGTGCCGGAAACTGCTGGCCAACCCGGTGATTCAGAGCTACCACATCAGCATCGAGGGATGAGGATGGATGATTTTTACATAAAAAGAGACGCCTCTTTTCCGTTCTTCGAGATCGCACTTCTGGATGCAGGAGATTCCGAGCTGACGAAGATAAGCGAGAAGATGGAACTCGGCCTCAACCTCGAGGAGATGAAGAGGGCGCAGGCCTATTTCAAAAACGAGGGGAGGAATCCCACGGACCTCGAGATGCAGGCCCTCGGACAGGCGTGGAGCGAGCACGCGTGCTACAAGAGCTCCAAGGCCGTGCTTGTGAAGTACTTCGGGGGGATAGATAACGAGGACGTACTCTCCAGAGGAGACGCCGGGGTCATGCGCTTCGACGACACGCACGGCTATGCCCTGAGAATAGAGTCTCACAATCACCCGTCCGCGGTGGAGCCCTACGGCGGGGCCGCCACCGGAATCGGCGGGATTGTCAGGGATGTCCTCTGCATGGGCGCCCAGCCAATCGGCCTCATCGATCCCATATATTTCGGCCCTCTGGACACGAAACCGGAGGAACTGCAGAAGGGCATAAAGCACCCCCGCTACCTCTTTTCAGGCGTTGTTGACGGGATACGGGACTACGGCAACAGGCTCGGAATCCCCACTGTCAGCGGCGGCGTCTATTTCGACCGCTCTTACACCGGAAACTGTCTGGTGAATGTGGGGTGTGTCGGCATAGCCAAGGAGAAGAACATCCAGAAGAATGCGGTAAAGGAACCGGGAGATCTCTTCGTTCTCGTGGGCGGAAGGACCGGCAGGGACGGGATACACGGCGTTACCTTCGCATCCGCGGTTCTAACCGAAGCCTCGGAGACGGAATCCAGAGGTGCGGTCCAGCTGGGGGATCCCATAACCGAGGAGCCGGTCATACATGCGTGCCTTGAGGTTGCGGATCGGGGACTTCTTCAGGGGATGAAGGACCTCGGCGGCGGAGGGCTTTCCTGCGTCATAGGCGAGATGGCCCTTGCGGGAGGCTACGGCGCGGAGGTGGAACTCGATAAAGCCCCGCTTAAAGAGGACGATATGCTCCCCTGGGAGATATGGATCTCCGAGTCTCAGGAGAGGATGATGCTCGCTGTTCACCCGGACAACCTGGAGAAGGTCATGGAGGTCTTCGACCTCTACGATGTGGAGGCCAATGTGGTGGGAAGGGTGATACCCGAAAAAATCGTGAAAATCAATTTCAGGGGGACGAAGGTAGCAGAAATAGATTTAGAGTTCTTCACCGAGTGCCCCGCATACGACAGGCCTGCAAAACGGCCGGAGGTGAGGACAGAGGAAAGGCTGCCTGCGGTGAGCGATTACACCGAAGTCCTTATGAAGATGCTCGCGGACCAGAATGTGGCCAGCAGGGACTGGGTCATAAGGCAGTACGACCACGAGGTCAGGGCTGCCAGCGTGATAAAACCGCTTCAGGGAAAGACGGGAAAGTGGTCCCACGGAGACGCCTCCGTACTCAGGCCGCTTCCCGATTCGTACAGAGGGCTGGCCGTCTCAACTGCAACGAGCCCGTGGACAACCGCAATCGACCCATACAGAGGCGGAAAGCTCGCAATGGACGAGGCATACCGCGCCCTCATAGCCGTGGGGGCGAGGCCGAAGGCCATAAGCGACTGCCTTAACTTCGGAAACCCGGAGGTGCCCGAAAGGATGTGGGAGTTCAGAGAGGCGGTGAGAGGGCTGGGCGAGGC
>CAZKII010000038.1:0-2345 GCA_964552865.1 uncultured Thermoplasmata archaeon | reverse complement strand
CCCGACGACATACTCCTCTTCTCCGAATCACCAACAAGGTGGATCATCGAAGCTGCACCGGAGGACAGGGAGAAGCTGATGGCCATACTGCCCGATGCGGTGGAGGTCGGGAGGACCGGCGGAGAAAGGATTAGGGTCAGGCACGGAGAGCGGATACTGATTGACATTGATGTAAATGGGGCGAGAGAGGCCTGGCAGAACACTCTCTGGGAGCTGATGGGGTGAGAAGATGAATACAGAAGATATTCGCGTCGCGATACTGAGAATCGAGGGGACCAACTGCGAGGACGAGTCATTTCAGGCCTTCAGGGCCCTGGGGACGAGCCCGGAGTATGTGCATCTCAAACAGCTCACGGTGAGCGGCATAAAGGATGCGAGGAAGCTCTCGGACTACCAGATCGTCATGTTCCCGGGGGGTTTCTCCGCGGGAGACTATGTGCGCGCAGGGGCGATACTGGCCGCAAGGATAAAGAGCAAGCTGGAAAGCGACCTCAGAGAGTACATAGAGAACGGCTACCCCATAATAGGGATATGCAACGGCTTTCAGGTGATGGTGGAGCTGGGCATCCTGCCCGGACTTGGCGGGGCAGTGGCTAAGCAGCCGGAGGCGGCGCTTTTCACCAATGATTCGTCCAGATTCGAATGTCGGCCTACCCTTCTGAAACATGTGAACAGAGGGAACTCGAAGTTCACCACGAAGATTCCGCACGGAGACATCAGGCTCATACCGTCTGCCCATGCCGAGGGAAAGCTGACATTCCCGGCCGAAAGAAAGGACGAAATACTGAGACAGCTGGAGGATAACGACCAGATAGTGTTCAGATATGTGGACCCGGAGGGGAACGAGGACGCGGGCTATCCGTGGAACCCGAACGGCACCGAGGGGAACATCGCAGGGATAACGAACCCGAGCGGGACCGTTCTGGGAATGATGCCGCACCCCGAAAGAGTCTTCACGCCCTACACTCACCCGGACTGGACCAGAAAAAACATAGAGGAAGGAGCGGGCAGGGCCATATTCGAATCCATAGTGGATTATGTCAGAAGGACTTTCTGAGGTCAGGCATCGCTCAGCGTATTCAGGCCCTCCTGTGCGTCCCTGAAATCCGGGTCTATCTCCAGTGCTTTTATGAAGGCCTTTCTCGCCCGCCTCGGGAAACCGAGAGCGGCAAGAGCGATCCCCTTGTTGCACCAGGCCCAGACATAATCTTCCTTTATGTTCACGGCCCTGTTGTAGCAGCGAACAGCCTCCTGATACCTGCCCTGCCTGCTGTACATTACGCCGAGGTTGTTCCATGCGCTTATGTTCTCAGGGTCGAGGGCAACAACCTTTTCGAAGGCCTTTGCGGACCTTTCGTAATCCTTCATGCGGCTCAGGGCCTTGGCTAGGTTGAACCAGGCAATGGAGTACTCCCTGTCCAGAAGGACCGCCTTCTTATAGAACTTCACCGCCTCCTCGTCGTCCCCTGCACGGGAAGCCGCAAGGCCGCAGTTGTTCCAGCCGACGGGATCATCGGGCATCCGCCGGGAATACTCCCTGTAGAACTCAAGGGCTCTGTCGTAACTCCCTGTGAGGAAAAGGGAATCGCCCAGAAGCATGAGCGACTCCGGGGTCGAACCGGCCACCTCCTCATCCAGAGAGGAAACTATCTCCAGGACCGGAACGGAATAAGAGGCCCTCAGAGGCTCGAGAACGCTGTCTCCGTGGTCTATGGCCGTATTCACCTCCAGCAGAACGGTGCGAACAGCGGAAAGGGGACCGGAGAGAACCCAGTCCGTCACAGTAGAGAGGTCGAACTCGGCAAGATGCTTCAGGCAGTTCAGAACCGCATCGCGAGGCCTATCATCGCGGCTTACCGGACACTCCGAGCATATGGTCTCCTCCGGCACAATCCTCTTCGACAGGGGGCAGCGGGGTCTGACCGATTCTTCCATGCTCACACCTTCAAAAAGAGAAAGAGGAGGGAGATATTTAATTGTTTTTGCTTGGGCCTGCGGTAAGATTAAATATTGAATGTGGTTTGTGGAGGTAGAAAATGCTGAGGTAGCTATCTGGCGCACCGATGCCTTTGGAATGCGCCGTTGTCTCCCTGACGGGAGCCATCCAGCGCACCGGTGTCTATTGATGTTGCGCCTCTCGCTACCCCAGCATTACCGCTCGATTTGCCCAATGCTGAGGTAGCTATTCGATGCACCTTCCCAATAGGCCTTGCATCCCTATCTACCTCATCATGCCATCCGCTCTATCCACATGCTGAGGTAGCTAAGCCCGGTTCACGGCGGTGGCCTCGAGAGCCACTGGGAGCAATCCCACGGGAGTTCGAATCTCCCCCTCAGCGCCATTT
>CAZKII010000037.1:3450-15107 GCA_964552865.1 uncultured Thermoplasmata archaeon | reverse complement strand
CGCGCTGGAGGTGTCCAGCCACATGGAAACCGTATTGTCCGTAGTCCACGAGTCGCTCGTCCAGTGAAGCGTAACATTGCCAATATCGCTGGTCATGTTGTAGTCCTCAACATCCGCGGAGACATTGATCTTCTCTCCTGCGGGAACGATGTCCCCGTCGGTCGGAATTATGTTCGAGATTATCGGTGCATGTGTGTCCGCTTCCGATGTTGCGGTGAAGTACTCGGTCCGGCTGATATTCATATCAACGCTGCGGTTGTTGTTTATGAAAGATACTCCGGGATAACTGACGGAAACGGTGTAATCGCTGTAGTTTATCGTGGTGGTTGAGTTCTGCCAGTAGTCCGTTAATACGATCCATTTCACATATCCGTTCTCGTCGGTTGTGAAATTCCGGTCGTATGTGCCGTTGGCGTTGTCGGTTATGTGAACGGTGGCGTTGGGAATCGGCCTGCCGGTGGAGTCGTTCACATGGATGTGGAGGTAGTTGCGAACGGTGAGATTGAAGCCGCTGTTTATGAAAAGACTGCTGTGGTCAAATGTTGTGTTTGTAACAGTGACAGCGCTTGAGCCCAGATAGATGTGTTCTTTTACAGTGGGGCCTGCAATGGTTGTGTTATATATGGCATCCACATTGCTGCTTGAGAACACCATGCCGTAGTTTCCGCCGTCTGGCTGCATGTAGGTGTTGTTGATTATCGGAGCCGAGTTATCTCCCATCCATATTGCATCTTCCGTCCAGTCAATTAGCCTGTTATTCTCAATAAGCGGGCGGCAATTGTATTGAATCTGTATGGGAACAGCCGTATATGTGTCTCTCCCTGTTTTGTATATTACATTGTTTCTTACAATTGGGTTGCTCGGCCACGGCCCGTTCGTGTTGTCCCAGCCGTCAATCTCCAGCCCATATTCGCTATTCCAGCCGAACCAGTTATTTTCTATGAGAGCATCCGAATAGGTCGTGGCCCGAACGCCAACTTTATTCCAGTAGAATGTGTTGTTCGACACCACAGCATCGGAGTTGTAGAGGACGAGGCCGTCGTAATTGTAGGAAAAGTTGGAGTGGTCTATGACGGCAGTGTCTGTTCTAATATATAATCCTTCATTTTCTAAGAGTCCTGAGAACCTTCCACAACCTTGGATAACGCTGTTTCTAATTTCGAGAGTGCTTCCTTCATAAGCCCTGAAAAAGTAAGTATAACTTTCATTATTTCGAAGAATTTTACTTGCATCGCTGGTAGTATAATTATTATAGTCTAAATCAAGAACATAAAGATTTCCCCCGTTAAGAACTTCTATGAAGTATTCTACCGAATCCGTTGAATTCATTCTTAGGCTCACATTCTTTAATGTCAAACTCCCCCCATTTTCTATTGTTAGGTTTCCTGACAGAACAATGGTTTGGTTCTGCCATACTTGGGTATTGTTTATTGTTATGTTGTCGTTAATGTAGGTGATTGCGGAAGGAGCGAGAACCGCTCCTTCTCTCGAGTCCACAGTTCCAACTGAAATTGAGATGGAAGAAAGAAGGATAAAGACTGCTATCAATGTAACCAAGGCCCGTTTCATAAATCCGTATTGTTTCAGTGGTTAATAAAACTTGTGTTATTATCTAAAAGAGGGAGTTTACGCCGTAAGCGCGACCCCATTCTCTGATTTTCTTTTCCGCCCACTTTGAAACATCTTTGCAATCTCATTGCAAATACTTTAAATACTAGTTTGTAATTGCATTACACATGGAACGCTACAATCCTTGGTGGATAAATGAGGAAGACTATGCCTATTTAGAGTGGAAAAACGCTGATATAAACTGGATTCCGCAGGTGGTAGATAAACTTTCCATGAGGCCTTTTTCTCTCAATTTCATATACGGCCCCAGACAGGTGGGAAAGACAACTGCTCTGAAGATTCTCATACACAGACTCATTGAGAAAAATGATGCAAAATCCATATTCTACTACTCCTGCGATGAGCTCACTGACCACAGAGAACTGGGGGAAATCCTCGATAACTACCTATCTGCAAGAAAGGCGTTCAACATAAAGAGCAGTTACATCTTTCTCGATGAGGTTACATTCGTCAAGGACTGGTGGAGGGCCGTAAAATCAAGGATTGATTCGGGTCAGTTATCAGGGGATGTCGTTACAATAACTGGCTCGGCAAGCATGGAACTGATGAAGCACACGGAACTCTTTCCGGGAAGGCGGGGGAGTGGAGAGGATCATATCATGATGCCCCTCAATTTTTCCAGATACACGCATATATTTTCCGGAATTGAGCCGCTGACCGGAGGGATTTCTGGCATTGAGAGAAATGTTCAGGCGAACAGAATGTATTCGGAAACTCTTCGTAATCTCTTCCTTCAATACATCAAAACAGGCGGCTTTCCTCTGGCAGTAAGGGATTATCACAGATTCGGGAAAGTCCTTCCAACCACTCTTAAAACATATCTTGATTGGATGAGGGGTGACTGGCTGAAGGCTGGAAAGAACGAGAGATATATGAAAGAGGTTCTGTCTTACATCATTCGGGCGAGTGGGACACCCATAAGCTGGAACGGCATTTCATCGGAGACCAGCATAAAGTCCTCCCACACCGCACAGGATTATGTCAGCGTCCTTGAAGGAACCTTCTCCTCTCTTGTTTTACACCTTCTTTCGCAGGATTCTAGGGTAATGTACAGGAAAAATAAGAAGGTGCACTTTTCAGATCCCCTTATGTTCAGAATATTCTCGGATTATACTGGAGTCGATTATTCAGAAGACTGGCTTATTGAAGCAGTATCTGCTTCTATTGTGAGCAGGCAGTGCCCGGTCTTTTACTGGAGGAATTCGAGCGAAGTGGATATCGTTTGCAATACTGAGGGGGGGCAGATTGGATTCGAGGTGACAAAAGGTGTTAAGAGGTGGAAAAAGCCTCATCACATCCAGAAAGCATACCTCCTTGATAGGGAGAGTATACACCTATATCTCGCTTCAATCGGAGATGAAGGGCATTTATTTCTCTAAATAACCCACATCCCGCCCGTCATGTTCCTCATGGCAGCGATGGCCGACAGCACGGCCAGATGGGATGTTCCCGGATTGTTCTCGTCGGGTATGTTTTCCACGGCGGTCGTTACGGTTCCCGCCTCTCCCTTCACCTCTATATGATGCTGTGTCCTCTCCGCTCCCGGGTCGGCGATTATCCTCACTTTCGTTCTCTCGAAGCCTATCCCGGCAAGGCTCACCGTGGCCGCGACATTGATGTTCTTCGGAAAGGCCTTCACCGCCTCTCCCGCGGTTCCCTCGAAGATGACCGTTCTTTCCGTCAGATTGTCTATGTCGATCCCCTTTCCTTTCAGGTAGTCCCTGCTCCCTTTCAGGCTCCGGGGGTTCTTTATCGTGGTGAGGCGAACCTCGTCTATCCTTCCAGCCGAGGCCGATACTACGGCGTCCGCACCCGCCACGGCCCCGGACGGTATGATTATCTTCGCACCCCCTCTCTCAGCAGCGCTCCGGCATCGTGCCAGCAACTCCTCTTCTCCGAGGGCCCCCACGCTCATGATTATCGTGTCTATTCCCATTTCAAGGGCCGAAGGAACGAAGTCCCTCACGGCCTCGTGGCTTGCGGCCTCTATGAGCAGGTCGATATCGTCGGCGACCTCCTCCGGGCTGGCTACCGTCACATTCTCGGGAAAGCTAGTCCGAAGGGCCTCAGCGCTCTCTCTTACGATATCGTGAACGAAAATCCTCTCTATTCCGTCCGTCCGGGCGGCGGCCTCAGTCAGGGCCGTTCCCATGCTTCCGCAGCCAATTATGCATATCTTCATGCACTCGCCTGTGTGCGGCAACTTCGGGAGGGATATAAAGGTAACGCAGTCTTCCGTAGGAAGTATTAAATATCACCTGTGACGATTATATGCCGGTGGTTCGCGTGGCAGATATGTTGCCCATATTCGACGAAACGGACGAGGTAATCGGAACTCTCACGGTTATCGAGAGGAACGGCCGCAAGAAGATAGTCTTCAGGTCGGACGACGGTATGATGATAGACATGCCCAACATAAGCAAGTTTCTCGACTATGCCAGAAACAGGGAGATCCCTCAGGAGCAGATAAACAGGGCACTGAAGTTCTTTCAGGAGCATATCGGCATTTACTAGCCCTTTTCCTCCCCGCTCATCGCCGTCAGCACTACGGCCGACAGTATCGCACCGCCTCCCACTGCGATCCATATATTCATCCCTTCGTGCAGGAGTACTGCGGAGAGGGTGATGCCGAACACAACCTCGACCATAAGCAGTATTGTGGATGTTATTATGCTCATGTGTTTCAGGGAGATGAGCCACAGGCTGTATGCGATGGCCGTGCAGAAGATTCCGATATATGCCGTTACGAAAAGCCCGTTCATGTCCGTATGAAGGCTCGAGTTGAGAAGGAAAGGGAACGGAAGCACGAAGAGCATGGTGAAGAAGAGCATCCCTCCGGTGAGGCTGAACGCGTCTTTCGTTCGATCCATCGCTATCTTTATGTAAACCATATACACCGCCCAGACCATTGCGGCCAGCATGATTATCAGGTCCCCGATCGCTCCGGTCTCCGCCAGCCTGTTTATGTTCCCCTCTGTGCTCACGAGGAAGACACCGATGAGGCCGAGTGCGATGGATATGCCCCGTATCTTTCCGAGCCGCTCCCCCAGTATGAAGTAGGAGAAGACCGACACGAAGATGAGGTTCGTGTTTATTATGAGCACCGTGCTGGTGGCCGTGGTCATGCCTATGCCGATTATCTGGAGAACGAAGCCCATTCCGTTGAGTATGCCGAGGGTCACAGCGGATTTCGAGAGGAACTCCGGCCTGTCGAACTTTCCTATGACGACGAATATCGGGAGCATGGCGAGGTTTGCGATGATCATCCTCAGAAGGGTGAACCAGAACGGATCCATGTAGTCCAGTCCGAGCTTCAGGAGCGGGAATGAGGAGCCCCAGATGAGGCCGGACAGGAGCGTCAGGAGTATCGCCTTCCTCTCGCGGTGCATGTTCCGGCAAGTGGAAGGCGGTATAAAAACCCTGCTTTCCGCTTTTATGACCTGTGGCGGGCTTAAATTTAAATACAAGTGCCTTATTAGGCAGGTTACAAAGCCGAGGTGATGTATTGGCTCGTGGAATAAACGCAGGAAGAAAATTGGTCCAAGACAGGAAGAAGTTTCGCTGGAGCGACAGGTACTACAAGCGCAGGGCTCTGCACCTTAAAGAGAAGTCCGACCCGCTGGAGGGCTCCGCCCAGGCCAAGGGCATAGTTCTCGAGAAGGTGGGAATAGAGGCAAAGCAGCCCAACTCAGCCATACGGAAGTGCGTCAGGGTCCAGCTCATAAAGAACGGCCGTCAGGTCACCGCGTTCGCAGTGGGGGACGGTGCCATTAATTTCATAGACGAGCACGACGAGGTCCTTATAGAGGGTATCGGCGGTAGGATGGGGCGTTCCTACGGAGATATCCCCGGAGTCAGGTTCAAGGTCATAAAGGTGAACAATGTCTCTCTCAATGAGATGGTTCGCGGAAGGAAGGAGAAGCCCATAAGGTGATATCATGGCAGGTTATTCAGTTCCGGATGAGTTATCCCTGATTTTCGGCAAGTACGACCTGAGCGAGGTTGTGGTTCACGATGCCGGCCTTGCGAGGTACATGAACCTTCAGCCGGTGGGCGTGCCGCATTCCAGCGCAAGGAATGCCAACAGGCAGTTCGGGAAGTCCAAGGTTAATCTGGTGGAGAGGCTCATGAACAACATGATGAGGACCGAGGATTTCACCGGCAAGAAGATAACGGTTTACAACATGGTGAGCAGGGCCTTCGAGATAATACACAGGAGGACCAAGAGCAACCCGATACAGGTGCTCGTGGACGCACTGGAGAACGCAGGTCCCAGAGAGGAGGTCACCCGTCTCAAGTTCGGCGGCATATCCGTGCCGAAAGCGGTTGACATAGCCCCTTCCAGAAGGCTCGACATCGCCCTGAGGAACATCGCGGTTGGAGCCGTGAAGTGCACCTACAAATCGTCCAAGCCGATCGAGGAGTGCCTTGCCAACGAGATAATCCTGGCATCCAAGGCGGACATGAACAGCTTTGCCGTTTCCAAGAAGGAGGAGATCGAGAGGGTCGCCGCCTCGGCGAGGTAAACCCGTTTTTCTCATTTATTAAAGTAAGTTTGGTGATACAATGGGCAGGAAAGAGGATAACATAAGGAAAGCACAGGCCATCATGCACAAGCCGAAGTACATACGCAACATCGGCATTGCCGCGCACATCGACCACGGCAAGACGACCCTCAGCGACAACCTGATCGCTGGTGCAGGGATGATGTCGGAGGAACTGGCCGGAAAGCAGCTGGTCCTCGACTACGACGAGCAGGAGCAGGCCAGAGGGATCACGATAAATGCGGCCAATGCCTCCATGGTTCACGAGTACGAGGGGGAGGAATACCTCATCAACCTCATCGACACCCCCGGGCATGTGGACTTCGGAGGTGATGTGACAAGGGCCATGAGGGCGGTTGACGGTGCGATAATCGTTACCTGTGCGGTGGAAGGGGTCATGCCCCAGACCGAGACTGTCATAAGGCAGGCTCTCAAGGAGCGCGTAAGGCCCGTTCTCTTCATAAACAAGGTGGACAGGCTCATAAACGAGCTGCAGGTCACCCCCGAGCAGATGCAGGAGCGGTTCGTTAAGATAATAGCCGAGGTGAACAAGAGGATAGCGAAGATGGTGCCTCCCGAGCTCAAGAAGGAGTGGATGGTGAAGGTGGAGGACGGCAGCGTCGCTTTCGGTTCCGCCTACCACAACTGGGCCATCAATGTGCCGTTCATGAAGAAGAGCGGCATAACATTCAAGGACATATACACATACCTTAACGAGGGCCGCCAGAAGGAGCTGGCCAAGAAGGCCCCCATCCATCAGATACTTCTGGATATGGTGATTCAGCACCTCCCCAACCCTATAGATGCGCAGAAGATCAGGATTCCGCAGATATGGCACGGGGACCTCGAGAGCAAGTTCGGCCAGTCCATGCTGAACTGCGACGAGAAGGGGCATGTGGCCCTGATGGTGACGAAGATTCTTCTGGACCCCCATGCGGGAGAGATAGCGGTGGGCCGTCTCTTCAGCGGGAAGATTTCCAGAGGGCAGGAGCTGTATGTCATCGGCATGCCGGGCAAGTCCAGGGTGCAGCAGGTCTCCCTGTCCGTGGGGGCTGATATGATTGCGGTGGACGAGATAATCGCCGGAAACATCGTCTCCCTTACGGGGATAAAGAACGCCATTGCAGGTGTGACCATAAGCGACGACCCGAATGTGGAGCCCTTCGAGAAGATAACCCACTACTCCGAGCCTGTGGTCACGGTGGCCATCGAGGCGAAGCACATGAAGGACCTGCCGAAACTCGTGGAGGTTCTCAGGTCGGTTGCAAAGGCCGACCCGTCCATACAGGTGGAGATAAATCAGGAGACTGGCGAGCATCTCATGTCCGGTATGGGTGAGTTGCACCTTGAAATCACCCTTTACAGGATTATCAACGAGCACGGAATAGAGGTGAACGCATCGCCTCCCATAGTGGTGTACAGGGAATCCGTGGAGAAGGCGAGCCCGAGGGAGTTCGAGGGGAAGTCCCCGAACAAGCACAACAAGTTCTATGTTGTGGTCGAGCCCTTAGAGGAGGCTGTGGTGGAAGCGATCAAGTCCGGCGAGATCGACCCGGATGCCAAGATAAAGGACGCAAAGGCCATGGCGAAGACCCTTCAGGACCTCGGCCTCAGCAAGGACGAGGCGAAGGGACTCGTAGCCTTCAGCGGGCCCAATGTGTTCCTTGACATGACCAAGGGGATTCAGTACCTCCACGAGACCATGGAACTTTGCAAGCAGGCGTTTGCGGAGGCCATGAAGGTCGGTCCCCTCGCCAATGAGAAGGTCATGGGCGTCAAGGTGAAGCTCATGGATGCGAAACTGCACGAGGACAGCATCCACAGGGGTCCCGCGCAGGTCATACCCGCCATGAGGAACGGTATTTACGGAGCGATGTGCCTTGCGAACCGCGTGCTCATGGAGCCGATGCAGAAGGTCTTCATAGATGTGCCTCAGGACTTCATGGGCGCGGTTACCCGTGAGATTCAGCAGAGGCGCGGAATAATCGTGGACATGTCTCAGGAGGGCGAACTGACCCGCATAGAGGCCAGAGCACCTGTCAGTGAGATGTTCGGATTCGCCAGCGCCATACGCGGTGCAACTGCGGGAAGAGCGCTCTGGGCCACGGAGAACTCCGGGTTCGACAGGGTCCCGAGGGAGCTTCTGGACAAGATAGTCGCCCAGATAAGGGAGAGAAAAGGCCTTAAACCGGAGCCCTATCCGGCGAGCTACTACGAAGGCTGAACGAAAACCATTAAATATGACTACCTTAATAAGGATGAAAAACAACTAGAGAGAAACAAGGAGGAATAAAAATGGCAGCAGAAAAACCACACATGAACCTCGTGTTCATAGGTCATGTCGACCATGGGAAGTCAACGACAGTCGGCAGAATCCTTCTGGATACCGGCACGATTGAGGCCCACATAATCGAAAAGTACAGGAAAATGGCAGAAGAGAAGGGCAAGGCGAGTTTCGAGTTCGCATGGGTCATGGATGGACTGAAGGAGGAGAGAGAAAGAGGTGTGACCATTGATGTGGCGCACAAGAAGTTCATGACGGACAAGTACTACTTCACCATCATAGACGCACCCGGCCACAGGGACTTCGTGAAGAACATGATCACCGGGACCAGTCAGGCCGATGCGGCTGTTATAGTCGTCTCCGCCCCTGAGGGTGTCATGGCCCAGACCAAGGAGCACATATTCCTTTCCAGAACCCTTGGCGTGAAGCAGGTCATAATCGCGGTGAATAAGATGGATGCCACCAAGCCGCCCTATGACGAGAAAAGATACAACGAGGTGAAGGAAGAGGTCGGAAAGCTCCTGAGGAATGTCGGCTACAAGGTTGAGGACATACCCTTCATACCGATCAGCGCCTTCAAGGGCGATAATGTGGTGAAGAACACTGAGAACCTTTCCTGGTGGAAAGGGGACACGCTGGTGCAGGCTCTTGACAAGCTCACCCCGCCGGAGAAGCCCACTGACAAGCCTCTCAGGCTGCCCGTTCAGGATGTTTACACCATCACTGGTATCGGGACCGTTCCCGTGGGCCGTGTGGAGACCGGTGTTCTCAAGCCGAACATGAAGGTCATATTCATGCCTTCCAACAAGACCGGAGAGGTGAAGTCCATCGAGATGCACCACGAGGAACTGCCTCAGGCCTTGCCCGGTGACAATGTCGGGTTCAATGTGAGAGGCATTGCCAAGAACGACATCAGGAGAGGAGATGTCGCCGGACCTGTGGATCATCCCCCGTCCGTGGCGAAGACATTCCAGGCCCAGATAATGGTTCTGAACCACCCGAGCGTTCTCACTGCGGGATACACACCTGTGTTCCACTGCCACACCGCTCAGGTCGCGTGCATGTTCGAGGCTCTGGAGAAGAAGCTGGACCCGAGGACCGGTGCCACAAAGGAAGAGAACCCGCAGTTCCTGAAGACCGGGGATGCGGCTATCGTGAAGATAAGGCCGACCAAGCCCATGGTCATCGAGTCCGCCAAGGAGTTCCCGCAGCTGGGAAGGTTCGCCATCAGGGATATGGGCCAGACCGTTGCGGCGGGAATGTGCATCTCCGTGGAGAAGAAGAACTAAACCCCTTTTCTCTTTCATTTATATGAGCCATGAGGTGTATTGATGACACAAAAAGCAAGGATATCCCTTAGCAGTACCGACCCGAAGAAGGTCGATTCGGTGTGCGACCAGATCCGTCACATATCGGAGAGAACCGGCGTACCCATGAGCGGCCCGATTCCGCTTCCCACCAAGAGGATAGTGGTCCCGGTAAGGAAGAGCCCGGACGGTGAGGGTTCGGAGACATGGGACAGGTGGGAGATGAGGATACACAAGAGGCTCATCGATCTGGATGCCGACGAGAGGGCCCTCCGTCAGCTTATGAGAATACAGGTCCCGGACGGCGTCAACATCGAGATAGTTCTTCGCACCAACTAAACCCGTTAATAAACTCCTTTCCCGTTCTGTTCCCCTTTCATAGCAGCGTGAGGTCTCCGGTCACCGCGTCTATCAGGTTTTCCGGCCCCGGCCCGATTCCCAGGCATGTGACGGTTCCCGGGGGAAGCTCGGTGTGGCCCGCATCGGTTATAAGCGCCACAGGGAGGTCCAGCTCCATTGCAGCCGCCATTAGCTCTTTGAGATGGCTCAGGTTCTCCCCCTTCACCACCACCTTCTTCTGGCCGCCGTCCATCCACTTCTTCATCCACTTCCTCTTCTTCTCCTTTGCGCGGAGGGAACAGGTAACGGCGGCGTGAGCAACCTGTGCGGCCATCTTGCCGGGGCTGAGCTTTATGTCCTTCCTGACAACGATGACCATCTTGTACTCGCCGTCCTCCTTCATTCCTTCACCTTCTTCTTTTTCCTCACCCTCTTCGCCCGTCTGGAGGCCCGCCTTATCCTGTCTATCTCTTTATTCACCTCTCCGAGCCTCTCCACCGCCTTAACCCTTCTCTCGCTCCACTCGGCTATCATGTCCATGTCGGTGAGCTGGCTCTCGGTTTCCTCCGCCTCCTCTATGAACCTCTCGAGACGGCTCTTCTCCTTCATAAGGGCGGCAAGGTCCTTCTCCGCCTTCATTCCTAGCCTGCTGCTGCCGGATACGAGCGCCTCCTTCTTCGGCTCCCTGTGAAGCTTCGGGTGGATCTCCCCTAGCTTCGGGTATGCTCCGCGGTACCATCCGAGGATGAAGAGAAATGCGGTTATTATGCTCAGGGTTATCCAGAGGTTCGTGCCGGTTATGTAGCCGTGGCCGGTGCTGTCCGTTCCGAGGGTGTTGAGGAATATGCCGTCGGCCACCGTTATGAAGATGCTCATCACCATCCCTATGCCTATCCTGTAAAGCTGGTCCATCTCCACATCCAGCTGCCCTCTTGCCGGGAATATCGCATTGACCAGAAGATAGCCCGGAAGGAACATCACCATGATGACGGTGAGCAACAGGCGTACGAATGTGAGGGCGTCCATACCTCAAAAATGGGCAGGGCGTATATAAGGATTTGTGTGGAAAACTCAGTTGGAAAGGGTTTCAAGGGTGCTCATTATGTTCCATATCTGCGTTCTGCCGTGCATGGGAATATTGGGGTCGTTTGCCAGTTCGTCAAGGGTGAATATTACGCTGGCGGCCCTTACATCCAGGGGCTCGTCCGTTCTGAGGAGCCTCTCCTTGGACTCTGCGGCCCCCTTCCTTATGTTTCTCGGAACGCTTGTGTCCTCGCTCATTTCCTCCAGAGCGGCTATTACCATCTTCAGTTTCTCTTCGTTGCTCATCTGCATGAAATCACACTCCTATCTGTATTGCGGTGTGTGCAGGGAAAGGGATTTGAACCCTCGAACCACTAAGGACTAGACCCTGAATCTAGCGCCGTTGGCCAGGCTTGGCTATCCCTGCATGGGCATATCGGATGGATGCAGGGATAGCCAGAGGCGCAACGCCAACCGGTTCAAGTGCGCCGAATGGCTCCCGTTAGGGAGACATAGGCGCAATGCAGTTTT
>CAZKII010000037.1:0-3350 GCA_964552865.1 uncultured Thermoplasmata archaeon | reverse complement strand
TTGGCCCAATACGGAACTTATAGTTAATACTTGCGGTTACCTGACTTCGTACGGAGGGGGTGTGCGGTCTTCGAGATCCATCTGCGGCCTAGTCGGCCTTTTCTTCTCTTCTTTTTCGCACTTTTCCAGCTCCTCTTGCAGTGCGACTCTTATTTTCAGCGGATGGGTGGCGCATACTTCCCTGCCCCATATGGCGCGGTCGAGGATGATAGCCCTTCCGGAGGGGCTCATGGACATGAACAGGTAGTCCAGCGGACTGTCCGAGGACGGAATGTAGCTGTCACCGGAGGAACCCTGCTGTGTGCCAAAAGCGATGGGAATAAGCACGGGTGACAGGAACCCGATCATGATGATGGCCACTATTATCGTATAATAGCTGCCCGCCGCGATATCCATAGCCAGCAATGGGATGTAGAGGAATGAGCGGAGGATGAAGAGCTTTCTAACCATCATTACGCTATCGTTCTGCCATATGAGTTTTATGAGAAACCTTCCCTCCATTATGTCCCTCAGGCCGATAGGGGCGTTGAGTTCTTTCCTGCCAAGTTGGCACGCCAGAAACCTTATTCGGGAATATGTGAAGTACTCCCATTCGATACACGGGTCGATATTACCGGTGTAAACAAGGAGGAACAGGATTACATGGGCTGTAAACGGGACGAGGCACAGAACCAGTGGCCCATGCAGGATAAACACTATGGACATTATGCCTGCAGGAAGGGCTGCCGTGAGTAAAAGAAGTCGCTTCTTCATCTTCATCCGTTTCTCGAGGGCGGCGTTCCACATCCGTTCCTCCGGCGATAATCCTTTTTCGTACGCGATCCATTCGTCAATACCCCCGCCCTCCGCCATAGCGGAGTGTTTTCTGTTCCGCGGCATCGTGCGCTTATTGTATGCCACATATATAATACTTTCTAAGAGAGTTAGGCCTCACGCCCTCCTGAACGGCTCCTCCGCCCGCTCGTGGTTGCGATATGACTCTTTCCTCTCGCTCTCTCTGAAGTCCTCCATCAGCCGGGCCATCGGGTCTCCGCCGCTCGGCCCACTCCTTTTCTCCGTGAGCTTCATGTCCGTTCGTCTGAGGTCGAGGTGAACCCCGATGTGGTATATGGCCGCCAGCATCATGCCGAATGAGAGGAATATGCCGGCCACCGCAAGAAATGGGTTGTCCGTGTGAAGGCCGATATAGAGGGAGAGAACCGCGCCAGCGGCAGACAGGAAGGCCCTTATCAGAACCCGGTTCTTCACGGCCCGCCGCTCCTCCGGACTCATGGCCGCGTATTTTTTCAGGCTCATGCGGACTGCCTCCTCCCTTGCACTGAAATACGGGTTCGGATCGCCCTCTCCCACCTCATCGTACTTCCTGCTCAGGTACTGCGACTCGAAATAGGCCGTGTACTTCCCGTCTCTCGACATGCGAGGGATTATTGTATTTCGGATATTTAATACTTTGCAATGCAGGATGCGTTCATCTCTTGGGAAACGGCTCGCTGTCCGCAAGCGGCCCCTGCTCCTCTCTCCTATTGAATTCTTTCCTTATGTGATAGCGGAGTTTTCCGGCCTGTTTTTTCATAGTGAAGTAATTCAGGACCACCATCCAGACAATAAAGAAACCTAAGGAACAGGGCTCTCCGCATGGGGAGCATGTCGAACCCGACCAGATGTGATTGATAACTGCCTCGATTACGAACATGGTTATGATGAAAAGCGGCAGGTAGATGGCCAGAACAAATATGGCTGTGCCCTTTTCGGCCCCAAACTTCCATATCAGTTTATAGTAGAAAGTCTTCTTTCTGAGGTCAGAGAGGGATAGCGGGGCGCTCAATTCCTCCCTGCTGGTCCGCTCGGCCAGTTTTCTCGCCTGAACGATTGCGCCTATCTCGCGGATTTCCGCGTTGGTCTTCCTGCTGAGGAGGTAGAACAGAAACGGCAGGGCCATCCACGCCAGAATCAGGGGCAGGTAGTAGTAAACGGTGAGGAATAGCAGGGCGGCCCATACGATCAGGAATATTACGCTCACCATCCCCTTTTTCCGGGCGAGTTTTTTAAGCTCCTCCGTGCTCATGTTCATGTATTTCTCGGTCTGCGTCTCCGGCTTCCTGTCGTTTTGCGTTATCCAGCTCATGTTCTCCCCGCCTTTTCCGAACCGCTCCCCTCATCCATCCTCTCAAATTCCTTCCTCATGTAATAACGAAGTTTTCCTGCCTGTTTTTTAATGATGAAGTAACTCAGGACCACCATCCAGACGATAAAGAAACGTAGAAAACAGGTCTCTCCGGTAGAGGAGGGTGTTGAATCCGGCCATATGCTGTAGACGAGGCGCCAGCTTCCCAATATGCTTATGATGATGATTGGTAGAAGGAGGCCAAGGTATATGAGTGCGCCTTTCTCCGGTCCGAATTTCCAGACAATCTTGTAGTAGAGAGCCCTCTTTCTGAGGTCCGAGAGGGAGATCGGGGCGCTCAATTCCTCTTTGCCGATTTTTCGGACCGCCCGTCTGGCAGCGAGTATGGCGCCGATTTCCTCTATGTCCTCGCCGCTCTTTCTGCTGATGATGAGGAGAACAACCGCCAGCAGAGTCCAGAGGAGAGATAAGAGAGGGTAGTATATAATGCCAATAACAAGGCCGGCGATGAAGAGGAGGAAGATAATGCCGATGGGCCGGCTCTTTTTTGTGATTTTCTTCAGTTCCTCCGTGTCCATCTCCATGTATTTTTCGGCCCGCGTTTCCGGCTTCCTTTCATCGATTATTCGGTCCGTGCAATCCCTCCGTTGAAGTCATTTCACTAAGAACGCGAAGGTCGTGGCCCACCCGGTCCGTTGTTCCGATGTAGCCGCCGAGGGCCATGGCCCCGACCCAAACAGCCAGCCATGCAATGCTGCCTTCTCCCGGGCCCCAGATGAGAGACATCACTGCAATGCCCGCAAGGAAGAGCAGAACATTGATGCACGCCATGACCACCGCGGCCGTGCGGAGCCCGTGCTTCCACGCGATTTTCAGCAGAAAGGTGCGGGAGATTATGTCCTTCGGAGAAATCGGGGCCTCGAGGTCCTGTTCTTTCAATCCGTATTTGAGCCATTCGTCCCGCTTCCGCCTCGCATTCATGAACGGTAATGGCCTTCGGGTATTAATATTTTTGCGGTGAGCAGCCGCTCTTTACATCCTCACAGCCGCACCCAATCCCCCTTAACCTCCATCCCCATCACCCTCTCGTACCCCTTCCCTTCGAGTTGCGGATTTTCGCGGTAGAGATTGAGCAGGGCCTCCTTTTCGTTCCGGCCTGAGGCGAGGCCGAGGACCTGAAGGTTCTCGATATCGGGGGTGTCGGAATCGGAGGAAGGGGAGAAGG
>CAZKII010000036.1:8573-15422 GCA_964552865.1 uncultured Thermoplasmata archaeon | reverse complement strand
TGAAGGAAAAAACCCTTCATTTCTCATCAAAACCCTTAAATCCTTCTTTTTCTATATCGATTCGTGTCCCGAATTGCTCAGGAATATGACCTACTGCATCCCCGTCGCGCCTGTATGACCTGTTGGGTGGTAATATGGTAGATAAAGGGAAGTTCATTCACGAATCATCGCCGGAATCCAAAGCATCTAGAACCATCGGAATAGGGTTATTTATTCTATTTGTCGTTGGAGGCTTTGTTTTCCTTTTTGGAATCTTTATGTATCCCTGCCCGCCCGATAAACCCATCATAACATACATCTCTCCTTACATTATATCGGCTTTTCTGTCGTTTTTAAGCGCATTTTTGATCGCAAGCAATTTCTTTGGTCTAAAATACAGGGCATATGAAAACGGCGTTACTCTTCCAGTTTACTTCTTCTACAACCTGCTGACAGGTCGAAAAGACAGAGAGGGGAGATTTGTTCCCTATAAACTCATCTTGGGCTATAATAGAGGACTGGACGACCCTGTGAAGGATGCGAAAGACCCCGATAAGGATGTGATCGCAGTATACTACTGGAATCCGGAGAAGAAAGGGATAAGAATGGCTATATATGGCCAGAATGCCGAAGATGTGAATGTAATGGAGGAAAGTTTCCGCAGGAACGGAGTGATGCGTGTGCTCAAGACCTGTCCCAATTGCGGAAACAAACTGCTGGGCATGGATTATCTGGCGGGTAAATGCAAAAAGTGCGGTTCGGAGATATTCGATTTCTCGGAGATTGGAAGGTGATTCACAGGGAACACACACTGAAAAGGCCCGTGGCCTAATCTTAATTCGGCAAACCACTTTTCCAAACCGATTTAGTCTAATCCAAATTAGTCTAATCGTAATTAGGTAAATCTTAAATACATCCTCCTGCATATACCACTTATGAAAAGCGGAAGGTTCATCGGGCGAGAAAGAGAACTTGAGGCCATGGAATCGGAATATAAGCGCAGTGGCAGCGGTTTCATGGTCATCTTCGGTCGTCGAAGAGTGGGGAAAACAAGGCTCATACAGGAGTTCATGACCGGAAAAGAGGGGGTTTATTACCTTGCGGCCGACGAGAAGGACACCCTTCAGATACGGGAGATACAGGAGATGCTGGCCTCCTATCTTGGGGACGATATCATGGCATCCCTGAAGTTCGAGGGATGGAAGGAATTCTTCAGGTATCTTGAGAGGGTCTGGCCCGCTGATAAAAAACTGGTGCTGGCCATAGATGAAGTCACATATATCATCAAGAACAACCGCTCTTTTCTCTCGTATCTTCAGCAGTTCTGGGATCGATTTCTTTCCGGAACAAAGACAACACTCATACTTTCCGGCTCTCTGGTGAACATGGTCCTTACCGATATCCTCGGAGGGGGATCGCCTCTCTACGGCAGAAGGACCCTTGACATACACCTCCGACCGTTCCGATTCGGAGAGGCCGTTGGCTTCATGGAAGGGATGAATGTGGAGGAACAGATACGGATATACTCCATACTCGGCGGAGTTCCGAAATACCTTCTGGAAGGCGATAGATTCCCGGAACTCCTCAAGAATAAGTTCTTCGGGAGAAACGGCTTCTTTTACAGGGAGGGTATGTTCCTCCTCTCGGAGGAATTCAGAAACCCCTCTACATACTCCATCGCACTGAGGGCCATAGCTGAAGGGAAAGCAAGCCTCAAGGAGATCGCAGACTTTGCTGGAATGGACGGAAAGAGGATGAGCGCCTATCTTGACATGCTCCTTGACCTTGACCTCATCCGCAGGGAGATCCCGATTACGGCGCAGGGAAAAAGGCTCCGAAGGGGTGTTTACAGCATTTCAGACAACTTTCTCGCCTTCTGGTATCGCTTTGTCCATCCGAACCGATCTCTGATTGAAATGGACCTTGGGGAAGATGTTTTTAAGAAGGAAGAGAACAGTATAAATTCGTTTATCGGAAAAAGATTTGAGGAGATATGCAGGGATGTACTGAGGGAAGCGGGCTGGCCTAAAGTCGGCAGATGGTGGGGAAGTCATCTTGTGGACGGGGAGAAAAAACAGGAGGAAATAGACATCGTTGCGTTGAACGAAGGGAAAAAAGAGATACTGTTCGGGGAGGTTAAATGGAAGAACAGGGCGATAGGTTGTGAGGTCCTGAATGACCTGAAAAGAAAAGCCTCTCTTGTTGCATGGAATTCGGAAAACAGGACGGAAAGATATCTTCTGGTCTCCAAGGCCGGTTTTACAAAGAAGTGCGTCGAAAGGATGGAGGCGGAGAATATTATATACATGGTTCCGGAAAATCTCATAGACTGGCGGCAAAACAGACTACTTAATCCAAACCCTTAAATCCCCTCCCCCCATCTCCTCCCCATGCTTCCATCAACCGTTGAACAGATTAAAAGCCTCGTGGCCGTTCCGTCCCCCAGTGGGTACACGGCCCATGTCATCTCTTATGTGAAAGGCGTTCTCGAAAAGGCAGGTTACGAACCGCAGATTACCAACAAAGGGGCCCTCCTCGTTCCTCTGGCCGAGGATCCCGTGCTCATCGTCAGCGCGCATGTGGACACCCTCGGCGGAATGGTGAGCCGGATAAAGGACGACGGAACCCTTGAGATCACGGAGATAGGCGGCTATCCCCCCAATTCCTTCGAAGGGGAGTATGTCACCGTGAGGACATCGGAAGGCCGGGACTTCCGCGGAACTTTCCTTCTCAACAACCCCGCGGCCCATGTGAATAGGGAGGTGAGCAAGGCCGAGAGGAAGCTGGATAACATGCACATCCGCCTCGATGCCGAGGTTAAGAGCAGGGAAGAAACGGAGAAGCTCGGCATATCCGTTGGCGATTTCGTCTTCTTCGACCCCAGATTTGAATACACCGACACCGGTTTCGTGAAGTCAAGGTTCATGGACGACAAGGCCTGTGCCGGCATCTTCATGGACATCCTTCTGAACCATGCCGATGAAATAAGGAACAGACCGGTGGCCTTCTACTTCTCCAACTACGAGGAGGTGGGCCACGGTGCCGCTGCCGGCCTCCCGGAATCCGCGAAGGAGATGCTGGTCGCCGACATGGGTGTCGTGGGCGATAATGTGGCCGGCGATGAATTCTCCGTCTCCATCTGCGCCAAGGACAGCTCCGGGCCGTATGATTACGACATGAGGCGAAAACTCACGGAACTGGCGAAGAAGAACGGGATTCCCTACAAAATAGATGTCTTCCCCTACTACGGCTCCGACGGCTCCGCTGCACTCAGGGCTGGGCACAACATACGGGTCGGTCTGATCGGCCCCGGTGTTTCCGCGTCTCACGGAGTGGAAAGGACCCATGAAAAGGGGATTAAGGCCACGGAGGACCTGATACTGGAGTACATAAAAACCCTTTAAAAATCCTTAAGGGATGCAACCTTCCCTTTTTTCCCCTTCTCCTTTTTGTCTGCCTTCTCTTTTTTTCCTTCCGCAACTTCCGGTTTATCCGCCGCTTTTTTCTTCGGCTTTTTTTCCGCCTTCTTCTCCTCTTTCTTCTTTCTCTGCTTCGGGGCCCTGAATGCTGTGGGCACCCTTTCGGTTTCGTCAGCCACCAGAGATACCAGCCGTTCTATCTCCGCCGATTCTGCGGAGTCTCCGAGGAGATACTTTATCTGTTTCTCATCCAGCCTCAGTGCGGCCGTCATTTCGGTCCTGAAGTCGGCATCCCTGCGGAACAGCCAGATGAAGTAGGGAAGGAGCTCCCTTGTGGTCTGGCCGGTCGAAAGGTGGGCGTAACTGCCCAGTCTGGCGGAAACCTCGTTTCTCGTCCTGTTCTTCATCTTTGCCTGTCCGATTCTCTTCATTATCCCGTACGGATTCTTGATCTTCAGGAAGTCCACCTTGTTCTTCCCAGCCATGACCAGCCCCGCCGTCATGAGGTCGTTCGCATACGACCAGAAGGTATAGACGGACCTGCGATAGACCCTTGCCAGATAGATATCTGCCTCGGACAGTATGTCGAATCCGTTCTTCAGGTCCTCGGGGTCCCTGTAGGCCTCGGGGAGGTTGTGGTCCAGATAGTACATGAGAAACCCGGGATCGACATTGAGGTCCCTCGGCGCGGCCCTTGCAAGGTGCGGATCGTTCGTGGTCAGAATCGTCCTTACCACCGCTTCTATCTCCGGGGAGAGGTTCCTCTTCGAAAGGTTGGCTGCGTCCTCCTTCTCTATGCTCTTTTTCCCCATTGCGATGGATTGAAGGTCATTGACGGCAGAACGCATATCCCCCGCCGAATTCCTCGCGATGATCCTGAGCGGTGCGTCACCGTCTGGGAGGAGAAGCCTCTCTTTGTTGCATATCCTTATCAGTACGCGCACGATATCGTCCTCTTTGAGATGCTCGAATTCAATGATGCGACAGAGGTCTTTCAAGGCCCTGTTCTTGGTAAGGGCGTAGGAATCGTTGGCTATCAGGACTATGGGCTGTTTCGTCTTTTTCAGTATCTCTATGACCGCTTTTATGCCCCCCCTATCCTCTCTACCCGTTAAATTGTCCGCCTCGTCCATCACTATGAGGCGCCGCCGCCCCGCCTTGCTGGAGACGAACGAGCCGTCGGAGCCGAAGGCGTTGGTGGTTGAACCGGAGCCTATGATCGTCTTCACCACCGCCGCGTTCCTTTTATCCGATGCGTTGAGTTCAAGAACATCCCATCCCATTTCGGCAGCCAGAGCAAGGGCCGCAGTGGTCTTTCCCACGCCGGGAGGACCCACCAGAAGAACGCCCTTTTCCCTGATGCCCCTCCCGCTTCCACCGTCCCTCCATGCCCTGGCCCACGCTTTCAGAGCCGCCACTGCAGGGGCGTTCCCAGCGACTTCGGAAAGGGTCCGTGGCCTGTATTTCTCGACCCACTGCTCGCTCATCGGCAGGGTATCGCCCCCATGATTAAAAACCTTTCATGCACTGCTAATTGACGATTCACACCATAATGAAAGGTGACGAGTAAAAATAAATCGATTTGCGAAATCTGCGTATTTTTTAACGCTTTTATTTTTGGCAAACCTCAAGAAACGCTTATATGCCACAGAGTATTGCGCTTTCGCATGGTAGTGGAGATAAAGAGAAAAATCCTCCTACTGGGTGATGGGGCTGTCGGAAAGACCTCGCTGATACGGAAATTCGTGACGGATCAGTTCGACGATAAGTACATAGCGAGCATCGGTACCAAGGTCACCAAGAAGGTGATAAACTTCAAGCTGAAGGACGACGAGCTGAACCTCGTACTTCTCATATGGGATATTCTGGGCCAGAGCGACTTCAAAGGGGTCATAGGGGCCAGTTTCTACGGGGCCAGCGGTGCGTTTCTGGTGGCCGACATGACCCGAAGACCGACTCTGGAGAACCTGAAGAAGGTGTGGCTCCCCCGGGTGGAAGAGGTTGCGAAGGACCTGCCCATCGTCTTTCTGGGGAACAAGGCCGACCTTGAGGACCAGTACGCATTCAGGGAGAAGGACATAGCGGAGCTGGCCGACACATACGATGCACCCCATTTTCTGACGAGCGCGAAGACCGGTCTCAATGTGAACATGGCATTCTACCGCATAGCCTACGAGGTGGCGAAGAAGGGGAAATTCGTGGATAAACAGCTTTCTTACCCGATCCCCGAAGAGGGGAGGCTCACCCTGGTGGAGGTTGCGGACTGGATAATGTACGACTTCTGCAGCGAGAAGGGTGAGAAGAACTTCGCCCTCACCATGCCCATAGTCCGGGAGCAGTACGAGCGGGCCGGTGTGGACCCCCGTAACCCCACGAAAGAGGCGATAATGAAGGCTATAAAGTACCTTGCGGAAATAGAGGCCCTCTATCTCAGTCAGGAGAATGTGGAGAGGAACGCCCTGAAGAGACTGAAGATGCTGAAGCGGGCTGTTTCGAAGAATGTTTAATATGTAAATGGAGTTGCACTATAAAAGATAAAAAGAATGGTTTTGTTTTTACGATGGCAGCGGGTGGTTCCTGTAGTCCTCCTTTATGTCGTCCCCTGTCACATCCAGATATATCTGCGTGGTGGTAAGGGAGGAGTGGCCCAGCATCTTCTGCACGGTCCTGAGGTTCATCCCCGCCTTCAGGCACTGCACCGCAAAGGTGTGCCTCAGCATGTGCGGGTGGACATCCTGGCTTATCCCCGCCTTTCTTCCGTAGTCCCTGACGAGCCTTTCCACCTGTCTCGTTGAAAGAGGTCCTCCTCTCGCGGACATGAAGAGAACGCCCTGAGTGTCGTCCCCTATGTACTGCTCGATCATATCCAGTGTCTGATCGTCCACAGGGACCATCCGGTCCTTTCCTCCTTTACCTCCGCGGACCATGAGGGTTCCCTCTTCGAAGTCTATGTCCTCTATTCTGAGGCTGCAGAGCTCCGAAACCCGGAGGCCGCATCTGTAGAGCATCCTTAGAATGAGTCGGTCCCTGCGGTTGGTCCGGTCCGGCGCATTGAGAAGTTTCGTCACCTCCCTCAGTCGGAGGTACTTCGGCAGTTTCTTCGGCATGTGCATCCCATCCTTCGGCACCCCATAGGCATACACATATTTAAAGGTCACTATTTCTAATATGTTTAGCGACATCAGGGCCTGTTTTGCCTCCGAAAAAGGGCGTGTGATTTTTCTAATAGATATTCCGACATCAAATAATCTCATATATAATACTTTCGTCGCATAATCTATCTTTTGCGACATCGCTCAGTATCAGTATTTAAATCTTTCGTTTGGTCCCGAAAAAAGGAGCCTGCTGCCGGCGATCATCCGCGTCCTCCGGAAGGCACTTTTCACGGAATGGTGTTTTTGTGCGACAAAGGATATACTGTACGGTGCAAAAACGGTGTTCCGTGAAATCT
>CAZKII010000036.1:4511-8473 GCA_964552865.1 uncultured Thermoplasmata archaeon | reverse complement strand
TCTGTGGCGGGGTACGAAGCGATTCCCTCCTGAGCTCGCAAACCGATCGAGGTAAACTTCTTTAAATACATAATCTATATCGGTCCGACCGGTGAAGCAGATGGAGAACGGAATACGAAGGATCCCAACCGGAGTTTCGGACTTCGACACCATGATTCAGGGCGGCTTTCCCGCAGGCTCCGTCATACTCCTCATAGGAGATGTGGGGGCGGGGCAGAGGGAGTTCGCATACACATCAGCGTCAAAACTGGCCATAGTGAAGGATGACCCATCCATGTTCGACTTCATGCTGGGCCACACCTGCAAACAGGAGGACCTGCCGGAGAACATATTCTACATCTCGTTTTCCAAAGCGGCGGAGGACATCATGGGAGAGGTGAAGGCCGCCTTCAACGAGAGCTTCTATCAGGCCCTTGAGAAGCAGATGAAGTTCAGGGACTTCTCCCGCACATACTTCAAGAACTCCATAGTGCCTGTGAAGTGGTCCGGGGACGGGAGCAGCCTGTTCAGCAAAAAGACCACGCTCCCCCTTCTCGAATCCCTCGTGAACTTCCTGGACGACAATGCGGAGAATTCCCTTGTAATAATAGATTCCCTCACGGACCTCGTCATATCTAAACAGGTTGATATAATCGACCTCGCGACCCTCCTTCGGGGGATGCAGAGGCAGGCCAAGAAGTGGGGAGGTATAATCTACCTCATCATGACGAAGAACATCGTGGAGAGAGAGAAGGAGATACTGCTGGAGGACAGCGTGGACGGCGTTCTGGTCTTCGAGTGGACTCATACGCACCGCTCATCTTCCAGAAGAAGGCACATGTATGTGGAGGAATTCACAAGCCTCCTGCCCCATCTGGAGGCCGAAAGGATTGCCAGATTCAACACGGAGATCAACTCCACCAGCGGCTTCGTGGTGATAAACACGATTAATATTTGATATAAAAAGAGAGTTTCGAAAAAACATTCAAAAATAAAGTTTCAATAGAAATATGGTGTGGTGAGTAAAATGAAAAGAGTGACGAGCGGAATAAAAGGACTGAACGACATGCTGGGCGGTGGCTTCCCTGAGGGACACGCCGTCGTGGTCATGGGCTCCTTCGGAACCGGAAAGAGCACCTTCGCCCTGCAGTTCATAACTGCGGGCCTGATGCAGCCGGAGAAGGAGAACGGGATATTCATAAGCCTCGAAGAGGACGAGGAATCCATACTCGAGACCGCCGAGTCCTACGGCTGGGACCTAAGGAAATTCACCGAGGACGGAAGCCTGCAGATCGTAAAACTTGATCCCGCTGACGCGAAGACATCCATAAAGCAGATAAACAGCGAACTGCCGCAGTTCATAAGGGAGTCGGGTGCGAAGCGAGTGGTCATAGACTCCGTATCTCTCCTGAACATGATGTATGAGGACATGCATGAGGCGAGGACCTCCCTTTTCTCGCTGATCGAGCTGATCAAGAGCACCGGAGCCACACTCCTTATGACCGCCGAGGTCAAGGCTGACAACCCCAGATCATCCAGGGATGGGCTTGTGGAATACACCGTAGACGGGGTGGTTCTTCTGCAGTACAGGATTCCGGATGACATGAACAAGGAGGTGAAACTCTCCATACAGGTGATAAAGATGAGGAGGGTGCGCCACTCCAGAAGCGTAAAGCCGTACGAGATAACCGATAACGGTATCGTGGTGCACACGAGTTCGGAGGTGTTCTGAGCGAAAATCAAGCAACCGATAACTTTATAAAGTGATGGCCCCATTCCCCATTTCAGGCCACAAAGGGCGGCTCGGAGAGATGCATACAAATCCGGTTTGCCAAAATAACAAAAAACCGGCACGGTGATGCATGCGTTATCGCCCAGCAATCAGGTAGTGAGGAGAGGAAACATTTGGCCGGAAACTATCTCAAGCAGATGCAGCTTGTCAAACAGCTGGAAGAGAAGACAAAGGAGGCTGCAAAGAACCGCGAGGCTGCGGAGAAGATAATGAGTGAGGTAGAGGAACTCATAAAAAAGGCCAAAGATATGGATGCCAGTGTTTCCGAGGCTCAGAAATTCCTGCTGGAAGCGGCCACTGCCATGGAGAACAAATCCTACGAGAAATCGCTTTCACTGGCACAGAAGGCCGAGAAGGCCGTGAAGAGCGCGATCGAGGAAACCATAAACAAGATGATAGACTCCGTGGCGAACCTGATGGACCTCGCCGGAAAGATAGGGACCGAGACCGAAGAGGTGGAGAAGGAGATCGAGAAGGCAAGGGACGCGCTGGAGCTTGAGGATTACGACGGGGCCATCGAGCATGTTCAGAAGGCGTGGGAGGACGGAGAGAGAAACCTTCACGAATATATGGCGGAGGTTTTTTCAACGGCACAATCCCTCATTGTTCTGGCGAGAAACTACGGGGAGGATGTGAGCAGCGCCGAGGAAGCCTTATCCAAGGCCAGAGGCGGCATGGACTCCAACGACTACGAACTCGCCATATCCATGACCAAGGACTGCCTCGAGACCACATCCAGAATACTGAAAGAGAGGATAAACAGGTCGCTGGACGAAGCACTTGACTTCCTAGACATATTCGACGACCTCGGCATAAAGTACAAGGATATAGAGAAGATGATGGAGGAGTGCAAGAAGCTCCGGGACGACGACGATTTCGAGGCTGCTCTGAAACTTTCCAGCAAGATCATCGGAGAGAGCGAGAGGCTGCTCGAAGGCACGATTAACGACGAGATGCGGGCGATCAAGGAGGAGATGCAGGAGGCGAAGGCGATAAATGCGGACACGAGACGCACCCGGAAACTCCTCGACGAAGCCGCGGCCATACTCAAGGATGACGGGGACTTCCGAAAGGCCTATCGTACCCTCCAGAAAGCCAGAGAGACCCTGTCAAAGGCTCAATTTCAGGCGGTTCTCACGGCAGTCGCCGTTTCAAGGCCCAAGTTCGTTACGGCGAAGAAAATCGGGGCCGACATAAAGAAGGGGATGGAACTCCTCAATCAGGCTAGGGATTCCCTGAACGCAGGGGACTACAAGAAGGCCATCGAATTCGCCAATCAGGCCAACGAAGAGGTTGAACGGCTGATAAAGAGCTACAAGGACGCCGAGGAGGAGATGAAGAAGATCACCGAGTCCTTCAAGGTGGCCGAGAAGATAGGAGCAGATGTGGCTGAGGCGAAAGACCTGATCGTGGATGCCAGAGGCGCCCTTCAGATGAAGGACTTCAAGAAGGCCCTTGAGATCGTTCAGAAGACGAAGGAATACACCCAGAAGGCGGAATACGAGAAGGCCATGGAGTATGTGGAAGCCGCGGAACTCGTTGTCGGAACGGCTGAGAAGGTCGGCCTCGACATATCGGAGGTTCAGGAGATTCTGGACAACGCAATATCCAGCATTCAGTCTGAAGATTATTTAAAGGGAATAAAGGAGGCGGAAAAGGCGAAGGAGGCGGGAGAGAAACTCCTCAAGAAAGGTTTTGCCGACGGAATCGCCCGGCTCAACGAGATAATGGAGACCCAGCCCGATGTGGATGTGAAGGCTATAAAGGCCAAGATAAAGGCCGCCGAGACCAAGTTCGAGTACGGCGATCTGGAAGGGGCCTTCGAGGAACTGGAGAACGGGAGGGAACTGGCGGAAGGTGCCGAGCGCATAGCGTTCAATTCCCTGCTGGCCGAGATAAAGGAGCACTTCAAAGCCCTTGAAAGGCTGGAAATAGATGTGTCCCTCTTCGAAAAATCGCTGAAAGAGGTCGAAAAGACCGGGGAGCACGATGTATTCAACGGCAAGATACTGGCGCAGAGCCTCGTGGATGACATGAAGAGGCTGGAGACCAGAAAACTCAACGAACTCTTCGAGAAGGCGAAGAAGGATATAATAACCGCGAAGAAGAGCGGCGTGGATGTCGCCACTGCCAGAGATGTTGTCAAAAACGCAAAGAAGAGGCTCGAGGAAGGGAAGATACTGGCCGCGAC
>CAZKII010000036.1:1200-4411 GCA_964552865.1 uncultured Thermoplasmata archaeon | reverse complement strand
GCGAAGGAACTGCTCGCCATGGCGAAGAAGCTGGAACTCAAGACCGACAAGGAGGAGAAACTGCTGAAGATAGCCGCGGAGTTCATGAGGAAGAAGAACTACGAAAGCGCCAAAGAGGCGGCGGAGGATGCAGCGGAGAATCTGAAGAACTATCTCAAAAACGGCCTGAACAGCACCATAAAAACCTCGGAGTCGATAATTCAGGAGGCAAAGGACATAGGGATTGAAATAACGGTTGCCGAGGACATGCTGAAGGAAGCGAAAGGCTTCCTCGAACTGGAGAAGTTCGCTCAATCGTTCAAGTACGCCCTCCTCGCAAGAAGGGAAGTGGAGGAGGTCAAGAACATCAGCCAGCAGGCCGCCAGAAAGATCAAGGAAGCCCACGACATCCTGAGCGAGGCCGATGCCATAAGCGCCGATGTCACGCCTCTCAAGAAGAAACTGAAGGAAGCGATGAGCCTCCTCAAAAAGAACAAATATCAGGAGGCGTTCGACGCATCCCAGAAGGTTGTGCAGGAAGCCTCAGAGATCATAGATAAAAAGCTTAAGGAGGTTATCGAGAGGTGCGAGGCCTCCATCATGAAGGCCAGAGAGACAGGCATGAGCGTTCTAAGCCCGGAGAACATGCTTCAGAAGGCCAAGGACAGTCTTGAGGCGAGGGATTACAGAGACGCGCTCAATTTTGTCATCGAAGCCGAGAAGCAGGTGGAGAACGCAGAGCTGCAGTTTGAGATCGCCAGCGGCGCCGTTGACGCCGCAGAGAAGAAACTGAGATCACTGGGAGATTCGGCCCCGAAGGACCTCGAAAAGAAACTCAGCGAGGCAAAAGAGGCGCTGAAGACCGGCCACTATCCGCAGGCCATCAACCTCTCCATGGAGCTGAACGATGCCCTCCACGGAATAGAAGAGGAGAAGAGGGAGCTCGGCGATAAGATCACAGAGTATACCGAGTCCGCGGAGAAACTGAGCGAACACGCCGATAATATGGATGCAGTGAGGAAGAGCATCGAAAACGCCGAAAAGCTCCTGAGCGATGGCGATATCAAAGGGGCCAAAAAAGAACTGAAGGCGCTTCAGAAGAAGATAGCCACACTGCAGAGCAAGATCCTTCAGGCAAAGGGAGAAGAGGTGAAGAACACACTGGCCCAGAACATAATATCCGAGGGGACCGAGGAGATCAACGGGCTCTTCGAGAAGTCCGGAGACGCCTTCAAGAACGGAGATCTGGAGGGAGCACTGGACCACATGCTGGAGGCCCACCGGATGATGACGGAAGCGATTGACAGCGAGATGAGTTCGAGGCTCTCTGAAGCAAGGGCTCAGATAAAACAGGCCGACAGTACCGGCACCGACACGAAGCCGGCGGAGGAAGCCATCAGCGCGGCGGAAAAGAAGATCGAAGAAAAGGATTATATCGGAGCGATAGAGCTGCTCGACAGCGTTCCCTCCCTTATCGAACAGCACTCGGAGGGGAGAAAGCTCTTCACCGACCTGAAGATAACCATAGAGTCTGATCTGGCCAGTGCGCGGAAGTTCGGCGTGAACACGAAGGATGTGGAGAAGCTCCTGAAAGAGGCGCTGGACCTCGAGGCGAAGGACTTCAACGCGGCCATGGAGAAGATGAAAACCGTGGCAGAGAAAGCGGCGGAGAAGCTCAATGCGTTCAGCCCCGATCTGGAGATCGACATGGAACTGCCGGAGCTCACGCTGGACGAGTGGTCCGATGTTAAGATCACCGTCAAGAACAGAAGCAAGGCCATGGGCAAGAACCTTAGGCTCAAGGTGGAAGGGGATGTGGCTGTAAGAGGCATAAAGCCCGCCGGGAACATAAAAGGGAACGGAACGGCCGAGATATCCTTTGAGATACGCCCCAAGAAGGCCGGAAAGATAAAGGTCAGAGGAAAGGCGCACACCAACAGGGTCTTCGATGACAAGGAGTATGTGATAGAGTTCGAGAAGGAGACAAAGGCAAAGGAGAAGGTGACCTTTGAGGTGCTGAAGGCCGACGCCGAGTACAGGTGCGGAATCTGTCACGGAAAGATAAAAGAGGGAATGGACATGGTGAAGTGCCAGTGCGGAGCCACATATCACAAGCCCTGCGCCGACAGAAACAAGGAATGTCCGGAATGCCACACCTCATTCGTTAAGAAGAAGGCCCGAAAGAAGGTTGCACTGAAAATATAATCTCTTATTCAAATATCTCTCTCAATACCCTTTCTCTCAGTATTCTCTCAGCTTTTTCAATATCTGCCGATGGGCTTCTGTCCCGCTCCAGAGGTGGGATCTCCTCTCTTATTATCTCATAGGCCCTTCTGACCTTCGCCCCTATCTTCCTGTCCCCTGCAAACTCGAGTCCCTGAGCGGAGAGCAGATATTCTATTGCCAGAACCCTGAAGACATTGTCAATGACGCGCCCCGCCTTAAGTGCGGAGTTCATCCCCATGCTCACATGGTCCTCCTGATTGGCCGATGTGGGAATGGAATCCGCCACAGCGGGGTGGCACAGTATTTTATTCTCAGAGACCAGTGAAGCCGCCACATACTGGGGGATCATGTAGCCGGAATTGAGGCCGCTTTCCTCCGTCAGGAACGGGGGGAGACCGCTCAGATTGTGGTCCACCATCCGCGCAATCCTTCGCTCCGCAATGCTTCCGACCTCGTGCACCGCTATCGCCAGAAAGTCCATGGCCATTGCGAGAGGCTCTCCGTGGAAGTTGCCGCCGGAGATGCTCACTGCTCCCCCCCCTTCCCGGAATATGAGAGGGTTGTCCGTTGTGGAGTTCATCTCTGTTTCCACCACACGCCGCACATGCTCCACCGTATCCCACACGGCACCGAGCACCTGCGGTATGCATCTCAGGGTATAGGCGTCCTGAATCTTCCTGCCTGCTGAGTCGGGATCCCTGCCGGAAAGGAGCCCGCGCATATCCTCAGCAACGCGCATCTGTCCGGGATGCGGCCTCGCAGCGGCGACCCTCGGGTCGAACGCGGAGTCGTTCCCGTTCAGCGCTTCGAAGCTCATGGCCGCGGTTATCTCCGAGGCGCGGAGGATGTCCAGAGCGTCCCTCACCGCGAACACCGCGAGAGAGGCCATGGCCTGCGTTCCGTTGGTCAGGGCGAGGCCGTCCTTCGCCATCGGTTTTATCGGTTCGATTCCGGCCGCCCTCATGGCCTCGGCCCCGCTCATCCTCCTGCTGCCGTAGAACGCCTC
>CAZKII010000036.1:0-1100 GCA_964552865.1 uncultured Thermoplasmata archaeon | reverse complement strand
GCGTGGCTCCGTATCAGGTTCAACTGCAGTTTCTCGTTGTCCTCGGGAGGGATTATCACGCTCACAAGGTCTCCGAACCCGGTCTTTATGCCGTAGGCCACCTGACTGTCGTCTTTCAGAATGCCGAGAACATCCTCCCAGCTCGCTTCTATCTTCGGAATCGCGGAATCGGCCAGCCTTACGCTCGCCCCGCCCTCGGCGACACGGACGACCTCCTCTATGGTGAGGGACTCCCCGTCGATGCAAACCTCTTCTCCGCACAGCATGGGAGAATGGAAGGGGCGGTGGGATATAAACTTAATCGCCCCGGGAAAGGAGCCACTGCACGATATCGTTTATCTCCTCGGGAGTCAGCTGCTCGGCGCGCATGTCCGCATGGGGAGCCGCTGAGAAATCGCTCTTTTCCAGCCCGAACCGGCCGGCAAGGGAGAGAAGGCAGTTCTTTATCTTCTTTCTGCGGCGCGAGAAGATGAGCATGGTGACCTCCTCGAACAGTTTCATATCCGTTTCGAATGGAGGTCTTTCTCTGGGAACTATTCGGACCACTGCGGAGTCCACCTCTGGCTTCGGCTCGAATGCGGAGGAGGGAACATCCGCCAGTTTCTCTATTCCGGCCCGCATGTACGCATACACGGAAAGGCGGCCGTAATCCTTCCCCCCGGGAGAGGCGGAAAGGCGCTCAGCGAACTCCCTCTGGTACATTATAACGGCGGTGCGAAATGGGAGGGAGAGGAGCCGCATGGTGAACTTCGTGGAGATGTTGTAGGGGATGTTGGAGACCATGACATCGAACTCCGGCCAATCCACCTTCAGAGCATCACCGCAGATGAGTGAAAAATTTTCGACCTGGCCGAACTCGCGGTCCAGACGGGAGCAGAGGTCCCTGTCCTTCTCGATGGCCACATATTCGCCGCTGTCCAGCAGGCCTAAGATCCTGCGGGTGAGTATTCCGGTTCCCGGGCCGATCTCCAGCACGGTGTCGCCCGGCCGTATCCACGCGGCCTCCACCTGCATCTCCGCAACGCTGTCGTCGATTAGAAAATTCTGGCCGAGAGAGCGGATAGGGCGGTGCGTTGTCCGGTCGGGAGGCATAAGGGGGG
>CAZKII010000035.1:0-15446 GCA_964552865.1 uncultured Thermoplasmata archaeon | reverse complement strand
AGATGGGCTGATCACTTCTTCAGGTTCTCGTACAGCAGTTCGGAGACGCTCTTAACCCTGCCGGATATGGCCAGATTGTTCTTGCAGTTGGGGCAGGCCGTTATGACGGTGCGTTCTCCCGCCTCTTCCATCCGTATCCGCCCGATTTTCACTCCCAAATCCTTATCGGCCAGTTTCATGCTCCCACCGGCCCCGCAGCAGAGCGCTTTCTCCCTGCTGTTCTCCATCTCCTCGAAGTCAATGCCGGGAACTCTGGCTATCAGCTCTCTCGGCTCGTCGTATATGCCGTAGTGCCTTCCCAGATGGCAGGGGTCGTGATAGGTGACCTTTTCATCGGTCTCCTTCAGCTCCATGCCGTAATCACGGAAGAACTCCACCTCGTGCCGCATCTCGAACGGCAGGTCCATGAACTGAGAATACAGGTCCTTGAAGCTTATCATGCACGAGGGGCAGGAGAATATCACCGTCTTGACCCCGCGCTTTGCGATCTCCTCCACATTCCTGCGGGCTATCTTCTCTATTTCCTCATCTGACACGCCGGCGTTGACGAGGGGCGCACCGCAGCATGTTTCGTCCAGAAGGGTGTAATCGACACCCAGATGCTCAAGAAGGCCGATCGTGGCCCTCCCCATCTCCTGCTCCTGAAACGCGATCTTGCAGCCCATGAAATAGGCGACCTCGGCCCTCTCCTTCGGCTCCCTTCCGAAGACCTTCCATCTCGGCTCCTCTCCGTCGTACGGGTTCCCTTCGGTGAGGATTTTGTTGCGGAACCTCTCGTAGTTCTCGAGCCTGTAACCGGCCTCGAAGAGGTCGTGCCTCGCGGCCTCGAATATGTCCAGCAGTTTCACGGATGACGGGCACTCCTGCTCGGACCTGCCGCACTTGGTGCATTGATATATCCTTGTAAGAACGGAGTTGTCCGGCTCGATCTCACCGGTATAGAGCCCGTATGCGAGCTGCACCCTTCCCCTCGGAGAGCTGGAATCCCACTGGAGGACCTGAAAGACATCGCAGGTCACGAGGCATGTGGCGCAGGCGGTGCAGGTGTTCATCTCATCCACAACCGAGTTCAGTCTGTTCGGTTTGAAAGCCATCTACTCCACCCCCTTTCCGAAGCCCTCGGCGGGCCGGCCGTCCTCTTCCACCTTGGCCGGATATCGCAGGTCGGCGAGGATGAGCCCTTCCCACTCGAACAGTTTTCCGGGGTTCATTATGTTATTCGGGTCCAGAGCCTTCTTTATCGCAATCATGGCCGCAAGGGCGTCCTTTCTCTCCTCCCGCATGTACGGGGCCTTGGTTATGGCGATGCCGTGCTCCCCGGATGTGGTGCCGCCGAGGGAGTGGACAACGGCATATACCTCTCCCACCGCCGCCTCTCCGCGCTTCCACGCCTCTAGGTCATTCACATCGAGGAGGAACTTCGTGTGCAGGTTCCCGTCCCCTGCATGGCCGTATGTCGCTATTATGATGTCGTACTTCTCCGCGATCTCGTGGAACGCCACCACAGCATCGGGAATCTTCGAAATCGGAACGGACATGTCGTCGGCTAGCGCGACCGAGGCCCTGTTCGGCATGGCGCTCATGGCCGGGAGGACCGCCTTTCTCGCCGCGACCCACTCGGCCATCTCATCGGGGTCGTCGGAGGAGCGGACCTCTATGGCTCCCGCATCCGCCGCTATCTTCTCCACTATGGCCATGTTCTCCGCTATCTCCGCCATATGGCCGTCCAGCTCGATCATCACGATGGCCTCGGAATGCGGGAAATTGACATTGAAAGCGGATATCACCGCATCTATGCAGGTTTTATCCATGAACTCCATTGCGGACGGAATGACTGGATACGCTATGACATCGGAGATTGTCTGCCCCGCCTTTCTCAGGTCGTCGAAGGCCGCAAGGACCAGCGCCTTGTTCTCGGGTACCGGCATGATCCTCAGGGTTATCTCGGTTATGATTCCAAGGGTCCCCTCGCTCCCCACTATGAGGCGGTCGAGCTGGTAGCCGGTTGAATTCTTTATCGTCCGGGTGCCGAAGTGCGCGATATCGCCGGTGGGAAGGACCACCTCCATCCCCATGACATAATCCCGGGTGGCCCCGTACTTTATGGCCCTCATGCCTGACGCATTGTTGGCCACCATGCCGCCTATAGTCGCAACCTTTCCGCTCCCCGGAGTTGGGGGGAAGTAGAAGCTCCGCTCCATCAGAACCTTGTTGAGATCGTCGTTGATTATTCCGGGCTGGACACGGACATACAGGTCCTCCACCCGCACATCGATTATCCTCGTCATCCTTCTGGTGGAGAGCACTATGCCCCCTTTCACCGGAACAGCGTGGCCGGACAGGCCCGTGCCGCCGCCTCTGGCGACAACCGGAATTTTGTAGCGGTTGGCCAGCTTTACAATGGCACTCACCTCTTCGGTGGTGGACGGCATGACAACCACATCGGCCTTATGACGGTGTATTGAGGAATCAAAGCCGAAAACATAGGTATCCGCCGCGCTGGTCGAGACATTCTCCGGCCCGACAATGGTCTCTAATTCTTTCACTATGGAGGGGTCCATGATATCACAATGGAGGAATTTCGGAGCGGTATATAACGGTTGTTGTGCAGATGTGGGGAAATGAACCGATACCTCCACGAACTGGGAAAAATATAATCGAAGGGGTTTGGGGATGCGCTTATCTTCCCTGCATCATCATTTCGATATCCGTCTTGACATCACCGATCGGCTTGATATCGAAGTTCTCAACCAGCACTTTTGCCACATTCGGCGAGAGGAACGCCGGGAGCGTCGGACCCAGGCGGATGCCTTTCACTCCGAGATAGAGCAGGGCAAGAAGAACGGTCACGGCCTTCTGCTCGTACCATGCAATGTCGAAGGAGATCGGCAGCTCGTTTATATCCTCCAGTCCGAAGACTTCCTTCAATTTGAGCGCGATGACGGCGAGCGAATAGCTGTCGTTGCACTGACCGGCGTCGAGAACCCTCGGAATGCCGCCTATGTCTCCCAGGTCCAGCTTGTTATAGCGGTACTTGGCACACCCTGCCGTGAGAATCACCGTATCCTTCGGGAGCTCTTGCGCAACATCCGTGTAATACTGCCGCGTCTTATGACGCCCGTCGCATCCGGCCATCACCACGAACCTCTTTATGGAGCCGGTTTTCACCGCGTCCACCACCTTATCCGCCAGTGCCATTACCTGATTGTGAGCGAAACCGCCCACAATAGTTCCCGTCTCGATTTCAACAGGAGGGGGGCACGTCTTTGCCATCTCGATCAGTTCCGAAAAATCCTTGGGTTCTCCGTCCTTTCTGTCAGGGATATGCTTCAGGCCGGGGTAACTCACGAGGCCGGTGGTAAAGAGCCTGTTTTTATAAGATTCCCGCGGAGGAACCAGACAGTTGGTCGTCATGAGTATGGGGCCGTTGAACTTCTCGAACTCTTCGGGCTGCTTCCACCACGCATTTCCGTAGTTTCCCGCAAAATGCTTGTACTTCTTGAAGGCGGGATAGTAATTCGCAGGGAGCATTTCTCCGTGGGTATAGACATCCACGCCGGTCCCCTCGGTCTGCTTCAGGAGTTCCTCCATGTCCTTCAGGTCATGGCCGGAAATGAGTATCCCGGGGTTGCTGCGAACGCCGATGTTCACCTCGGTGATCTCGGGATGGCCGTATGTTTCGGTGTTCGCCCGGTCCAGAAGCGCCATGACCTTGACCGCAAGCTCGCCGGCCTTCATCACTTCGCCGACCATTTCGTCCGCGGTGAGATCTTTTGTGGTGGACGCGAGCAGCCGGATTATCTCGCTGTAAACGGCATCGTCCTCGTAGCCCAGAACAGCAGCGTGGTCAGCATAAGCGGACACGCCTTTCAGCCCGTAAACGAGCAGCTCGCGAAGGGAACGGATATCCTCATCCTCAGTGGCGAGAACGCCCACCCGTTCCGCCTTCTCAAGAAACTCCTCCTCGCTGTCGGAGAACCAGACCGCGGAATCGTGAATATCGCCGCCGACACTGTACTCCCTTTTTATCTCCTCACGGAGCGCCAGACCCTCTCTGATCAGCTCGATAATACTCTTCCTGTCGAAATTGACATTCGTAATTGTAGTGAACAGTGCTTTCACCACAAAGCGCCCTGTCTTCCGGTCAGCGGTTCCGGCTATTTCGGAAACGACGGAAATGCCCTTTGCCACATAGACAAGAAGGTCCTGAAGATTCGCGGTATCGCTATCCTTCCCACACACGCCCCGGACGGTGCAGGCCGAGTTTTTCAGCGTCTCCTGACACTGATAGCAGAACATGCTCATATTTTTACCTCCGATTGTTTCTCTTCTTCGGGAGGGAACTGCTCATGGTTTCGCGGTTCTGGCAGATGCTCCCTGATCGTTTGATGGGTGGGGCATATATAACTCTAACGCCCCATTTCTGTCCAATTTTCCATAGGTTCTCACCATCCGAACGGGTTAGAAAGCGATGATGTGCCCTTCCGTAAAGAGCGTCAATTATGGGGCACATACTGAAAAATATAAGTACTTTCCCCCTATTTCCGCCCCATGAAGCCGTCAAGAGAGGAACTTCTCACAGATAAAGTAAAGCATGTGGACTTCGACCGAATCAACACGGTGGCCGACCTTCTGGAGGCATGGCAGGACTCGTCCATTCAGAGCCGCGCTCTGGCCACAGCCGCACAGGTCTGGAAGGATGCGGTGGAGGATGAAGAAAGACCGACCATCATGCTCGGCCTCTCCGGTGCCCTCATCGCAGGAGGAATGAGAAAGATAATCCGCGACCTCGTGAAGCACTCCCTCGTGGATGTGGTGGTTAGCATCGGGGCCATACCGTATCAGGACTTCTATCAGGCCAGAGGGTACCATCACTACAAGACCGTGCCGGAAATAGACGACCTGATGCTCAGGGAGCACTTTCTGGACCGGATATACGACACCATCGTGGACGAGGAGAAATTCAGGGAAACAGATGCATACATCGGGGAGATCGCCGAATCCCTCCCGCCCCGGCACTACTCCAGCAGGGAGTTCATGAACATCCTCGGCTCAAAGGTGGACGACGACAACTCCATCCTCAGAACGGCCCATCTCAAAGGGACTCCGGTCTTCGTCCCGGCGCTCAACGACAGCTCCACGGGGATCGGCCTCACCGGATACTACGCAAAGATGCTGAAAGAGGGAAAGGAGATGATGCACATAGACCCCATCAAGGACAACTGGGAGATCTCGCAGATAAAGTTCAAATCGAAGAAGACGGCGGTGATATATATCGGAGGAGGCGTGCCGAAGAACTACATACAGCAGACCGAGGTCATTGCAGAAACGCTGGGATACGACCCCGGCGGACACCACTACGCCATACAGATAGGGATGGATCCGGCGCACTGGGGCGGACTTTCCGGCGCGACTTTCAAAGAGGCCCAGTCCTGGGGGAAGATAAACAGGCGGGCGAAGATGGTGATGGCGCATGTGGAAGCGACCGTAGGGCTCAGCCTCGTTGCGGGATACCTGCTCCAGAGGAAGGAAATATGGAGCGACAGAACGCCCCTCAGATTTGAATGGGACGAGAATGGCAACCTTGACCTGCGAACCGAGTGAGTGAATGCCAAGAAGGATAACCATAGGCTTGTACAACACCTACGACAGGCAGAGGTTCAGGGAAGCGCACCGCAGGGTACTGGCCAGAGCGGCTCCCCTTGCAATGGCCTTCGATTTCAACCTTGTAACATTCGGCTTCCCGTTCCCCGAGGATAAAAAGACCCCGGCGGAGATAGCCGATTTCGTGGCGGACAGCACCACCATCGGAGAAGGGGGGAAGTATTTCAGAGAGCTTGCGGAAACAGGAAGATTTCAATGGTTCGACCTGCCGAAGAAGGGGCTTCCGCCGCAGTTCGGAACGCCTGTTGCCACCACGAGCAGGCCGTTAAAGGAAGAGATAACACCTGCGGAAGTGGGGAAACGCGTGAGAAGCGGAGAGTCGTTCATCCTTCTATTCGGCCTCGGCCCTCACGGCATGAGCAAAAAGGAGAAGGGGCTCGGAAAATACCATCTCGACCTGACCGGAAAGGAAATCTCAATGGAGACCTGCACCGCCATAGGGTCGGTGTGCGGCGTGGTCTGGAACGAGATAGAGAGGAACTAATATCTCTCGTACCTCAGCCCGAACTCCGGCACTTCCACTCCCGTGCCGTCCTCCACATGGCCGATCTCCCACGCCTCTTCGTCCAGTTCGTCGCGCAGTATTCTCAGAACCTCATCCTTCCGGCCCTTATCCACAATGAGAACGAACCCTATGCCCATGTTGAAGGTCTGGTACATCTCCTCGTCGCTTATGTTCCCGGCCTCCTGTATCAGGTGGAAGATCCTCGGGGGCCGCGGGGGGACATCTATCACATACTTCACCCCTTTTTTCAGCCTCAGGAGGTTTCTTAGCCCTCCGCCGGTGATGTTCGCCATGCCGTGAACCGCCTCCCACTCCTTCCGCAGAAGATGGAGAACGCTCCTCACATATATCTTCGTGGGGGTCAGCATCAGCTCGCCGATGGTGGTATCCTTCGAGATCCACTCGTCCCTGTACCTCTCAGGCACCCTGTCCGAGTAGGAATACTCCCTCTCCACCGCCTTTCTGGCCAGAGTATATCCGTTCGAGTGCAGGCCGCTGCTGGCAAGGGAGATTATGACATCTCCGGCCTTTATCCCTTCCCCGGTGATTATCCTGTCCTTTTCCACATATCCCAGCGCGGTGCCGGCAAGGTCGAAGCCCCTGACGATTTCGGGCAGAACGGCCACCTCGCCCCCGATTATGGTCATGTTGGACATTCTGGCCCCGTCCTGCAGCCCCTTCCCGATCTGCTCGGTTATCTCCGGGTCCGGCCTGTCTATCGCGATGTAATCCACGAAAGCCACCGGCTCGGCACCCACGCATATGAGGTCGTTGACATTCATGGCGATGCAGTCTATCCCAACGGTGTCCCATTTCTTCAGGTCGTCCGCCACCATGAGCTTCGTTCCCACGCCGTCCGTGCAGAGAGCCAGCGCCTTATCTCCGAAGTCTATCAGCCCTGTAAAATGCCCCTTCATCTCCAGCGGAGCCCCGAAACCCGAGCGTTTGAACCCGATCTCTTTTACAAGCGATTCAATGGCATCCCCTTTTTTATCTATGTCAACCCCGGAGTCGGCGTAAGTCATCCGTTCGCTCACTCTATCACCTGCATTTCCCTCTTCAGCATGTTTAGGTCGATCTCTGGGATCGTGCCCGGACCGATGGTAACCAGCATTATGGAATCGGTTATGGCCATCTTGTCATTGGCAAGTTGTATGAACTTCAGGACCCTCTCGAAAGAGGTCTGCGATATGAGATACTCGATGCCCGTCAGCAGCACAACCGAGCCCCGGTTCCGCAGAACGAAGTTCTTTATGTCGTTGTAGATCAGGGGGACATTCCCCGGCTCTCTTGCAAATGGAACGCTCTTGTCGAAGGTCAGCCAGATGAACGGAATGTCGCCGATGTCATATCTCTTCTTGATATGGCCCGGAAACTCCCTGATTATGGCCATGGCCTCCCGTCCTCTGGCAAGGGCGGAGAACATCTCATAGGCCCGGTCCTTATCGTCATCCACGAGGAGATACGCAAGGCCGCTCTCTATCCCCTCCAGTTCCTCCACATCCTCTTCGGCGTCCCGTTCGGGCAGTTTTTCCAGAATCTCCTCGCCCCTGACCATCCTCTGGACGAAACGGTCGCCGTCCTCCGACCCCACGGCAGGGACATATCTCTCCCCCAGAAGGAGCGTCAGCACCCCGGCCAGATAGCCCTGAACGAATGAGAATGATGTCTTGTCCATATCTGGAATGTCGGTGAGCTCCACAACTACGGCGTCCTCCTCCGCACTGAGAACCCTCAGCGATGTGAGGCCGCTCTCGGCCCAGAGCACGGGCAGGTTATCGGAAAGGTCCTCCAGAGTGGATGATACGCCGAGCCTGCCGATTATCCCCATCCCGGACTTCTCGCCGTACCGCCTCATGATCTCGGCGGCCCTTTCCTCCCCTATCTCGATCTCCAGTTCCTCGGCTATATGTGTCAGAGCGTCCATGGGCATAACAAAGAACGGAAGTTCCTTCATCATATCACCCTTTCACCCATCATCCCGAAGAGGAGTTCCACATTCTTTCCGGTCTTGGCGCTGGTGGGTATGGCAGGCGCTCCGTAGCTGTCCGCGATCTTCTTGGCCTCCTCGAAGAGATACGCCTTTTTCTCGATGTCCTGCTTGTTCACCGCTATCACCACAGGAACCTCTCCGGCGACCTCCCGGAAATCATCTATCCACCTCTTCAGGTGCTCCATGCTCGTCCTGTTGGTGAAGTCACACACCACGATGGCACCGGATGCCCCCTTGTAGTAAGCGGAGTGAAGGTTGGTATGCTCCTTTTGCCCCAGAATATCCCAGATCATAAGAGTGAGCTCCTTTCCGCCCACCTCCATGCTCTTCTTGGATACCTTTGTCCCTATGGTCATGATGTACCCGTCATCAAAGATGTCGAAGACATATCTTCTTATGAGCGAGGTCTTCCCGACGGCACCGTCACCAAGAAGGCATATCTTTCTCATCACTTTGCTCATATTTTAACACTCTCCCTGCATGCGTATCTCAATCTACCTATTTAAAGGTTTTACCAAATAGGAGGAGAGGTTGCTGTCCACACCGGCCGAGGCCATCAATTCCTCCAGCGTGCGGTGGTACTCCTCTCCCTCCGCCTCAAGGAGCCTTCGGGCCACGGGCATCAGGAACTCGGCGAAGTCCATCTCGTTCCTCGAATAGTGCCATTCCTTCCCCTCATGCTCTCCGACGGCCATCATGAAGGCCATCTGAAGGGACTTTATCTTGGTTCCTGGCTTTTTCTGCGAGTAAAGGAAGGCCTCCATCCTCCTCTTCCCCCCGATCCTGTACTCTCTGGCAGCCGTATCCGCAAAGGCGGGTATCTCCGGGAGATCCCTGTAAACAGGCAGCGAAGAATTGACCTCTCGCTTCAGGAGGAGCAATTCGGCCTCTCTTATCATGTCGGTGGGGTTCCCCTTTTCATTCTCCAGAACGCGCTTCGCAATGGCCTCACCGGCCACCGCCGCAAGAATCTCCTCCGCGGCCTCGTCCCATATCTCCATGAGGATCTTGTTGGTCGTGTAATCGTCCACCACTATCCCCCTGCTGCGCCCGGCAAGGACTCTCTCCACGGTGCTTCTCGCCGTATCCGGGAGATCTAGGCCCTCCAGCATGCTCTTCCAGTCCTCCCCGAAGCAGGTGGTTCCGGCCATGTAGAGCCCCCTGTCCTCCGCATCGCTCCTGAAGCTCTCCCATGCGGAGTCGATGAAGTCCTTATCCGATATCTCTCCGGCCAGATAGGCCTTCAGGTCCCTCTTGGAAGGGACGAATGTTCCGTCGCACCCCTCGGCACTCGCCTCCAGATCGAAGGTTATAGAAACACGCAGGCCGCTGTCTCTGGCCGGGCTGTACATGAACCGCTGAATGGCCGTGGGAATGTTAACATCGGATGAGGCGCACTTTCTGCACACCGATATGGTCCACTCTCCCAGACCGACCTCCAGCTCTCCCGGCGGGACGGCATAGACGGTGCCGCTCCGGTTAAAGTTGTAAGGAAGGGACCTCACCACACCGTCCATGAAGTTCTTGGGCGGATTCCCCTCTCTGCCCGTGCAGATCACGCCGTTCTTGGTGGCATAGAGGTGCAGTCTGTTCTTCTTTGCCAGACCGACATATCCCATCAGGGAGACCCTCGGGTCCTCCGGATACATCAGGGAGATGAGGGCCTTTTTGTCCACGCCCTCCCGATACACATAGGCGATCTTTCCCGAAGGCGTGTCCGCTGTGGCGAGGTACGGTATCTTGCCCTCTATATCCATGGATATCATCACGGCATATGCTCTGAGGAGCTGGTCCCCTTTCTTGAAAAACTTCTTGATGTAGTCTCCGTCCTCCACCTGGGCGATCCTTTCCGCACCCTTGATTACCTTCTTGAAGGGGCATGACCTGCACTCGCCGGCACAGGCGGGCGCTATGAGAGACGGGTCCTTCCTGAGCATCTTCGCCCGCTTCAGAATTGCCCTCTCCTGATTCTTGGAAGTGGCCTTCACCTTCATTCTCGGTCCGGGGCGGCGCATGGCACAGAATGTCCATGGCATATTATACCTTTTCCCCCGGCGATAACAAACCATAAATAGGGAGGAGCGGATAACTATTCGGACAAGGAGAGTTTGTTATGAACCCCCGAGAGCTGAAAAAGGAGAGAGGGAGACGGGCGGTCCCCGTAATCGCCGTTGTGATACTGATAATCATTCAGGGCCTTATCGTTCTGAACGGGCACGCTGCAGGCTTCGAAGGGGACAGGGACATAGTGATTGAGGACGGCCAGTATATTCAGGCCGAGCCCGCAGTGGCCTCGCACGGGGGTGATGTGTACGCGGTGTGGAGCGATTACCGGAGCGGCCACGGAGAGATATACCTCGCCCACTCCGCCGACGCGGGAAAGACCTTCCCGGACAATGTGAAGATAAGCGACCTGTCCGGCGGCAACCAGATATCCCCGGCCATCGCCGCAAACGGCACGGGGAGCGTGTTCGTAGCGTGGCAGGACAGCGGAAGCGGGAAGATAAGGTTCAGGTCCGCCAGCGATGTCGACGGAGTCTGGGGGCCCAGCAGTCTGGTGGATAGCTCAGCAGAGGCCAACGGAGAGCAGAAACGACCGGCCATCGCGGCAGACGGGAGCAATGTGTATGTGGCGTGGGAGGACAGCAGGAGCGACAACAGGGTCGATATCATCGATGCGGTGAGCGGGAGCGACCAGAAAATAGGGCTCAGTGCCCCCCCGACGAAGGCGAAATACTCCCCTGACGGAACAAAGCTGGCCATCCTGCTGAAGGGAGAGGATACCATCACCATATATACCGTCTCAACCGGTTCCACATCCGTCTTAACGGGACACACCGCACAGGTGAACGATGTCGCATGGTCGCCGGACAGCAGCAAACTCCTCTCTGTGGGAAACGACAAAAAAGCGATCATCTGGGATATAGCATCGGGCTCACCCGTAAAGGAGATAGACGGCTACAGCGTGGCCGGAACCTGTGCATGGTCTCCTGCGGACAACTATCTGGCAGTGGGCTTCAACGGCGTTTCTCAGGGCCCTTCCAGCCCTCCGCTTGATGTCAACATAAGCCTTTACGACACCGCAGGCACCTTCGTGGGGAACCTCACCGGGCACACCATGCCCCCCACCGGGATCTCATGGGCCGGGAACGGGACATACCTCGCCTCATCTTCCACGGACACGAAGATCATGATATGGAACGCCGACACTGTGGCAAGGGTGAGGACGGTCACCACCTTCATACCGCTCTATGCGGTCTCCTACTCGCCAGACAGTAGTATGGTGGCCACAGGGGGCAAAGGAGGCTACCTGAGAGTGATAAACGCCACCACCGGTTCCCTCATATCCAACATGCAGGGGCATCAGGGCTCCCTCAACGCAGTGTCATGGGCGTCCAATAGCACATATCTGGTGAGCGGCGGAAGCGACTGCAGGGCCGTTCTGTGGACCACCACGGCGCAGGTCAGGACGATGACCACCATGAGGAACAGGATAAACGACATATCGTTCTCACCCGGTGACGCGGACATCCTTGTGGCCAGCGGGAACATCTACGGAACACCGTCCATCTATTTCAGCAGAAACACCGGCTCCGGCTTCTCCGCACCGGTAAAGATCAACGACTGCAACATGGGCTCGCGCTCCCCCGCCATAGCTGCGAAGGGGCAGAGGGTCTATGTGGTCTGGAGCGATGAGAGGTCGGACGGGGGCGACATATATGTGTCCTACTCGGACGACGGCGGAGCCACCTTCTCCGCGAACATGAAGATAAGCACCGGCTCCGGGAAGAACCAGTATAACCCCGACATCGCCGTGAACTCCACCGGAGCCGCCTTTGCGGTCTGGCAGGACGAGATAAACAAGAACGAAAAATACGACATATACACCTCGCACAGCGATGACGGAAGCGCATGGAGCGCCCCGGTGATGGTCAACAACGGGAGCGCGTCCTACTACGCATCCACCACCTTCCAGACCCCGACCGTAGCCATAACCGCCGACGATGTGGTCCACACGGTATGGGCCGATAACCGCAACGGAGACATGGACATCTACTACTCCGAATCCCCCGACGGAAGCACATGGTCGGACTCGATCATGGTCAATGACAACTCGACGATGCCTCAGTACTCGCCGGACATCTGCGCGGGGTACGACAATTCCACCGACATCGTGTGGCAGGACTACAGAAACGGATATACGGACCCCGACATCTACGAGGACAGGAGCCCGGAAAGCATCGCTCCGTCGGCCCCTTCGGGCGTAGCGGTCTCGGACCCTGGACTGGGACGCACCCTCTATGTTTCGTGGGTACCGAATCCGGAACCGGACATCGGCGGCTACAGAATATACAGAAACATCACCGGAGCTGGGAGCGGCGGCCCGTATGTCATGGTGGGTCAGGTCAACGCCAGCACCCACAGGTTCGAGGACAGAGGAGTGAAGGATTATGTGACCTACTATTATGTGGTGACCGCAATAGACAACCAGCCGGTGCCGAACGAATCCCCGTACTCGCCGGAGGCGTCCGGTCTTTCCACCGATGTGACTCCGCCGAAGGTCGTTTCCAGCAGTCCCGAGGGGAGCGGGGTGGCCATCGATACCAGCATAGCCATCAGGTTCGATGAAACAGTGAACACCTCCACGGTCCGACCCACATTCAAAATCACATGGAAAGGAGGGAGTATGGGGCCGGAGGACGGCCTTTTCTTCTGGAGCATCCCAGCATCCTCCTTCATATTCGACCCGACAGAGGATTTCAACTATTCCACCACATACACCGTCAGCCTTGGGCCCGGCATCGAGGACATCTACGGGAATGCCATGAACCAGACCTACACATGGAACTTCACCACCCGGCCGCCGCTGTACATCCAGCCCTCCTTCCCCGCGTCGGTGGGGATGCACGACTCCATCATCGTTTCCGCTGACATACTCTCCGAGGACATGGTGGAGCATGTCTTCATTCAATACACGGACATAGATGGGCAGGGCCATAACGAGAGCATGGCGCATGTACGCGGCACCGACTACAACGGGACATGGGAATACACCATCCCTGCACAGAACGGCGTGGGAACAGTATCGTTCACCATCTGGGCGGACGACTCCGGCGGAAATACCGCGGTCACCGATAACTACACCATCTCCGTGAAGGACACGGAAGGGCCCATCATCAGACACGCACCGCCCTACTACACCGTATCGGGCAGAGATACATGGATCAACGCCACCGTTACCGACGAGAGCGGGATAGACTCGGTCCAGTTATTCTGGTCCGACGGGACCGCGTCCTATGTGGTGCCCATGAACGGAACAGGTGACACATACACCGGCATAATCCCGGCCCGGAGTCGCACCGGCACCATCACATACACGATTATCGCCTATGACACATACGGCAACATGGCCGAGAGTCCTCAGTACACCCTCATCGTCGAGCCGCCGGACGAGATGCCCCCCACCATATACCCGATTGACGGGGCCAGCAGCAGCGAGGCGACCGCACCCCATGCGGGATATCAGGAGAGCATTCCGGTGTATGTCCGGGTCAGCGACGACAGGCATGTGCTGAAGGTGACGCTGTGGTACATGGGAGCAGGAGGGGACGCCTATATCTCCTCGGACATGATACTGAGGAACGGAAGCCTCACGGACGGCGTATGGAGAGGATACATCCCCCAGCAGAACACCGGAGGGATAGTGAGGTATTTCATAGAGGTCTACGACGGGAATAACACGGTAAGGCTTCCAAAGGATGCGCCGAACACCACATACATCTATGTGATAGACGGCCCTGCGGAACCATCGGTGATACAGGAAAACATGGGGCTCATAGCGCTGCAGCTGATACTTCTCGGAGCCATTGCGTACCTCCTTATCACGGGTATGAAGAGGAACAGGGAGGGCGGAGACGAGGGGGCGGATGACGCACAGCAAGGGGAAGAAGAGCAGGATGGCGAAGAAAGAGAGGAAAAACTCCCTGACGAGGAAGAGGGCGGCCCATGAGAACGAGCGAACTCCCTGTGGCCGAGGAGATAAAGGAGATAATCACGGGGATGGGGATAGAAGAACTGTACCCCCCTCAGGCCGAAGGAGTCGGCCCCGCAATAAGAGGAAAAAATCTGGTACTGGCAGTTCCAACCGCCAGCGGGAAATCGCTGGTGGCGTACATCGCCCTGGTTCACTTCGCACTTAAAGGGGAGAAGGGGCTCTATGTGGTTCCCCTGAGGGCCCTCGCTTCAGAGAAATACAGGGACCTGAAGAGGTTCGAATCGGCCGGAATCCGTGTGAGAGTGGCTTCCGGGGACCTTGATGCCAGAGACCCTTCGCCGGACGAGTTCGACATACTGATCGCCACATCGGAAAAGGCGGACTCCATGTTCAGGCACCGCCCTTCCATTGCCAGAAGGATAAAGCATGTGGTGGCCGACGAGGTCCACCTCATTCACGACGGGCACAGGGGCCCCACTCTCGAGTTCTTCCTCACGCGGTTGATGGCACTGAGCCCGAAGACCCAGATCATCGCCCTGTCCGCCACTATCAACAACTCTGAGGCCGTGGCTGACTGGCTCGGGGCCGTGCATATCTCCAGCGACTGGAGGCCGGTGGAACTCAAGGAAGGTGTCTATTTTGACGGGAAGATCACCTTCTCCGACGGGACGGAACGGGATGTGGGTATCGGTGGAAAGGACGCAGTGGAAAGGCTCGTTCTCGACACCATAAAGGAAGGGGGGCAGGCCATGGTCTTCGTCATGAGCCGGCGGTCCGCGGAGAGCGTGGCCGAACGACTCGGAACGGCCCTGAAAAAGGCAGGTCTCTCGGTCTCCGCGTCGAGCGACGGGGTGGGGCTTGTGGACGAGGAACCCAGCAGCATAGGCGAGCGGCTGGAGAGATGCCTGAAGAACGGCAGCGCCTTCCACCACGCGGGCCTTGCCGCGAAACAGAGAGAGACGGTGGAGAGCGGCTTTCTGGAGGGTGAAATCAGGTGCATCTCCGCCACGCCCACTCTGGCAGCCGGAATCAACCTCCCGGCGCGCAGGGTCATCATCCGGGACCTCCACAGGTTCGAATCCCAGCTGGGAAGGTACCCCATCCCTCTCATGGAAGTTAAACAGATGTCCGGAAGAGCGGGAAGACCGGGGCTCGACCCATACGGAGAAGCTGTCCTGATAGCGAAGAGCGAGGAGGAAGCGCAGGAGCTCATGGAGAACTACCTGAACGGAGAAACCGAGGACATAGATTCGAAGATGAGCAGACGGCCCGTACTGAAGACCCATGTG
>CAZKII010000034.1:0-15966 GCA_964552865.1 uncultured Thermoplasmata archaeon | reverse complement strand
GCTTTGTCATACCCGTACCGGAACGGACTGTAAAATAATTTCGGGATAGGACAATGCCCATTCTTGACCGTTACCTTTTTATACCATGAAAGCTAAACCATATATGGTATCGGGCGCCCTCATTTTTCCCCTAATCCCCAACCCTCCAGCCCGATACCACCTCCTGCGGGAAATCTTAATATCTTTCCCTCCTTCTTCCGTGCATGGAACATATCGCCCGCGGGGCCGAGGCCGTTCTCAGCAGAGCTGACTGGCACGGCAGGGATGTCGTGGTCAAGGAGAGGGTGCCCAAGGGATACAGGCATCCCGACCTCGACGGAAGGCTGAGGAACCAGAGGATAAAGGCGGAGGCCAGATTGATCCGCGATGCAAGACAGGCAGGCATACCCGCCCCCAGAATATTCGACATAGATCTGGTGAATAACAGGCTGGTCATGGAGTACATAGATGGCCCCACGGTCCGCGAGCTTCTGAACAGGGGCGAGAGAAGGGAGGAACTGTGCAGGGAGGTTGGCCGGCTGGTGGCCAGACTGCACGCCGCGGGCATGGTTCACGGCGACCTCACCACATCGAACATGATCTTCTCCGGCGGCCGGGTATATCTCATAGATTTCTCCCTCGGTGCTAAGACGGACGGGGTGGAACAGAAGGGTGTGGACCTGCACCTGCTCATGGAGGCGTTCCGCTCGGCTCATGCCGATTTCTACGACGACGGCATCGCATGGATACTTGAGGCCTATCTGGACGAGTGGCGGGAGAACCGGTCGGAAGGAGATGCCGTGATAAAAAAGGTGCATGAAATAGAGAAGAGAGGGAGATACACATGAAAGAACTGAACTTCATAACCACGAATGCAGGGAAGTACGCGGAGGTCAGCGCCATGCTTGCTTCGGTGGGAATCCCCACCGTTCAGAGACCTCTGGACTGCCCCGAGATACAGGCCGATACGCTGGAAGAAGTGGTCTCTTTCTGTCTGGACTGGCTTGGCGACAGGGATGAGGCCTATCTCATCGACGATTCCGGCCTTTTCATAGACGCCCTCCGGGGCTTTCCGGGAGTCTATTCCGCATATGTCTTCAAGACGCTGGGCCTGTCCGGGATCCTCCGTCTTATGGAAGGGATTCCGGATGACGAACGGAACGCCCGGTTCGAAACGGTCTTCGGCATGGTTATCGGCGGAAGAAAGCTGGTGTTCCGTGGAGTCTGTCGCGGGAGAATATCTCGCGAGCCCGCAGGCGATATGGGTTTCGGCTATGACCCCATCTTCGTTCCAGACGAAGGGGACGGGAGAACATTTGCAGAGATGAGCACGGCCGAAAAGAATGCGGTCTCTCACAGGGGAGAAGCCGTCAGAAGGATGCTGGAGCACGCCGACGAGATCGCGGAACTGCTGAATCAGCCCTGATTCATCTGCTCCTTTATGATCCTGCTCAGAATCCCTATGAACTCCTCCTCTTTCCCCTTATCTATGGTGCCGCCTGCAGCTCTGTCGTGACCCCCGCCTGCACCTCCCACTTCCCTGCACGCCTCGGACACCGCCTTTGAGAGGTTGAGTCCCAGGTCAACCATCTTTTTTGTCCCTCTTGTGGAGACCTTGACCTTTCCGTCTTCGGTGTTGACGAAGGCCACTATCGGCAGGTCCTTTCTCACGCTCCCCGAGTTGAGCAGCATACCCGCCACTGTGCCAACCACTTCCTCCGAGATGTCTGTCCCGGCGTGGAAGTACTGGAGGGAATCCGTCTTCTTTATCTCCCGGTCCTGAAGCATTCGCATGGCCCCTACCAGATTTGCCCTGTGCCCCTTCAGGAAGCCTATGGCCTCCTTGTAATACCTGTTGCGGTCGCCTCTGCAGACCTCGAATCCTATCTCCGCCTTCCCGTACTTTCCGCAGGAGTTGAGCAGGGTGGCGAATTCCTTTCCGTCGTGCAGGTTGGAACCGATCTCCTCTCCGGTGATTATATAGACCTCCCCTATCAGAGACTCCACCTCGCTCTCGCTTCTTCCTGCCTGTGCGATGAGGGTTTTCAGGCCCTTTATCACCTCTTTCTTCTCGGCGTATGTGAGGTCGCACCACCTCCTGTATTTTTCCCCGTGCATCATGTCTATTCCGAGGTTTTTCAGGAATTCTATCACGGCGGAGCGGTTTCCGGAGAGGCCGGGTATCTCGGGCTCGCTGGCGAAGGATAGGAATTTTATGAGGTCTCTTGCCTCCCGCCCGAATGCTCTGATGTCCCGTATGACGCTGACCACTCCTGCCTCCACACCCTCTCTCACTATCCCGGCGTTCTGGCCTATGAGCCGTCTTTCCGGGTTGCTGTCCTGCATATCCCCGAGGGCGCCCACCACCGCAAGGGCCGCGAGGTCCCGGTTCCTCTCGCTGTGAGCTGTAGCGAGTAGATATGTCATGCCGGAGCCGCTGACCTCCGATGCCCCGTTCATTCCGAGTAGGTGTGCGTTGAGGTGGGTTATGTCCGTCAGATTGAGTTTAGTCTGCCCCCCTTCTCTTTTCAGAACAGGTATTTTTGCGGGTTCGTGGTGGTCCGTTATCACCACGCTCATGCCGTCCATCATGTTCGCATATCCGCTGCCCAGATCGGTGAACCATATGAGTTCGTGCCTCTCTTTCCTGAGGCGTTCTATCGTCTTTTCGTCCAGTTTTTTGGCGAACTCGATGTCGTACTCCACACCGTTCCGCTCGAGAAATACGGAGGCTATGCTGCCCGATGTGATCCCGTCGGCATCTATGTGGCTGACGATATGGACCCGTTTCGCTTCCAGAAGCCTTTTCGCACCCTCTCTGAAACTACGCATCACGATCTCACCAGGTTATTACGCCTATGACCACCAGTATCACTATTATGACCCCGATTATGATGGCCAGCTTTATTATCTTGAATATCAGGCTCACCACCAGCACCACTATCAGAATGAGGGCCAGAAGTATGGGGAGTGCGCATAGCAACGGTAGTAGCGACATGGATGAACCCATATCATAACTGCTATTTATGGCTATTCTTTTGGGGCGATGCCAGCGCCGCATGTGAACGGAACTTATATATAGGAGAAGCACCTATTTACATTTTGCATCAATGACTGGGATGCATGCCCTATTGACAATGTGTGCATGCTATCTCAATAGAAACCCAAGCAAAAAAACGAAAGAGGAGATAAATATGAAAGGAATAACAACCATAGTAGCAGCAGTTATCGTACTGCTTCTTATTATGCCTGCGGCTAGTGTTCTGGCCGCAGATCAGCAAAGTGCGCAAGACCAGAGTACGACCCTTCGCTGCCATGTGCAGACAGGGGTGCCCACCATAGATTCTGTGAAGTTCATGGACGGCACATGGGCCCTGAGGAACAACACTCAGATAGATGTTCTGGACACCTACTACTTTGAGGTACAGGCCACGCAGGATGCGGGATGGGGGAATATCACATATGTGAACATCACCCTGTCCTATGATTTCGGGGACGATAGCGGGATGCAGCCGTATTCGACGACGAACAACACCCAGTTCCGGCTGGTTTATGACAATTCCACCGGTGGGGAAACCTTCGGCCTGGCGGCTGGGGGTAGCGGAGAGGTTACCTTTGTTGCAGGGAGCATAACCTATGTGAACAGCACGACTTCCATTCTGAACTTCTCGTTTACGCCCCAGAACGAGATCAGACACGCTACCGGCGCGGGGACTGGAGGTACGGGCTTTAACGACCTGAACTCGTGGAACTACAGGGTGAACGCCACAAATACCGACGGGCAAGTTTCCGCCGGATGGGACGACGAGTTCGGCGTGTATCGTTACACCACAATCAGTGCGAGCACGGATCCGGAAGGAACTGGCTCCCCCGGCCAGACGGTTCCCCTGAACACCAACGGGAATACGGTGGTCACATACAGTGCAAACGAACGGTTCAATTTGACCGTGGCCATAATCGATCTTACGGACGGAACCAATACCATAACGGCGGATAATGTCGTGGTTACCGGCGGAAACCTGGTCAACTCCGCGTTTGCGTCTGGTGGAAGCACGCAGTATATTTACGGTACCGGCGGTGCGACTCCGACATATCATGCGGCTTACGACACATACAACCCCGCCACGGACCACACGGTAACCACCAGCTGGCAGATCACCATTCCGTTCGGTACGCCAACAGGCACCTATACCTCGACAGTGACATATACCATCCAGGTGGCTTAAGCCTGGGACCAAACCCCTTACTCCTCACCGGAGGGTTCCCCATGAAAACCAGGTATGTGTCGGCCCTAACGGCAGTCTTGTTGATAGTCCTAGCAGGGCTTATGCCTTTCAACTCCGCAGGGCTGTCGCTTGTGAGCTTTTCGGTCCATACGCCGGGAGAACCTCCTATGGTGGACGGGAATGGCACATATCATATGACCGCGGGGATCTGGACGGTTCTGGAGATAACGCTCGATTCTCCCGCGGACGAGCTCACGGTGGAGATGCGTTACACTGGTGCCCAGGGGGAGAACTGGAGCACCTATTATATGTGGCGCAATTCGGCCGGCTCATGGTCTGATCCTGTGTATGGTCACTACATCTCTCCGGAGAATTGCTCGGCGGACGGCAGCACTTACCTCTTTTATGTAGGGGTGAGCTACGGGGTTTATTATGGGAACTGGATGCTTGATATAAGCAGTGGCGGGAGCAGCGTTGCATCCCGACCCGTTGTTGTGGACGAGCCGAAGGTGGCCGCAAGCTTTCACTCCGCGGATTTCAATCTGTGGGGTGAGCCGTTCGTTGCCACCACCCTTGACTCCGAGGAGTCGATGCAGTATTTCAGAATAGTGAACGAGGGGAATGTCCCTCTTGAATATACGGTGAATTACTCGGCCTACGCAAACAGGATAAACACCACCGGGGCCCATACCGTTATACCTCCGGGAGGGGAGGCGAGACACTACCTTCTCTTCAGGACCGACGCGTGGAGCCCCAGGATATTGAGCTTCAGTGGCGTAATAACGGCCACGGCAGCATACAGGGTGCCTCAGAGGGAGAATACCACGCACCTGATACCCAGCGTCGCTTCCACCTTTACGGGGAAGGTCTATATTGGCCATACGAGCTATGAGATATATACGGACGGCGATCTCAGTTTTCAGGCGAAGAAGAGGATCAGCGCTGATTACAACTCGATCTCCAATCTCACGGTCTTTATCACCGGGAACGGAACAGCCACCATCGGCGTGAAATCCTCGGATTGTTCCATACGGTCGGTTCTTTACGGGGGCAGGAATGTAACCCTCCCCCTCCAGATCGAACTGGTCCCGGATGCGGAGAGGAATATCACGGTGACCGTGCTTGCTGATAGCCCGGAAACCACAGCGGCGGTTTATTACGAGATAAGTTACAAGGGCGATTACCACAAGTACACCACGGAAATCGCCGTGGGGCCCATGCCTCAGAGCGTTGACAGCGACGAAACCGCTCCCGTCAATGACAGCAGGCTTGCGGTCGTGGCCTTCATCCTTATCCTTGTCGGGGGGGCGGTGGCTTACATGGTCTTCACCCAGAAAAGGCTGGCCGAGGAAGCCAGACTCCGGGAGGAACAGGCCGGGAAAAAGGCAGCAAGGAGGAAGAGGAAGTGAAACAGACCGGCTACTTAATCCTGCTCTGGATGCTCCTTACCATCCTCCTTTCCGCAACCGCCTCGGCCAACCCGGATGCTACGGGGGTATCGGTACAGAATGTTTCTCCCGAGATTACTTTCGTCCATTTTTCGAGCGTTAACGACTCGACGGTGGTGAACATAACTGTATCTGACTATAACTCCTGGCGGGACATATATCGCGTCACCGTGGAGATCTGGGGCGACAGCGGCCCCATTGCCGTGGTAACCTATAATCAGTACGCTACGAGAAGCAACTGGACCATGTACGACCACTTCAACGAGAGCATAGGCGATTACTTCGTTCCAGAGGAGTCTGGCGTACAGCGCCCGGCAGGGAACGAGACTGTCCAGGACCTGTGCGAGATGCAGATTCTTTTTACCTTTAAACCGGTAAGGGCACACAATCTCTTCGTGACCATCGAAGACAGGGGAGGAATGAACGCCGGTGCAAGAATTGACTACCCCTCTCCGTTCGCAACGGTGGCAGAGAGAACCCCCATTCCCACGGACATCATCTCAGTGACCCTCGCCATCCTCGGAACCGTGATCGGCATCAAGGTGAAGTACGGCTCCTTCGAGAAGCCGATAAAAGACCTGAAGAACGGGGTGAGCAGGAAATGAGAGGAAGAGACAAGCTTTCCCTGATTACATTCGTGTTCTTCTGGTTCCTCGGCCTTTATGTCATAGTCAAGTTTTTCCTTATTCTGTTCTGGACGCTGAATTTCTCGCCTCTTTTCATAATCGAGCTGACACCGTTCACCCTTTTCAAGCTCGGCCCCATCCAGCTGCTTGTGCTTTCGGCCATAGTGGTGGGTGCGGACGCCTATCTCCATTTCAATGATCGGGACTGGCATATAGCTTTCTCTTTCATCCCCACTTCCATCATGATTGCAGGCATTGCGGTTGCCATATACACCGCCCACTCCAGCGATCCCTTCTACTACGCTTTCTTTGCGACACTGGTCGGCGTTACGGTGGTGGATCACAGGTATTTCCTTCGGATAAACGGCTATGCGGTGGAAGAGGAGGACGAAGAGTTCGAGAGGGAACCGGAGGAATTCGGCGAGCTCGAGTTTGACATAGACGAGCTGTACGAGAGCGAAGATCGGTCTCTTGAGGAGGATTTCCCCTGGCCTGAGGAATCTGAGGAGGAAATCCCCGTTGAGGAGGTCTCCGAGGCGGCGGATGCGGGAGAGATAATGGAGGATTTGAGCAGGATAGAAACCGGGCCCGAGGTGGTTCCGGAGATCGTGCATGAAGTCGATACCGAGTCGTACGGAACGAACGGAACGACTGAGGCCTTCGAGGAGCTTGAGGACCTCCTGGACCTCTTCGATGAGAACGGAGAGGAGAACGGGAGAACCGAGGCTGAGCGGAGCGAGGAGGAGATCCAGAGCTTTGTCGACCTCATTCTGGAGGAGCAGGTGGGCGACATAAGGGTAAAGTGCCCTGCCTGCGGTTTCATGAACGAGAAGGGTAGCACCGTCTGTCAGGTGTGCGGCTCCAAGCTGGAGGGGGATGAATGAAACTGATGGCGCTCCTCGTTGTCGGAATGCTCCTTATCTCCTCGATACCCGTGGTGGGAGGCGATACCTTATTCAAGTTTGCAGAAGGCAATGGAACTGATGCCTCACAGTTCGGATTTAATGTCACCGCCCTAGGAGATATTAACGGAGACGGATACGAGGATGTTGCGGTGGGTGCGCCTTACAACGACAGCGCTGACGGAACTCGCGCCGATTGCGGAGCCGTTTATGTTTTCTTCGGCTATTCCGATCTGGACCTGTTCCACGGGAATGGGCTGGATGTTTCCCTTGCGAATGTCACGATTTACGGTGCCAACGCCGGAGATCACTTCGGATGGGCCGTGAGCGATGCAGGGGATGTGAACGGTGACGGGTACAACGACACTATCGTGGGCGCCCCCGACGCATTGACCGGAACGACACGCAACGGCAGTGCCTATATCTTCTACGGGAAGACCACATGGTCCCCGGTATGGGATCTCTCAACTACGGCGGCGGACATATCCATCGTGGGCGAAAACGATGCTGACGGGTTTGGAGCCAGCGTGAGTGGTGCCGGGAACTACAGCGACTCTCTCTACGACGATGTGATCGTAGGCGCTCCGTATGCGGATGGCGGTGGGACCGACAGAGGGCGAGCCTATGTATTCTACGGGGACGGCGCTCTCCCCTCGTCTGCCGCCAGTGCCGATTTCATCCTGAACGGCGCGTCTGATAACGCTTATTTCTCCTTTACCGTAAGATCCGCAGGGAATGTCGACGGTATCAGCGGCCCGGAGATCATGGTAGGTGAGCCGGGAAATGATATGGCCTATGTCTACTACTCCCCAACGGTCGATTATGCAACGGAGGAGTTCACGGAAAAGGGAACCAGAACGGGCAGTTATCTGGATACGCGCGCCAGCGACAACGTTTATGAGGTATTGACGGAGGGCGGCGTTTCGGATACCCTGCTGATGGACGAGGGTTTCGAATCCGGCCTGCCGACAGGATGGAGCCATGCCGCGTGGGATTACACGAACTCCCCTGCCTATACCCTTGACAACTGGCAGGTGGGCGCACCTTCCGGAACGAACGCTCCGGCACCGCACGGAGGTAATAATGTGGCGGGGGTCGTGATAGCCGGCGATTATGTGGCCGATGAAGGTTCTTATCTGGAAACCCCCATGATGACTATTCCGGCGGATGCCAGCAATCCCGAGTTTTATTTCTGGCTCTATACGAGCACCGAGTCGTCTTATGACGGCCTAAACATGAAGGTAAGCGTTGACGGGGGTCAATATAGCAACATTACCACTTCACTTGCCTATGACGGCGCTCTGAGCACGTCGTATTCCAACCCGATCGGTGGTGAGTCCGCCTGGTGGGGAAGCCATGCCTGGACTAATGTCTCTGTGGATATGAGTCCGTATGTGGGGCACAGCGTTCGCTTCAGGTGGCACTGGGGTTCCGATACCAGTGTTGTGGATTGGGGGCCGGCCATAGATGATCTATGGATGCATTACTACGGAAACAGCGCCTTGGTTCACAAGTGGAATTTCACGCTTTCCGGTGTGGGGGATACCGAGTTTCTGGTGGAAGCCAACCATACTTCCAACGCGGAGGGGGACGATTTTACTTTTTACTACTCTGTGGATGATGTCACCTATACACCCATGCTCACCGTGACGAAGACCGTGGATGACAATACATACCAGAGCTTCACCCTTCCGGCGGGCATTACGGGGAAGGTGTATGTGAAGGTGGAGGATACGGACCGGACCCCCGGCAACAGTGTTAAGGATTCTCTCTATATCGACCATATGTTCATAAAGCAGAGGAGGAACGCCTCGCTGATCGGGGACATAGGCACGGATTTCGGTCGCTCGCTTTCCGGAGTTGGGGATGTCAACGGCGACGGGGGGGCCGATATGATCGTTGGCGCTCCGGGAACCTCCAACGGAAGCGCATATCTCTATTCTGGAATGAACCTCGAGGGCTCTTCCTCTATCAAGAACGAGACCGCCCTCGAATTCAATTCGGGCTCCCCTGTTAAAAGCGGCGTGACGGTGATGGACAGCAATCCGGTCGAAGACGGCCACATGAACCAGACGGCAACGACTTCCAGATACGAGGACTTTGATTCCATGGCGGACTGGGAGTATGTCAGTGCGGCAATTGCCCCGTCGTCGGACACTTCGGTATATTCCGGGTTCAGCGCCCGTATTATTGATACCGATACCGCTGCGGGGCAGCAGGCGAGGGAGGAGAGCATAACCTATCCCACAACCGGAACGGTTGACTTCTATTTCAGGGTGAACCAGACGGTTGGAGACCCTGACGGAACCGCAGACGGACTTCTTATAGTGGCCATTGCCTATACGACCGTGGGTGCGAGGAGCTATAATTACCTTACGATGGCGGTCATCACGGATGGTGGATATATAAAGTACCGGGACGATGCCAACTGGGTGAGTATCGTTCCTTATTCGGAGAATACATGGTACTGGATGAGATGGGACTATAACATGGCAACGAATACCTATGATGTCTATCTCAACGACAGTTCCGGACGGCTGGTAAAATATGCCAGCGATGCGGGGTTCGCCGTGGATGGTTACACCATAAACAGATTCTGGCTGGACACAATCAACGCCCCTGCGGGTACGGCGGCAACTCTCAGCGCCTATGTCGACGAACTCAATATCGCTTCGACATCCGGGGCCTCTGCGAGCTATACCTCTGCGCCGACGACATATTCGGATTATATCACCGGTGTCATTCCCTACTGGAATGCGACACTGGCCAACAACTCCAACCTGTGGGTGAACATATCCCGGGACGGTGGTACCACCTGGAACTCCACCCCGCTACAGAAGGGGATTCAGTATGTCTTTCCAGCGGAGCCGCGCGGCAAAACATTTGTCTATAAGGTTGAGTTAAGGAGCAGCGGGGCCTTTTCAGCGGTTCTTTATGATGTGAAGTTCATCGTGAAGACCTGTCGCGTTTCCAGCCTGATCGTGGGGGAGACAAGTGCCGATGGGTTCGGATATTCGGTTTCGGGAGCGGGGGACATGGGCGGTGACGGCGTGCCGGATATCCTGATCGGTGCCCCCTATAATGATGCGAAATCCGCGGACGGCGGTGCGATCTATGTGTTCAATGGGAGTTCTTCTCCTCCCCCTACCATCTCCGCCAGCGATGCGAATTATGTGAATTACAGCTATTCAGCGGGCTCTCACTTCGGCTTTTCTGTTTCCAAGGCGGGAGATGTGAACGGCGATGGCTTCAATGATGTCGTCGTCGGCTCTCCCGCTTATTCCTCGAACGATGGCCGGGCATCTCTCCTCTCTTGCAGAAAACCTCCGGTTATTACCGCCTATGACCTGGTGGACTCCTCTGGTGTTTCTAAGTTGAACTCCCAGCTGGATGTCGGTGAAAACTACAGTTTCATCGTCAACATCACCCATTCTGGCGGATGGGACAAGGTCGTTTCAGTGAGAATAAAGGCGTGGTACGATTTCGGGAGCGAGACCAACACATATAATGGAACGCTGGGAGGGAATGTAAACCTGTTGATGGAGTATGTGAATGCCACCGGAACGCCTCAGTTCATCCTGAGATGGCCCACCGCCGGAGAGGTAGTTCTCGGAAGCTGCACGGAGACATATCTCAGCACCACCTCGCGAACCCTTAATTTCACATTCAAACCGATGTACCAGTTCAGACATGCTCCGGGTGATGCCTCATGGGATTCCGCTCCCGGCTTCAATGATGCGAACTCTTGGAATTTCAATATCAATGTGACGGATTCCGGCGGCTGGTACGATTCCGTGGATGATGAGTTCGGGGTTTACAGATACACCTATGTCTATGCCGAGACAAACCCCGAGGGAACGGGCTCTCCTGGTGATACGGTCCCCATGTCCTCCAGCACCCTCCACTACCGGACAAATGATGCCTTCAGGTTGAATGTTTCCATAAGCGATCTCACCTCTGGGCTGGGAACAATAACCGCCGATAATGTATGGGTCATGGGGGGAAATATTGCGGCTTTCAGCCAGTTCGGCGGTGCAGGCATCACCAACGCTCAATGGATATACGGTTCTTCTTCGAATTACGAGGCGGCTCCCCTGAACGGAGTCGAACAGAGCATTACCATTGATTGGCAGGTTTACATTCCGCCCGGAACGCTCGGCGGCACGACGTATACGGCTCCCGTGACCTACTGGATCTCTCAGGGATAGTTTTCGTTCTCTTCAGACTATTTCCACCAGTTCCACCTCGAAGTTGAGGTTCTCTCCTGCGAGGGGGTGGTTGGCGTCCAGGGTCACCATCTCCTCATCGAACCCGGTAACCGTGACTATCATTATGGTGCCGTCCTCCTGAGGGATTTGCAGCTGCTGGTTCAGCTCAGGAACATAGTCCTCCGGGAACTTATCCCTTTCCACCTCGAATATCAGTTCCTCCATTCTTGGCCCATAGGCCTCTTCCGGGCTCATGGTTATTTTCGTCTTCTCTCCGACCTTCAGGCCGAGCACGCCCTTTTCGAACCCAGGGATAACCTGTCCTTCTCCCAGAACAAACTCCAGCGGTTCCCTGTCCACTGAGGTGTCGAAAACCGTACCGTCATCCAGCGTTCCCGTGTAGTGGACGCGCACTCTGTCTCCGTTCTTTGCTTCTTCGCTCATGAAATATCTCCTTCAGAGGGGGGATGTAGAGGAACCTATTTAATACCTCCGCACGGCCGGAAAGGTTTATCTATCATGAAACTATGAGTTCATTATCTGATTTGCAATGAGAGCGATCAGTAAAAAAGAAGGTGAAAAAATGGACACCGGAAGTACAGCGTTTATGCTTGTGGCAACGGCTCTGGTCATGCTCATGACACCGGGTCTTGCGTTTTTCTATGGCGGCTTGGTGGGAAGAAAGAACGCTCTGGCCATAATGATGCAGAGCTTTGTGGCTCTTGGCTGGACCACCATACTGTGGGTCACAGTTGGTTTCTCCATGGCATTTGGTAATGACATAGGCGGCATAGTCGGGGATGGAAAATATTTGTTCCTGAACAATATCTCCGTAGCCACACCGTTCAACGACCAGATACCTCTCCTGCTGTTCATGGTTTATCAGATGATGTTCGCGATAATCACGCCAGCTCTCATAAGCGGAGCCTTTTCACGGCGGGTGCGGTTCAAATCATATATGGTATTTCTGACCCTCTGGCTCCTGTTTGTCTATTTCCCTCTGGTGCACATGGTCTGGGGCGGAGGTGTATTCCAGCAGATGGGCGTCCTTGACTTCGGAGGTGGTATCGTGGTCCATGCCATAGCTGGCTTCTCCGCGCTTGCCTTCGTCCTTTTCATAGGAAAGAGAAAGTACACCGACGAGAGGGCACACAATATACCCCTGTTCACCATTGGTGCCGCCCTTCTGTGGTTCGGCTGGTTTGGTTTTAATGCTGGAAATGCGTTTGCGGCAGACGGGGTCGCTGTTCTTGCCTTCGTGAACACCCAGATAGGTGCCGCTTTTGCAGCCATGACATGGATGATTCTGGATATGGTGTTTCAGGGGAAGCCAAAGGTTGTTGGAATGCTGACAGGAGGGCTTGCGGGGCTTGTGATCACCACCCCCACCTCTGGATTTGTCACCCCTCAGGTTTCCATGCTCCTCGGTGTGTTGGTGGCACTCGCCTCATATCTTGCCATAATGTACAAGAACAGCAGAGGCTGGGACGATACTCTGGATGTGTGGGGAGTACATGGAATCGGGGGATTTCTGGGGATAGTTCTTCTGGGAATTTTTGCCACCACATCTGTGAACCCCGATGGGACTAACGGATTCCTGTACGGGGGTATTGACTTCTTCGTGGTGCAAACGATTGCCGTAACATTCGCCGTGCTTTATGCCTTCCTCTTTACCTATGGAGCTCTCGTGATTATAGACCGTTTCATGCCCGTAAGGGTCACAGACGATGTGGAGAAGAACGGTCTGGATGCCGCAGAGTTCGGCGAAGAGGCCTACACCGAATAGTTAAACCCATTCATTCCCTCTTTTTATTCTCCTCTCAGCTTCAGGGCATCCTTTGCTTCGCGCCCTCAGCCCGACGAAGAAAATCAGGTTCAGACTCACCGTAAGGACGAGGACCGCCCACGCTCCTGACTCGTGGCTGTGTGCTTCCGAAAAGTCGCCTGCCCCCATTTTTACCGATGCTCCCGCCGTCAGTTCTCCAGAATCGTTGCTTTCACCCACCTCTACCCGGAGATGTCTGTACGCCTCCGCACTCCCAACATCGCCGGCCGAGGCCACCGTTGCCGTAAGCAGGGCAAGGAGAAGAATGGCGGCAATCCATGCGGAGAGTATCGTGAGAGCTTTCATGATTGAATAACTGAACGCTCTTATTTCAATCCATGTATAAAAAAATCTTTTCTGATACTCAGTTCTGAATATCACGGAGATTTTTCAGCGTCCGATTTTCCGAAGGGGAGCATCACATATAGGTCCCCCACATTGGTCCCTGTAGGTCCTGTGGATATGGCGGTTTTCAGTCTGGAGAGAAGGGAGTAACTGTCGCTCTCTTTCAGAAACTCCTCGAGGCTCAGGCCCATTTCCACTGCCATTTTCATGGCCGCGTTGTCGAACACACCCCCGGCGGCGCCGCTGTTCCCGTCAAGACCGTCGCTCCCTATGGCCAGAGCGATTCCTCTGTATCCGTTGGGGAAGAGGCGGAGTACGAACTCCTGACACCGTCCCCCTTTTCCGCTCCCGCTTACCTCCACGGTCATCTCTCCGCCGCCGAGGCAGAGGCCAGGTGGATTGCATTCCCCGGCCAGTTTTTTAGATACTGCGTCAACATCCCCGGTTATATCGTAGAAAGCGGTGAACCTGCATTTCCTCTCCTCCGCAACCTTCTCCATGGCCTTTACCGCGGTGCGGTTGTCCGCTATGATGATGTTCTGCACCCGTTTCATCTTCGGGTCTCCCGGCTTTACTGTCTCGTTCCGCGGATCGAGCGCCTCCATCACTGAGGGGAATCGGCCGTCCAGCCCGTATTTTTTCATCACCGCCCGAGCATCAGCGTATGTCGTCGGGTCCGCTGCGGTGGGGCCGGAGCCTATGGATTCCAGCTGGTTGCCCACAACATCCGAGATTATGAGCGTCAGGACAGTGGCCTCTGTCATGGCCGCCAGCCGCCCCCCTTTGACCTGTGATATATGCCGTCTCACGCAGTTGATCTCCTGTATGCTGGCACCGGATTTGAGGAGAGCGTTTGTGAGCTCCGCCAGTTTTTCTTTTTCAATCCCTTCCGCAGGAAGAGAGAGCATGGCGGACGCACCACCGCTCAGCAGGAATATTATCAGGTCCTTCTTCCCTGAAGATGAAAAAATATCCAGTATCTTCCTGCTTCCCTCAATGCTGTTTTCATCGGGGACCGGGTGTCCGGCCCTTTTGAGCGAGACCTTCCCGCCCCCTACCGGGATCTCCCCGTCCTCGATGCCGTTTATGTGCCCTCCCTCTGTCAGATCCCCGATTATTCCTGCCACAGCCTTCCCCATTTCCGCCGAGGCCTTACCCGCACCGGCCAGATGTATTCTGTCATAGGATGAGAGGTCGAAGGACAGAGGGCCGTTGTTCCCATTTACCGTGAGAGCATCCCCCTTTCTCGCAAGCACCGATGGAATCAGGTTCTCCGGCATGACCGCTTCTATCCCAGCCATCGCCATGGATATGAGGTTCTTCCTCATGGTCCTCGCCGGCTCGTCCACGGACAGGATTTCATCCATATTGAGGACCTTCGGGGCTGGCATGTTCGCACCTACGGGAATTTCACATCATTAACGAGGTTCTGCGGCTTCTTACCGTCGAAAACATCTATGATTGCCTGTGCCGCCATCACCGCCATCTCCGTCCTTGTCTCGAGGGATGCGCTCCCTATGTGCGGGGCCAGAACCACATTCTCCAGTTCGTAGAGTTCCGGGTTCACATTCAGCGGCTCGCCCTGAAACACATCCAGCGCGGCGCCCCTTATCCTTCCGCTTCTGAGCATCTCTATCAGGTGCTTCTCGTCTATCACCTCGCCCCTTGCGGTGTTTATCAGGTAGGCCGACGGTTTCATCAGTTCCAGCATCTCCCTGTCCAGCATGTTCCTCGTTTCCGGGGTGAGGGGGACATGCAGGCTTATGTAATCGCTCTCCCTCATCAGTTCATCAAGAGGGACATATTCCGCACCTATCTCTCTTTCCGCCTCCGGCCTCCTGTTCCTGTTGTGGTAGAGAACCCTCATTCCGAAGCCCCCTGCCCGTCTGGCCACGGCGGAGCCGATATCCCCCATTCCGATGATTCCGAGGGTCTTTCCGTGGACATCGGAGCCGAGCATGAGCACGGGGGCCCAGCCCCTGAACCTTCCCTGACGCATGAATACATCGCTCTCCGGTATCCTGCGGGCAACGGCCATGAGGAGTGACCACGCAAGGTCCGCGGTGGTTTCCGTGAGGACTCCTGGGGTGTTGGTCACTGCAATCCCTTTCTCCGCCGCGTGCCGTATGTCTATGTTGTTGTAGCCCACGGCGTAGTTGGATATGACCTTCAGTTTCGGGGCCGCATCGATTACCTCCGCATCTATTCTGTCGGTCAGGAGGCAGAGTAGCGCGTCGGCATCGGCAATCCCCTCTATGATCTCCTCCTTCGTCATGACCCTGTCTTCCGGGTTGATTACTGTTTCATATCTGGCCCTGAGCATGTCGAGGCCCTTTTCCGGTATTCGTCTGGTGACTAGGACTTTCATGGGTGGGCAATGGGATTATGGGATAAAAAGGGTTCGGAA
>CAZKII010000033.1:0-16126 GCA_964552865.1 uncultured Thermoplasmata archaeon | reverse complement strand
CCTCTGCATCCATCTCAACGGCGGCCAGCATGTCTTCGACGCTCCCCCACGGCCTCCCCCTGACGATGGTTGCAGCCCTCTTCTTCCCGATACCGGGGACTGCCTGCAGCTGGCCCATGCTCGCCGTGTTTATATCCACGGGGTATTCGACACCGGTGATGCTCTTCTGGCCGTGGTCGGTGATTATGACATCTACGAACCGGTTTATCTCCGCCCTGTAAGGGAGGCCCACGAGAATGGGATAGGAGCCGACCTGCCGGCCGAAAGTAATTCCGCCCCGGTTCAGTTCCAGATAGACATCCCTCAGCACAGTGCCCTGCGGAATCATGCGCACCAGCATGGGCCTGTCTATGTTCTCTCTCACCCATGTCTTGAACCTCATGAACTCCTTTCGGATTGGGCCGGGGAACTCGCCTCTGGTCTCCGCAATCTGGCGGATGTTTATCCTTCTCAGGAGAAGGCCCGCGTCCATCACACCTTTCAGAAACTCCGTGTTCAAGCGGTATGTTTCCGGCGTCTCCCCTCTTAGGCCCGCTATGAAGTTCAGACCGGGGAGAAGCTCGGGCATCCCGTTGACACCGCGCTTCGCACCCACCCCGTTTATGAGCTTTATAGCGGCCAGAACCTCGTCCGCCGATGCGTTCAGATTATTGGCCTCCACCACTGCGGGGTCCGCGGACTCCATGCCGAACGACAGCGTGTTTCCCGGAGTGGAGTATTTCACGATTATTTCGGCCACCTTTTTCGCCTCCTCCGGGTGCTCCGCGATTATGGCGGGGTTGGCGTTGTCCGCGTGTAAAACCTCCGGTTTGAGAGCGTGAAGTGCGGAGAACAGTTCTTCCATGACATCGGGGTTCGGTACCGGCCTCTCAGTCCTTCCCACGCCGTCGGCCATGTAGGAGAATATGCAGGCCTGCCCGCCGAGGCGGAACCTCTTGACGCCGAGCTTCGATAGAGCGGTTGCTTCGGCCACTATATCCCCCGGCTCCCTGAAAACGGGCCTTCCGAATAGCGGCTCGGTGCAGAACGCACACCCTCCCGAAAGGTAGCGGATGCACCCTCTGGATGTCTCGATCTCCGCAATGAGCGGGGCTGGAAAATCCGGATGTTCCTTCACAACATCGGCCCCCATGAGAAGCCAACGGTTCCACTCCTCCGCAGTCATCTTTCTCCTCGTCTCCGTGCCGGAATCCAGAAGGTCATAGAGGCCGGCGGCCGGGTCGCCCCGAAGAATGAAGTCGGGGCCGAGTTTTCTCAGTTCATCCTCATTTCCGTACTTCGCAACGGGGCCGGCCAGAACGGACTGGCCGGAAAAATCGGAGAAGATGCGGGCCATCTCCTTCATGGAGGCGGGCATCCCTCTGAGGTAGCGGCCCGGCACCATGGCTCCGGATATGAGAACAAGAAGCTCACCCTTCGGCCTCCTCCCGGCCCGGTAGGAATCTATCGTTATGTACTCGTATCTGTGGCCCGCATCGAGAACGGCACCGGCGGTGCTGCGAACATAGGGAGAGATATAGGGCGGAACGCCGAGCATTGACGGCTCATCCACATAACCGTCGAGGATCGTTATCAGGGCCACGGGGGAAGAATGGGGAGGGGGTTTATATGGGTTGGTGGAAAGGTTTAAAAGAGAGGAAACGATGTGCCACGGGATGCCAACTTTTGCCTAAAATGGCAAGGTAAGGCTACATAGGATAGTGAGGGTATTGAATGACAACGGATCTTACATTTATCACGAACGAGGACGGAAAGGATCTGGCCACGAGGTTTTCAGAGCTCATAAAGGACACGAGCCATTTCGATGTTCTCGTGGGATACTTCTACGCCAGCGGCTTCTATGCACTGTACAAATCCCTTGAGAATGTGGAAAAGATCAGGGTACTCATAGGGATAGGAACGGGTGAGGAGACATACGGCCTTATCGAGGAATCCCGAAGAGACCCGCAGCAGAGGCTGTTCCTATCGCATAAAGAGACAAAGGACCGCTTCTCCGAGCAGATAGTAAAAGAAATGGAGGAATCGCCGGACTCCGTGAAAGTGGAGGAAGGGGTCAGGAAGGTCGTGGAATGGCTGCGGTCCGGCAAACTCGAGATAAAGGTGTATCCGGAGGATCCCATCCACGCCAAACTTTACATAATGACATTCAAAAAGGGGGACAGGGACACGGGAAGGGTCATCACCGGCTCCAGCAACTTCACCCGCTCCGGCCTTAAAGATAACATAGAGTTCAATGTGGAGCTGAAGGACAACTCCGACTACGAATTCTCTCTCAGGAAATTCAACGAGCTATGGGCCAGAGGGGTTGATGTATCGGAGGAGTATGTCCAGACCATAAAAGAGAGGACATGGCTCAATGACGGTATAACACCCTACGAACTCTACCTGAAGTTCCTTTACGAATACCTCAAAGAGAAGATCAATCTGGACAAGGAAGAGATGTACATAAAGTACCTGCCAGACAACTTCATGGACCTGAAATACCAGAGGGATGCGGTCAGCGACGCAAAGGGAAAACTTGATTCCTACGGCGGCGTTTTCCTGTCCGATGTGGTGGGCCTCGGAAAGACCTATGTGGCCGCCATGCTCGCCCAGCAGCTCGACGGAAGAACGCTGGTAATCGCACCGCCCGCCCTTCTGGACGAGGATAATCCGGGTTCGTGGAGGAATGTCTTCCTTTCCTTCGGGATCCCCGCAGGCTTCTCATCGCTGGGGAAGCTGGATAAAGTCATCAAACAGGGGACGGAGAGATACACCAACATCATAATAGACGAGGCGCACAGATTCAGAACGGAGGACACGCAGAGGTACGAGAAACTGTACCAGATATGCCGGGGGAAGAGGGTCATTCTGGTGAGTGCGACTCCGCTGAACAACACGCCCAAAGACATTCTGGCCCAGATAAAACTCTTCCAGAACGCCTACAAATCCACGCTTCCGAACCCGGAGGTGCGGGACCTCGAGAAATACTTCAAGGAGCTGGAAAAAAGGCTCAGGGGGCTCGACAGGCAGAAGGACCGGGATGAATATCTCAGGATAGTGAGAGAGAACGCAGAGGACATAAGAAAGAATGTACTGTGTCATCTGATGGTCAGAAGGACTAGGAACGCCATCGTGAAATACTACGGAAAAGACCTTAAAAAGCAGGGGCTGAAGTTCCCGGAGGTGCAGGACCCGGAGCCGGTGGTCTATGAGTTCGACGAGGAACTGGACAGGATATTCAACCGAACGCTTGAACTGATAATAAGGAAGTTCAGGTATGCGAGATACACACCCCTGCTCTATCTGAAAGAGGGGATAAGCCCAAAAGAGGCGACATCCCAGAAGAACATGGGGCGGTTCATGAAAATACTGCTGGTGAAGAGGCTGGAGAGCAGTTTCTTCGCCTTTAAAATGTCAATAGACAGGTTCATCCGGTCGTACGAGCAGTTCATCTATGCCTATGAGAAGGGAGAGGTCTTCATCAGCAAGAAGCACATGAACAGGATATTCGAGTTTCTGGAAGATGACGACGAGGAGGGGATTCAGAGGCTGATCGACGAGGAAAAGGCATGGAAACTCCCTGGGGATGACTTCGAGCCGAAGTTCATGGAGGACCTCAAATACGACCTGAAACTGCTCAGGGAGATACAGAAGCTCTGGTCCGGTGTTGAAAGGGACCCGAAACTGGATAAATTCATAGAAAGGCTGAAGAAAGACACAACCCTGAAAAAGAACAAACTGATAGTCTTCACGGAATCGAAGGAAACAGCTGAGTATCTGGGGGACAGATTGAGCGGCATTCCGGGGCTGAAAGGCGGAATAATGGTGTTCTCCAGCAAGTCGGGAGAGGCGGAGAGGCGAAGGATAATAGATAACTTCGATGCCAATGTCCGAAAGGAGCTGCAGAGGGACGATGTGCGCATCCTCATAACCACGGACATACTATCGGAAGGGGTGAGCCTGCACCGGTCCAATGTGGTCATAAACTACGATATTCCATGGAATCCCGTGAGGATGATGCAGAGAGTGGGCCGCATAAACAGGGTGGCTAAAGACCTGCCTTTCAGCAAGATATACACATACAACTTCTTCCCGGCTGGGCCAATAAACGAGAACATCAGCCTGAAGGAAGCGGCGGAGGCCAAGATAAAGGCGTTCATAGAGATGCTTGGAAACGATGCCAGACTGCTGACCGACGAGGAGATCAAGTCCCATGAACTCTTTACGAAACTCGGCTCCAAAAGGCTGCTAACCGGAGAGGATGAAGAAGAGGACCCCGAACTGAAATACCTCGCACTCATGAGGGAGATAAGGGACAAAAACCCGGAACTCTTCGAAACGATAAAGAGGCTGCCGAAGAAGGCTAGAACCGCAAAGAAGTACAACTCGGAGAGGGAGGACGCAGTGATAACATTCTTCCGCAAGGGGAAACTGAAGAAGATATTCATAGCCAGAGAGAAAGGGGTGAAGGAACTGGACTTCGATACCGCCGCCCATATCATGGAGGCGAATAAGAGGACAAAGAGGGAGAAACTGAAGGAGAACTTCTACGAATACATGGAGAAGAACAAGGAGGCCTTCGATTCCCTCCTTTCACCGGAGCGGGAGGAGCCGCCGAAAAGGAGCGGGGCCAGCCTCGAGAGCAAACTGATGAAAAAAATCAAGGCCATCATAAGAGAACCGGCCTTCACGGACGATGACGAGTACTACCTGATGAGGGTGCTGGAACTTCTGGAGGACGGGGCCATGCCGAAGCCGACGATGAAGAAGATATCGAAGGAGACGAAGGGGATGACCGACCCGCATAAGATACTGGCCGCAATTAGAAGGAACACGCCTTCCGCACTCTTCAGAGAAACATTCGCCGAGACCTCGGCGGACATCAGCGGGCCGAGGGAGGTCATACTCTCGGAATACCTGATAGAGAGGGAGTGAGATGAGATTTGTGGAATCCGAAACAGAGGAGCACAAAAAATCCATATCGCAGCTTGACAGGGCACTTAAAACGGTATGCGCTTTCCTCAATCACAGAGGGGGAGTCATCTACTTCGGAGTGGACAGGGATGGGGGTGTGGTGGGCCAGCAGGCCACGGACAGCAACATAAAGAGAATATCACAGCAGATAAGGAGCAGGATAAAGCCGCAGGTTCTTCCAAGCGTCAAAGGGATAACAGTGGGGGGGAAAGAGATAATAGAGGTGCGGGTCGAGAGGCAGAACGATGGACTGTATTATCTGGACGGCGTCCCATACAAACGCTCGGGAACGGAGACGGTGGTCATGCCGCCTGACGAGATAAAAAGAAAGATACTGGACTCCGCCCGGTTCGAATGGGATACGGAAATCTGCGAGGATGCAGGCATTGACGACATCGACGAGGAGAAGGTGAAGGCCTACCTGAGATTGCGGGAGGAGAAAAGAGGTATTTCTTCCGAGATAAAGATGTCAATCCCTGACTTTCTGGAGAACATAGGAGCGATACGGAAGGGCAGGCCTACAAATGCAGGAATACTGTTCTTCGGTAAAAACCCGCAGAAATACATCCCACATGCACAGCTGAGGCTGGCCAGAATCAAGGGAGATAAGGTTTACAACGATGTAATAGACAAGGAGGACTGCTACGGTACGCTGCCGGAAATCGTGGAGCAGGCGGAGGCCTTCATAAGGAGGAACATAAGGTACATGGGCCTGAGAACAGAGGCGTTCCGAAGAAAAGACATCTATGAATATCCCCTCGAAGGACTGAAGGAGGCGATTATAAACGCACTTATCCACAGAGATTACAACAATAAGGCGGATGTGAGGGTCTTCATATTCGAGGACAGGCTGGAAATAGTGAACCCCGGCACATTCCCGGAGGGGGTCACTCCGGAGAGGCCGATACATAGCCCGGTCAACCCGACTCTCTCGGACTATATGTACGATACCGGATATATCGACAAATACGGCTCGGGAATCCTGCTGGTAAGGGATTTATGCGCAAAAAACGGGAATGAACCGCCCCTCTTCGAGATAGATCCTCTGGAAACGAGAGTGATCCTCAGGTCTCCCATCAAGTCAATTGATGTACAGGAAGTGGCTGTAAATCACGGGCTGAACGAAAGACAGATAGCGGCACTGGAATACATGGCGGTGCACGGCGGCATAACCACAAAAGAGTATATGGAAATCAACAAGACACCGCTCAGAACGGCCAGAAGAGACCTTTCGGAGCTAAAACAGGAAGGGATAATAAGTTTCGTGGGGGCCCGCAAGACCGGACGCTATGTCCTGAGTGGCACTATAAATGGCACTATAAATGGCACTATAAATGGCACCATAAATGAGCGCAAACAGACGGGAGAGAGGGATTGAAATGAAGAAAGACGAGGCCATTCGGCTGTTGGACAGGACATTCAGGAGCGAGTTCGACGAGGAGAGATACATAAGATTCGTGAAAGAGGTGTTCAACACCCTTGACATACGGCCCTCGGACAAGACGAAATACATCGCACAGCAGTACAGGGGCTACATCTCCGAATTCCGGAAGATAGGGGAGTACCACGACTCGAAAAGAGGGAGAATGGAGATCCTTGCAGTCAAACTCAAAAGAACATCGTCAAGGGACAGGGCCAGAACCATGCAGAGGAACTTCATCGCCGACTGGCTGTCTAAGACAAGGATGGACGCGGCGCTGGTGGCCTTCTACGGCGACGAAAAGGAGGACTGGCGGCTGTCGTTCGTGAAGATGGAGTACACCCTAGACGAGAACGGGAATGCGATTACGGAACTGACACCGGCCAGACGGTATTCCTTCCTCGTGGGGGTTAATGAGCCGAACCACACCTGCGCAAAGCAGTTTCTGGACATCGTGATGAACGACAGGGAGAACCCGCTCATATCGGAGATAGAGGCGGTGTTCAGCATAGACAATGTTACCAAAGAATTCTTCGATGAGTACAGGAAGCTCTTTCTTGAGCTCAAGGAGTCGCTGGACAGCGTCATTGCGGCGGACGAGAACATCCGTAGGGAGTTCGAGGAGAAGGGCATTTCATCGGTGGACTTCTCGAAGAAACTTCTGGGCCAGATAGTCTTCATCTACTTCCTGCAGAAGAAGGGATGGCTCGGCGTGGAGACCGGAAAGGAATGGGGGACTGGGCCGAAGAACTTCCTGAGGCGGCTGTATGATGGGGAGTACGGAGACTATGAAAACTTCTTCAACGACATGCTGGAGCCTCTGTTCTACGAGGCACTGGCGGTGCAGAGGGATAACGACTATTACAGGCTGTTCAAGTGCAGGATACCGTTCCTGAACGGGGGATTGTTCGAACCGCTCAACGACTACGACTGGACAGGGACGAGCATCACCCTGGATAACGAAATATTCGGAAAGATACTGGACACATTCGACAGGTTCAACTTCACGGTGAAGGAGGACGAGCCGCTGGAAAAGGAGGTGGCCGTGGACCCGGAGATGCTGGGGAAGGTCTTCGAGAACCTGCTGGAGGTGAAGGACAGGAAGTCGAGGGGGGCGTTCTACACGCCGAGGGAGATAGTCCATTATATGTGCCAGCAGAGCCTGATAAACTATCTTGAGACGAACACGGAGATACCGAGGGAGGAGATAGAGAGGTTCATAATCCGCGGGGATGCGATACTGGATAAAATCATCAGGGAGCACGATTACGGAAAGGAGGACATTTCAAGGGGCGAGATGCTTCCGGCCTCCATAAAGAAGAATTACAGGGAGATAGACCGACTTCTGAAGGAGATAAAGATAGTAGATCCCGCAGTGGGCTCCGGGGCCTTCCCGGTGGGGATGCTGAACGAGATAGTGAAGGCCAGAAATATCCTCACGGTCTTCTTCCCGGAGAATGAAAGGAGCGGGAGGAACGCATACGCACTGAAGAGGGAGACGATAGAGAACTCGCTCTACGGCGTGGACATAGACAGCTCGGCGGTGGAGATCGCAAAGCTCCGGTTCTGGCTGTCGCTTATAGTGGACGAGGAGGACATGAGGAACATAAAGCCGCTGCCGAATCTGGACCACAAGATAATGTGCGGCAATTCCCTGCTTGAGGAGTTCGAGGGCGTCAAACTGTTCGACGAGAAACTGCTGGGAGATGTGGGGACTAAGAGCCCTGCGGAGGCCGAGATCGCAGAGATAGAGGGGGAGATAAGAAGGCTGCAGAAAGAACTGAATGCCGTTCCCTTCGGGCAGGGGGGCGCAGAGGTGTTCGAGAAGGCCGACAGAATAGAGGAACTGAAGAGAAAGAAGAAGAGGCTGCTGGAGAAGTCGAAGGGGAAGAAGGAGGACGGCCAGAGAACGATAGACGAGGCCGCACAGCGCAGGATCAGGGAGTCAAAAAGGAAACTGAAGGAATACAGGAAACTGCAGAAAGAGTACTTCAACGAGCAGAACAGGAAGAGGAAGACGGAGCTCAGGGAGGAGATGGACGGAATAGAATGGGAGCTGATAGAGGCCACGCTGAAGGAGCAGGGGAACGAGGAGGCCATGATGAAGCTGGAGAGGTACAGGAAGGCCAAGTCGAAGCCGTTCTTCCTGTGGAAGCTGTACTTCTTCGAGGTGTTCCAGAGGGAGAACCCGGGGTTCGATGTGGTGATAGGGAATCCGCCTTATGCTCAAATCCCAAAAGGTATTGTCAGTGCAGAAAAATATCCATATTCAGAAGGTAAAGATAAAGGAAAGCAAAACTTATATAAAGTTTTTATAGAACTGGCATACAATCGGGTCCGAGAGAAAGGGACTGTTGTTCTAATAGTGCAAAGTAGCTTATTATGCGATATATCCTCTCAATATACTAGGGAGCTATTACTAACAAAAACCTTGATTGATGGATTTATAGAATTTCCCAAAAAGGCCCAAACAAAAGAAAAACAGGTTTTTGAGAGTGTACTTCAAGGAACCTGCGTCTTTTCTTTCAAGAAGATTATTCCTTGCGAAAAAGATTGTTTCTTTATCTCCATAGAAAATGATAGGAGTACCGTAAATAACCTTAAGAAAGAAAGGATTAATCAATTAGCCATCTTAAACATATATCCAAACGGATTTTTTATCCCTCTTATTAAGCCGGGGGAGTTCTCTCTAATAATGAAGCTTTCAAATAATCCCCCCTTTAAGCTTTTTTTAAAAAACAGCAAGCAAGGCGATTTAAATCTTTCAACAAACAAAAATCTAATTGTAGATTACGATACTGGAATAAAATTTTATCGGGGAAAAAATGTTCATCGCTATTTCTTTGACCGCAGAACAGAAGAATTTATGGATTTAGAGAAAAACAAATCCAAAAAAATGCAATTCGCAGAGCTTAACGAACACAATATGGAAGTGAGAGACTTAATTTTAATGCAACAAATAACAGGAACTACTGACGAACATAGACTGCATGCGTGTCTTTTTTCAAAAGAAAGATGCTTGTTCGGGCATTCTGTTAGAGTAATAGAACTAAAAGACAAAGACAAAGTAAAAACGATTCTTGCCTTACTTAATTCGAAGTTATTAGATTGGTTTTTCAGAAAAACCAGCACAAATAACAATGTGAATGGTTACGAGTTAGACCAACTACCAATAAAGTATGATACGAACAAAAAAATAGTCTCCCTCGTCGACCAAATCCTCTCCATCACCGATGACAACGACTATCTGGACAACCCCGGCAAGCAGGCCAGAGTAAAGGAACTTGAGCGGGAGATTGACAGGCTGGTGTATGAGTTATACGGGCTGACGGAGGAGGAGATTGAGGTTGTGGAGGGGTTTGGGACATGAGTCTCTGCTCATTATTTTTCAAAATTGGTCTAGGGTAGTGGAGACCGCCTCCTTCGCTGGATTACTCCATTCCGTAATTGCATCATGCAACCTTGTTCTTGATAAACCTTTAGTATATATTGTGAATTCCTCAGTTTTCTGATTGTATGTAATAAACCTTTTTTTGAGCTTCTTATTAAGTTCCTGCATGGCATCCATAAGAAGATTCCTTATGCCCCCCTCCATCTTCTGTCTGGAATGCAGGGAAAATATCCTCTCGTCACCTCCCAGAAGTTCCGTTACGATTTCGCTGGCATGAAATGTTCTTTTCTCCCCGCTTTCAATATATAAAAACAGTACCGGAACAATGGCTTTTCTAAGCCTTTTTCCCGTAGTTTCCGGAACTGCCAGAATGCTCGTGGGTGCTGGAGGAAGGCTGTCTGGAATTCCATTAAACTCCACTCTTAACTTGTCATCTTGCAGATAATCTTTATTATCGTAGAACTTATTGCCTTCTCCATCTGGGCCGATAACAACCCCGGCAGATTTGAATCCCCTGCATTTTTCCTCATTTACTGAGTTATCCGACCCAAATACAATCACCGATTTAATATCTGCTCTTGGAACCTTCATTCCGATATCAGCCAATATATTCTTCGGAAGATGTGAATATTTTGATACTGATTCCGGGTCTTTCTCTGGATTTAAAGTCAGGTCTATAATGGCCCATTTCTCAGGGGATGAAATAATCATGTCAGGTGAAAAGTCTCCACCGTCATAGTTTATGTGCGGCTCTATTACTGGTCGTCTGGCATATCCAGCATTAAGAAAGGGGGTATAGGGAAATCCTCTTTTTGTAAAAGAGATCACATATCTCCACAAATCAAGAGAATCTATTTCATACAACCAACACGCCCCCTACATAAAGCTCTGCACTTCCGAGAACATAGGAATTGAGCAGTGAAGAAATTCGGAGAGCAGCATTCCCGCAGTCGTCCTTTCCCGACCCCATATTTATCCATATCGAATCTTTCGTTATATCCAGTCCAATCTTCTGGCCAGTGTGCAAATCCACCCCATATATCCGATGGATTTTCTCCGTTTTTTCCAGTTCTGTCATCCATAATCTGAAAGGATTTTGACCCTTTCTGAAGAAGGATAAAAGAGAGTCAAGCTTACTTTCGGGAATGGGCTCGGATAGCCTGATTTCTATAAGGCCACCCCATATCCCCCTATTTTCCTCTATCAGTTCAAGAGATTTCTTATATCTGGTGATTAAGTCAGACAATATATTCATAATATATGTCGGGTTTTTGGCGAATGTGGTTGTGACTTTGCCATTGCTGTATACTTCAAAAAGATGTTTAGAGCGCTCCTCTTCCATCTCCTGTAATCTGAGAGATCTCCTTGAGAACTTATCCTTTAGAAGCTGCAGAATTTTATCCTGATACTCTTCCAGTTCTCCGGAGGTCCACATTTTCAGCGAAAAACGATTCCTTTCTGCAGCATCCCCAAGAGAATCATAGAAGTCCAACCCGATTCCTCTAAAGATGTATCTTTTCTCCAGAGTGGCTAGGGTAGAATTTATAAACCAAGACCTATCTAGGTACCGGGTGCTTGTAACCCACTTCTCCACAAAAGAGTCTGAATAGTAGGAGGGCGCAAAACTTGAAAAACGCCATATTCTCTCATCTCTCTCGGTTTCCAGAAAACCAAAGTTTTCCGACTCGTTATTCTTTATCCTGAAGAAGCCTCTGTCTTCTGTTTCTAAAATTTTGTAGCCGTTTTCCTTCACTTTTTTAATATCGAATTGCTCATTTCTCTCTATCAGGTAGTTTTTTATATGAGGGCGCTTCCATTTACCGTACATCTCATAGCTTTCATAGTTTTTTTCGAGAATATCCTCTAATACAGAAAAATATTCCTCCCTGCTGTTGATAGCCTTCTCACTCACAGATGTCATAGCAGACTCCTCATCTCTAAGTTCTTATTTAAGTTTTTCTCTTCCCCCGAGGGCGCATACCATCTTATCGAGATTTGACTGCTGGCAGATGCCTTCTATTACGCTGGATACATAGACACATGGGGACGGGGCATACTTAATATTATCAATAAACTGAAGGAGGCTGGCATAGAGGAGCCAGAATTCGAGCAGTCTGGAGGGTATTTCAGGATAATAATGAGGAGAAGGGGGGTAGAAAAGGGGGTAGAAAAACTATCCAAGACTCAGCAGATGATTCTTAGGTTAATTCGAGAGAATCCGAAAATCAGTAAAAGGGAGATACAGGAGAGAGCCAAACTTGGTAAAAAGGCGGTGGAATACAATATCGAGATGCTCAAGAAACAAGGAATCCTCAAGCGGATTGGCCCAGCAAGAGGTGGGTACTGGATGATTAAACGGAAAAGAGAAAATGAATAATTGAGAACGACTTCATCACCGGAACGCTGAATTACAGGTTCGGTGCGGCCCTGCGGATAGATAAGAGCGATAAATCGTTCTCCGGCTATCTGATAACAGAGGACGGACAGGACCCCTTCGACAGCGAAGGCACGGAGTACATAAAACCCAATTCAGATAAGCGTATTGTTTCTAAAATCAGGAAGGAGATAGATTGCCTTGATCGATTATCCGGCGAGCAGGCCGAAATGAAAGAGAGGGAGATTGACAGAATGGTGCATGGGTTGTACGGGCTGATGGACCCTCAATGACCTGCCTATGAGAACATGTCACCCCCAAATGACATAAACTCAAAGAATATGTCATGCGACCGAAACATAAACTTTAAATACTCCCTGTCCTCTGTTACATCATGCATCTCGAGGATTACAACTTTCACTGGAGGAAAGGCCACACCTACGGGTATGAAAAGAAGAGGGAGATATATCCGGAACTCTGGAAATCCCGGAAGAACAGGAGGATCACTGTCATTACGGGCACCCGGCGTGTCGGAAAGACTACCATAATGAAGCAGATAATCAACGATTTGATAAGGGAGGGACTTCCCCGGTACAACATCCTCTATTTCTCCTTCGACGAGGAGCGGCCGGCCATAAGGGAGGTGATAAAGGGATACGAGGGGAAACTGGGAAAGGAGATACTTGCCTCCGGCGAGAAATACTATGTATTCCTCGATGAAATTCAGAAACTCGGGAACTGGCACGAACAGATAAAATATTTCTACGATGCCTATGAGAACATAAAGTTCTTTGTTTCCGGCTCAGCATCGCTTTTCATAAAGGAAGGGGTGAGGGAAAGCCTTGCGGGTCGTGTGAAGGATTTCTACATGGGGGCCCTGAGTTTTCGGGAATACCTGATTTTCACGGATAAGGAGTACATGCTGGAAAAAACCGGGATGTTCGAGGAGGCCCTGAAATCCGAGTTTTCGAGATACCTCAAAAGGCAGTACATAGAGATTGTGGACGAGGATGACGAGGAGATAAGGGATTATGTGAAGAGCATCGTGGAGAAGGTGATATACATAGACATTCCCCAGTTCTTCAGCGTGGAAAATCCCCACCTCCTTATGAAGATAGCTGGCATTGTGGCCTCCAATCCGGGGATGCTCATGGATTACAGCTCTCTTGCAAGAGCCATCGGTGACGGGGAAAGCGTCAGCAGGGTCAGGGTTTCGAGATATGTCCACTATCTTGAGGGATCATACCTGTTGAAGTTGAGATACAATTATTCGGGAAGCGGGATGGTCAGCGGGAGAAAGCTCAAAAAGGCGTACCTGTCCAATCCCTCCCTGTTTGCAATAGCGCAAAAAGCACCGGATGACGGAAAGCTCGCAGAGCAGACCTTCTCCCTACTCCCAGCAGTCAGATTTTTCTGGAGGACGCCGCAGAAGGATGAGGTTGATATAATCATGGAAACAGAGGAGGGCCTGCTTCCCATTGAAGTAAAATATCAGGAAGAAATCACAGGGACGGATATAAAATCCATCTCAAAGTTCATGAAAAAATACAGGTCTGTGAAGGGCATAATAATTACAAAAAGCACGGAGAAGACGGTTGAAACCGAATACGGAACGATAGAGATGATTCCCGCATGGAAGGCTGGGCTGAAAGGCACCGATCTGTTCTGAAATGAAAAATTGCGCAACCGACTGCGCAAATTCTGAGCCTTGCCCCGAGCACAGGCCGCTCCGTTCCATACGGGCCAGACCCTAATCATCACTCCTTCCCTATCAACTCGTTCTGCTGCCTGCTCCACACCTTATTCGGCGTCTTCTTCAGCCATTCCACATACAGGTCTATGAACTTCAGCCGCTCCTCGAAGTTCCTCTGCTTCTCCTTTCTCAATTCCTCCAGATCATATGTCATTACGACCACCCCAGATAGTATTTCGCCTCTCTCTCACTCAGGCCGAACTCCTTTATTTTCCCCATAAGGGAATCAGGTTCCAGTTTATCCCTGAAAAGGTGATATAGAAACCTTGCATCCTCTATGTCCTTCTCCGAACCGAGAAACAGTTTATATGCGATCTGAAGCTCAAAGTCGGATATGGGCAGAGGGTGACCGTTGAGAAGAAGGATTTTTCTGCGCATGAGCGCTTCCCTGTGAACTCCGTTGGATACGACCTTCATCTCCATGTTTGGTATGAACTCCCCTCTGTATGCAAAGCGCAGGGCCATTCCATCCTTCAGGTAGTCGTTGTATGCGGATTCCGGGTCGGAAGTGATTATGCACTCCATCTCCTTAAGAGACAGCCATAACTCCTCGAAAACGCCCTGAGAAACGGGCTCGCATATCACATCAATATCCTCGCTGGTCCTGTTCCTTCCGAACACTATGGCCACATATCCGGAAACGAAAACATGCTCTATCCCTGCGTCTCTGAGCTTCTCTGAGAAGTGTATCGCCATTCTGTCGAGTCTGCTCAACTCCCTGTCCAGATAGATTTTGTCTCCCTGAAATTCTATCTTCATATTTCTCATTGCCACATAGTGTTATCTGATATTAAAGCCTTCGCAGCATTGAGCAAATCCGATACCTCAATCCCTCTCCAGCACCATTGCCATTCCCTGACCGCCGCCGATGCAGAGCGTTGCAAGGCCCAGCCCCGCTCCCTTCTCCTTCATCTGCATTGCAAGGCTGTAAACGATTCTCGCTCCCGTTGCACCTATCGGGTGGCCTATTGAGATTCCGCTCCCCATGAGGTTCGTCTTGTCGATATCCATCTTCAGTTCCCTCATGCACGCGATGGCCTGCACCGCGAAGGCCTCATTAAGTTCTATTATCTCCATGTCGTCCATTGAAAGGTTCAGCTTTTTCAGAAGTTTTCTGGTGGCGGGTATCGGCCCGAGGCCCATGTACGCCGGGTCCACTCCTCCGGAAGCGTATCCCTTTATTCTGGCCAGGGGCTCCTTTCCCATCTCCTCCGCCTTCTCCTCGCTGGTGACCACCACTGCGGCGGCGGCGTCGTTGATCCCCGAGGCGTTGCCCGCGGTAACGGTGCCGTCCTTCTTGAACGCCGGCTTCAGTCTGGCCATCTTCTCCATATCCGTTTCCATGGGCCTCTCGTCGGTATCGAACACGATGGGGTCGCCTTTTCTCTGCGGAATTTCCACCGGAACGATCTCCTCCGCCATCTTTCCGGTCTTTATGGCCTCCATCGCCCGTTTATGGCTCAGAACCCCGAGCTCGTCCTGCTCCTCCCTCGTTATCCCGTACCTCTCCGCTATGTTCTCGGCGGTCAATCCCATGTGATAGCCGTTGAATATCTCCCAGAGACCGTCGTGCACCATTGCGTCCACAAGGCTCCCCTCGAACATGTCCATGCGGTAGCCCCATCTGGCCTTCGGAAGGAGATAGGGGGCGGCGCTCATATTCTCCATCCCTCCCGCCACCACAAGCTCCGAATCCCCCGCCTTTATCGACTGGGCCGCCAGAGCAATGGCCTTCATCCCGGAAGCGCACACCTTATTCACCGTGAACGCGTTGGTCTCCTCGGGAAGTCCGGCATAAATGGACGACTGCCTCGCAGGGTTCTGGCCGAGCCCCGCCTGAATAACATTCCCCATGATCACCTCGTCGAAATACACGGGTGTGAGGTCGGAAGAGTAGTCGTAGTGCTCCCTGTTTATCTCCGTCATGTCGAAATCGCCGAAGATGTCCGGCCTGAAAGACCTTATATCATCGTCTATTGCCGGCCTCATGCCAGCGCGCTTAACGGCCTCGTTTATCACGAGTCTTCCCAGTTCCACCAGCGGAACATCCTTGAGGGAGCCGCCGAACTTTCCCACAGGGGTTCTGGCCCCGCTTATTATCACAGGTACGGTCATGGTATCAACCTCTGGGGCGGAAAGCGGGATATAGTATATAATCCTTGCTGATTGTACGAGCATATTAACGGCGATTGCCGATTATTTCTCCAGCACATCCTCTACCTCTTCCGCCAG
>CAZKII010000032.1:10415-17138 GCA_964552865.1 uncultured Thermoplasmata archaeon | reverse complement strand
TTACTCCGCTGCCGTGGGGGCCGGTGCAGTGGCCATCCTCATGCAGGCATATCTCCAGACACACGGATCCCTCCCGGATGTGCAGAGCACCAGGGAGATACTCATGTCATCCGCGGATGACCTAGGGTTCGACAGCCTGAGCCAAGGAAGCGGCAATCTGAATCTGACGAGGGCTGTTTATGTTGCCATAGATGGGCGCAACCAGGGCAATCCTGATGTCACGGTTGATCTTCACTATGGCAAGGAGACAATTGGCTCTATGACATTAACTAACCTTACAGAGGAGAAGTTGTATCGGATCGACATACCCCTGTCCCAGACACTCACCATCCCAGAAGGCGCATCCATCGGCGTGGGTATTTCGGTGTCTGATGCTGCGGCAGGCCTATGGGGCAGAGACGGATACGCAGACATATATTGCGATTATCCATCCGATTCGAGGATAGAGATGCCTACATATACCTATGTTCATGTTGAGGCGATAAGGACATACAACTCCTCTTCTCAAACCGATGCGTTCCAAGGAGGAGATGATGTTTATATCACTGCAACGGTTTCGGATCCTTTCGGGTATGAAGACATAGCTGGAGCCAATATAACTATTATCGATCCGGACAACAATGTCCTGATCTCCGGTACAAACATGACACCGGTGAATGGAAACGGCGCTTTGGCGAATTTCTCATATACTTTCACTCTGGACAATAACAGTAGTGCTGGGAGTTATATCATCTCTGTTACAGGCATAGAGTCTAATGGCATAACACACACCGCCGAAGGTCATTTCATCATCCCCACAGATAGGGCAGTTTCCGTTTATCCAGATTATACCATCGAGGCTAGCCCTGGCGAAGTTGTCCCTCTTTCTATTTTCATTCAGAACTCGGGTAACACGACAGATGTGTATGATCTGACAGTTTCTGCATCTACACAAGGGTGGAGAACGGAACTATGGAATGGTAGCATTGAAATGGCCTATGATTCCGACGGTAATGGTGTATGGGATTGGGTGGCTTCCACTTATGATAGGAACAGCAACGGGGCCCCTGATCTTTCTCTTGCGCCTAGAAATCATACGGAGCTAGTATTAAAGAAAGTGATCCCTAACACTGCAGGAAATGTAAGTGATACAACGGAGATAACTGCTACCTCTGTCACTGTTTCAACGATCTCCAGTACTAGCGTAGCAACAATCAATTGTCCGATAACTTACCTTAACAAAACGCTCCATATCCATCAGAACTCTACCTTAACTACTTCTTCTGGAAGCGGCCCGGGAATTGTTCGCATCTCGAATGGAAAAAGCCGGGAATGGACCCAAACCCCAAGATTTGCTACAGAGTTTAAGGTGGGCCATGTGGTGTCTATTTACTTATACATTTCTCCGGCTTCTGCCACAGGAGATGGCTCTACAATCACAACAGACGAACAAACTTGGGTGCCCGGTGGATACCACGGAGAGCACTACGACGCCTTTACGAACATGATGCTGCCCGGAAGCAGTAGCTCTACTCAGATAACCCTCAGTAATCACGGACAGAGCGATCTTACGGCGACCGTGGAGTCAAGCATCTATAAGAAGGTCAATGATTTCGATTATTCGGAGGAAACGGATACATACTCCTACGAAGGACCGCTGGACGGTGTGACTCACACACTGATGATGAACAGCACTATTCTGGTGATGAACGGGACCGGCCTGTACACTCTGGATAGGAACCCGGCCGATCAGGAGCCTGATGCGACCACAGGGCTTACGGGCCTTCAGAACTATCCCATGGGGAAGCTCGTGAGCGGCCTGAACTGGACCGAATGGAATGCAAGCTGGAACCGGGCGGACATGGTGCGGGTTACGGCATATGCGGACTTCGATAAATACTCCGCCACCGGCTCGGAGGGGACGATATTCAACTACAGCTTCTCACTGAGCCTGCAGGGATGGGATATGGGACCGCAGCGGTTCCTGGATCAGTCCAAGATAGACCACAGCTCTGATTTCCTTTATCCCTTCGTGCAGTACACGAACTGTACCTTCCCCACCGAGAACGACTTCACCGCCGTCGTCCTCAATTCCTCTCTCTCATATCCCTATGTCGAGGAGACCTATCCCATTTACGATATAAACACCATTTCCGTTTCCACTGGAACCGCGAACATGCCTTCCAATGTACTCCAGGTGGAGACGAGCAACCCGAGGGAGAAGGGACACGACGGCCTGGTTCTCTTCCTTAACGGTGACGGGACCGAGGACGGCATAGTCTGGAACTACCACATAGAGTTCTTTAACAAGACGACCTGGTCCTGGGTGAGCATAAACGGTGCCTCTGATGATTCCGTCGATATCCCGGCAGGAGGTAGCACAAATGTTACACTGGCTATGAATGTTCCCGCGGACACCCACATGGGCAGTTACGAAGGGAGTATAAAGATAACCACTCCCATTCCCGGAGCGAACAGAACCGATGTTTCCACCATACCCGTGGTAGTGAATGTGGGTTCAGATAAGGGCAGGGTCTCCTTCGGAGGCGTCGTGGACGAATACCTCATGAACCCCACGAGCTTCATGGGCGGATACGGGCTCTATGAGGACGAAGCGGACAGGAGCGGGGATTGGCGCTATTTCTATGTGGACATTCCGTCTACTGGAATCTACAGCGATCCCACCGGGAAGAGCCTTGTCGTGGACCTCAAATGGGACAACATGCCGACGGATCTGGATGTCATGCTGTTCAAGCCGTCTGCCGACAGCTTCTCCGGAGGCAACGCGGACAGATACGGTCCTTCGTCGGTCAAGGAGGATGTGGCCAGCGAAACACCCCTCACATACGAGTTCAACACGAGAACGGGGGATACCGAGGAGATTCTGGCAACCGATCTCACGACGGGCCTCCATATAATAGCCATAAGGCCGGTGAGAATGGCCGGAAAAACGCCCTTCGAGAACATAACATCGCTGGACCTCGGCATAATAACGCATTCCACCGACCTCACGGTCCAGACGAATAACTATTACGACACGGGAAATGTCTTCTTCAGCTCCACCGTGCCCTTCTCTGGGCTGAACGCTTCCGCAGTGGGACCCGCCAACAGTGAGACCGAGACCGACATCCCCATCCCGCAGGATTATCAGAGCTGGTGGAACTTCCCGACATGGCCCGAGTGGCTGGTTCGCGGGAGTTATACGAAGGTCGTGCATGTGGAGAACGCTCTCATATTCGACGTGCATATATGGGGACACAGCGACGCGCCCGATCTCGATCTGGGTATCTTCTACGATGCGAACGGGGACGGAATTGCACAGCCGAGCGAGTATGTGGCCACTTGCGCCGACTGGGACGCCGACGAAGAGGTGAAACTGACGAACCCCGTGGACGGCGACTACATCATAAAGGTTCTTGGTTTCGACACGGCGGATCCGGGTCACTTCGACATAACCATCAGCATCATTCTCGCCACGGGAGAGGGATACAAGATCACCGGGCTTGATCCGGCTGTTCCCTATACTGCGGGCGATGTGGTAACCTTCGGTATGGTCTGGAACTTCCCCGGCAACACGGAAGAGAACGAGTACATGGGCGCCATCAATGTGGGGCCGAAGAACGCCCCCGATCTGATACTGATCCCCGTCTCGGTGACTCTGGATGTCACACCGCCGGCCATGGAGGAAACGAAGCCCGGATACAACGAGGTGGTCAACTCCGAAAGGCCCACCGTCCTCTTCTCATTCAGCGATGCCAATACCATAGACACATCTTCGGCCAGCATGGTCATAGACGGCGTGGACTACACGAAGAACTGCAAGGTCACCGACACCTCCATCATCTACACGCCGAAAGACGACCTCGGAGAAGGGATGCACATAGTGAATGCCAGCATTTCGGACGTTGCCGGCAATGTTCTCACCTACTCATGGATGTTCACCATAGATACTTCCACGAGCCTCGGCGATCCGAACACGGTGATAGATGTTCCGGTAGCAGGGGATGACGGCTTTATCTATACCGACTCTTCGACCTACACCTTCGGTGGCGTGGTCACTGCCGGCACGCACTTTACCGTGAACGGCCAGCCCGTGGAGGTTGCAACCGACGGCAGCTTCACAATCACCCTGAACCTCACAGAGGGAACGAACATAGTGAATCTGGTGGCGAGCGATGACATGGGTAAGACCACGACGAGAGAACTATTCATAGTGTATGACACCACCGCACCCACATTCACCGTGACGCCCAGCGCCAGGCTGACCCGCGACTCCGGAATAAAGCTGACGGGAAGCATACAGCTGATCTCTGAGACAGGTCCGGTGACCCTCTCCGTTAACGGCAGGAACATTCCTGTGAACACCGACGGCACTTTCGAGTACGAGGTTCTGCTGGAAGAAGGGCAGAATGTCATTGATGTAACCGCGACGGATGCGGCGGGGAACAGCGCTACCACCGAGCTCACCGTTACGAGAGACACTGCCGCGCCCCCTCTGAATATGGATTCCGTGCCGGAAATCACATCCACGAAACAGCTTACAGTTAGTGGAACCGCGGAATCGGGAGCTAAGGTCTACATAAACGGGAAGCAGGTCATAACCACTGCTGGCTCGTTCAGTTCGCAGGTCGCTCTGTCGGTCGGCACGAACCTTATCACGGTGTCGGCGGTCGATGCCGCAGGCAACGCTGCGGAGTATTCGTTCACAGTGGTATATCAGCCTGACACCGAGATCTCGGCGCTGACCACTTCGACCGCAGCGCAGACTGCTCCTGCCCTTACGAGTACGGCGGCCATGCTCATCGCTCTGGCTGCGATAATCTTCCTCATAATCGGCTTCATCGCCAGCAGATTCATCGGAGGAAAGAAGGGCGGAGAGGACGGAGGGGCCGCTGCGGTGGAACCGATTGCGGAGGTCCCGGTTGAGGAAGAGGTGCCTGAGGAAGAGTACGAGGAGTACGAGGAGGCCGAAACCGAGCCGGAGGAGGTTGCCGCACCCGAAGAAGCGGAGGAGCCGGCAGAGGCGGAGGACATCTCCGACGAGATTCTGGAGGAAGCGATAGTCGAAGAGGAGCCCGAACCGGAGGTAACCGAACCGGTGGAAGAGGGGCCATTCGACCTCGGGACCGCGGTGGAAAAGGGAAAGGAGCTCCTGGCCGCAGGGGATACCGTGGCTGCCATGGAGGTCTTCGACAGCGTGGTTGAGAACTCTCCCGACGAGGTGGACGGATACCTCGGCAAGGCCCGGGTATTCGATGCCACTGGAAAGTGGGGAAAGGCGCTCCAGATGGTGAATAAGGCGCTGGAGGTTGATCCTCAGTCCACCGAGGCCATGGCGCTCAAGGGAGATATCTTCGCCGGTCAGGGGAAGAACGAGATGGCCAGAAGCGCATACGAGCAGGCACTGGAGATAGAGCCCGGCAACACGGATATTCGGAACAAGCTCTCGAAACTGGACTGAAACCCCTTACCCATTACCTTTTTATTCTCTTTTTCTGCACAAACTTCATTTATGAAAAGGTCCATGCCCCTCTGTGAAAATCCTTAAGAAGGACCGGAAGACCGGAACGATCCGCCTGAGAGTGGAGACGGATGACGACCTGTGGCACCTCTACAACATAGTTCAGCCGGGGGATGTGGTGCACGCCCTCACCGAAAGGAGGGAGGAGACGGCAGCCGACAAGATACGGAGTGAAAGGGGAGAGAAGAAGAAGATGGTGCTGGGCATAGAGGTGGAGAAGGTGGAGTTTCACGAGTTTTCGGACAGGCTGAGGATTCTCGGAGTGATCGTTGACGGTCCGCAGGACCTCGGCTCTCACCACACCCTCAACATCGAGAAGGGGGACGAGCTGAGCATAACGAAGGTGTGGAAGAGGCACGAGCTGGAGAGGCTGAGGGAGGCCGAGAACTCTGGAAAGCGGCCCTCGGTGGTGTTCGTTTCCCTGGAGGACGACGAGGCGGTTGTCGCTCTTCTGTATCAGTACGGAATAAAGGAACTCGCAAGGATCAGAACCTCGGGGGGAAAGATGTACGCGTCCGGCAGCAGGGACGACTACTATCGGGAGATCGCCGAAACGGTCAGACGCCTCCCGTCGGAGAGCCCCATAGTCCTTTGCGGCCCCGGCTTCGCGCGAGAGAGGCTTTACTCCCTGTTCAAGGAGAAATATCCCGACATGGCGAAAAGAGCGCGCAGCGCCGCCACAGGGCAGGCGGGAATGGCCGGCATCCGGGAGATCATGAAAGGCGGGCTGCTTCAGGACCTTCTGGAGGAGAATCAGATGAACCGGGACATGAGGCTCGTGGAGGAGCTGATGAAGAGGATCGGTATGAACGGCCCGGCGGCCTACGGCACGAACGAGGTCAGGAAGGCCATAGAAGCGGGGGCCGTGGAGACTCTGCTCGTCCTCGACAGCATGGTCCGGGACACCGCAACGGAGGAGTTGATGAGACAGGCGGAGGAAGTGGGAGGAAAGGTGGCCATAGTGTCCAGCACCCACGACGGCGGAAAGATGCTGGAATCCCTGGGAGGCATAGCGGCTCTGCTGAGGTACAGGATATAGGATAGTGGCCCATGCACTACTATTCAAGGCTCTGTTCTTACCTCATTTTCATCTAAGAAGTTTCTCTCCCTCCTCCTTTAATTTGCGCCCTTTCTCGGATTCCTCCCATGTACCTATACCATACCATGCAAAAGACTTGGGGACTTTTATTCCCAGTCTCTTTACGTTTTCTTCTCCCTTCTTT
>CAZKII010000032.1:5020-10315 GCA_964552865.1 uncultured Thermoplasmata archaeon | reverse complement strand
GAGTGGACAACATATCTCCGTTTCACTTCCATTTTATCACCGTTTCTGCGTTTGGGCAGCGCTTGCGGAGCTCCTCGAATTACTCCTGCCATCTGTGAATTCAAATCTCATGTCCAAGCCTCCGCTTGTTTCTCCACCTATACTGGGCGTATATTCATGCCCTCGAAGCTGAGTGACATCGCACAAACATATTCGTTCATACTATTATAACCTGTCGCCGTATGACTAATGTAGCTCTCTATGACGGCAATCTTTTATTACCGAAACCGATACCCCTCCAATGAAAGAGAAGAGCGGCGGTACCGGAAAGACCCGAAGCAGGACATCCTTTCAGATATTGTCCAGCATTCTCGGGGCCCTGCTGAGTACCACATCGCTCATGTACATAGCCACCTATCTCGGCCCCACTGTTCTCGGAACCTACGGGTATGTGCTGGCCCTCATGGGCCTCGTAACATTCGCTTCGGACATAGGGCTCTCGGCGGCTCACCGGAACATCGTTGAGAAGGGGGAGGACATCGGGCGCGCCAACGGCTCTTTCATCCTTATAAAAGCGGTCTTCCTCGGGGTTATGGTCGTCCTCGGCCTCACCCTCATCGAGCTGTGGAAGGCGGGGATAATAAACGGAAGGATGGATGTCACGGGCGGAACGGCCACGGCGATGTATGTGATTCTGGCCTATTATGTCATAAGCGGTCTTTCCTCCATTCCCACAGCCACTTTCATAGCCAGAAACGAGGTGGCGAAGAGCCAGGTCCCTGGACTCGTGGAGCACCTCATACGGGTGAGCCTGATAATCTACATAGCCACATCTGCTCTGGGAACCGCTCCCAATGTGGTGAGCCTTCTGGCCTATGTGACTCTGGGGGCGTCCGTGATCGCGCTGGCCATGTACACCATCCTCTTCATGAACTGCCCCATCAAACGGCCAGACCGGCGCTTTCTCACGGAGTATCTGAACCAGTCCTCCCCCGTTCTCGCGGTGAGCGTCATTGGGTGCCTGAACCTCTTCCTGGACAAGGTGCTCGTGGGCTATTTCTGGGGCCCTTACGAAACCGGCCTCTACTTCGGAGTGCAGAGGATGAGCGTCTTCGTCATGACCTTTTCGTTCAGCATCGGTCTGATGATAATACCGCCCATAACCGCATACTTCAAAAGCCCGAAGAACACCGATACCGAGATCCGCAGGATCGTGAACTTTGCGGAGAGATACACATCCCTGATCGTCCTCCCCATCGTCGTCTTTTATGTTGTGTTCGGCAGGGATATAATCCATGTCTTCCTTTCCGATGCCTTCCTCCCGGCATACCGAATAATGGTCATTCTGGTAATATCCGGACTGGTGGTGGCGTACACCCAGCCCTTCCGCGCATTCGTGGCCGGCACCAACCTTAAGCTCGTAAACAGGGTCACGGCCATCTCGCTCTTCCTTAGCGTCATCCTCTACTTCGCGCTTGTCCCCATCTCCTTCGGCGGTGTGGCGATGAGGGGCTGGGGCGGGTTCGGTGCGGCGGTGGCGACGCTGATCGCCTCCCTCGTTCCTCTGGTGGCGTTCAGGGGGATTGCCTGGAGAGAGAACCGTATCGTGCCGGAGAAGAGGGTGATGATACATGTGGCCGCTGCGGTGGTCATGGCCGCGGTGCTCATAGCCATGAAGAGCGTGGTCTTCCACACCCTGACCGCGGGGATACTTATCCTGATGAGCATAATCGGCGGCGTAATCTACGCCGCCATTCTTTACAGAACCGGCGAGCTCAGCCGGGCTGATATGCGCTCCTTCAAGGAACTCCTGAACCCGGAGCTGGCCCTGAACTATGTGGCGACCGAGCTTCTCGGCAAGTGAGGATAAGGTTTTAAAGAGAGGAACAATCCCTTTTCGTCCCCGTGATGACAGAACTCAGCCGAACCGTGACGAGCCCTATGAGTGCTGAGGGACCTCCTCTTCTTCCTTCTTTTCCCCTTCGCCCTCTCGTTTCAGGCCTTTGAGTATGAGGGCGGCCATAGTCGCAGATAGCAGGAGGAAGGCCGCGGACAGAGAGGTGCTATCAAGTCCTCTGCCCCGCTCCTCTGTGGTATCCGTCCCCGTTCCCTTCTGTTCTCCTGTATGGCCTGCGGTTTCGTTAGCTTCTCGGGCTGGCAGTGAGGGAAGAACGACTACGCTGGCAGAAGCGATGGCCGTTCTTCCGTAGATGTCATAGACAGTCACGGTTATGTTGTATGTCCCCGGGGCCGAGAAGCTCGTATTGAGGACCGGCGACTCGTAGCTGGCCGTACCCACGGTCCAGACGACATTCGATATGCTGGACTCGGACACCGTGAACACAGGGGCCAGGAGAAGGCTCTCGTTCGCCCTTACAATCCTCCCGCTATTCAGGCTCACGGAAAGATGCGGCTCGCTTATCCAGTCCTCTTCGAACAGCGAGGTGAAATAGGAGGCCACCGGCTCCGCTTCCACGATGAGCCCCGCCTCCCTGTTCTCCTTCACGGAGTTCTCGTTCCAGTTTATACTTGAGACGAGGACCGAGCGATTGTCCACGATAACACCCTTATTGTGCAGGTGGGTGAAGTTGTGGCAGTCGGAGATGACCTTCGCCTCCATGTCCAGTCCCTCGCTTTCCGCTATGGAGTTTATGTATTCCACCGTGTCGTCGTTGTCCACACTGCTGTTCGGGTCTATGTTGTACCATGTGCTGTCCAGAAGCACGCGCACCTCGCAGCCGCGTCTGGCCGCATCTATGACCGCTTCCAGATAGGGATTGGGGTCTCTGGAAACGTTGCCGGTGTACCTGCTCCCCCAGTGCTTGTAGATATAGAACTGCTCCACATAGACGCTCTTCTCCGCCGCGCGGATCAATCCGAGAACGGTATCCTGCGAAAGAGATGTGTCCGGCGAAAGGACCGCGGTGATGCTGGCGTTTCCGCTGTAATGCTCCGGTTCAACCCTTGTAGGGGCGGAGACTTCGTGCGGATAGAACCCAACATCCGAGGTGTAGAACGGCATATCCTCGATGGAAGCGATGTCCCTCATATCGCTGTCCGAATCGGCGGCAAAGACCCTGGAGAAGTATTCCGCAAGGCTGGCGTTGTCGATTACGAGGCCCCATCCTCTGTTCCCTGTGTGGGCGGGAGAGAAGCCGTCGGAACCGATGTTTTCGGACATTATCACCAGTCTGGAACCGTCAATGACCATGTATTTGGCGTGGTCGAACCTGTACCTGTCGTTTATCTTCTCCGCATAGTCGTTCACCATGAACCTTATGTCCATTCCTGCGGAATGCATCCTCTGGCAGAGGGTTATCTCCTCCTCGGGGAGTCCGCCCACAGGCCCCCCTTCCAGCAGAAGCGTGATGTTCACCCCCCTCCTCGCGGCCTCGATGAGGTGGCTGGAAATCGGATAGGAGGTGAATTCATAGACATTCAGCAGGATTGAGATCTCTGCGGAATCAATGGCATCCGCCAGCACATCGTAGGAGTTGTCAGGCGCGGAAAAAGCGGTTATGTTCATCCTCCCTTTCAGATGCAGCGCCGGGAACGAGGAGCGGCCGATCCCGCTCTTACTGCCGTCCCAGTCCGAGGAGGTATTGGTATCGGCGTAGGTTCCGTTCACAAGGGCCCTGTGCGCCACCTCAGTGGAATGGAGCGGGAGTGCAGGGGAACCCGTCCAGCCCGTTCCGTTATATTCGGAATCACCATAGACATAGGCATCCACCTGCACGGAGCCGCAGTAAAGGAGGAGTTCGTCTCCGTTGTTGTTCATCCTGAAGGTGCCGGAGTGCCGCATCTCGGACCAGTTGAGGTCCGCCTCAATGCCGGATTCCTCGAAATACCCCTCGACATTCTGGGCCAGAGTTATGTAGGAGGAAGGAGCTATCGTGGCGCTGTCAGGAAAGAAAACCGTCCCTTCTCCGTCGGAGAACGACCACCCGGAAAGGGATATCTCCTTATCCGCTGGGTTGTAGATCGTAAAGGCCTCGGAGAGCAGTGAGTAGTAATAGACATCCGTGATGAGAATGGGAGCATACTGCGGTTCTTCTTTTGTCTCGTTGGGTTCTGTGGGTTCGCCACTCTTCACTTCATCCTCCGCAGTGGTGTTTTCTGCGGTCTCGCTGTCGGGGGCCTCCTCATCCTCTACAGGGCTGTTAGTCCGGCCCGGCGTGGGAACGCACTCGCTCCATGTGCCGTTCACGATTCCGAGGGTGCTGTTCTCTTCCGTAAGTGGGAGGGGGGAGAAATCCCGCCCGTCCGGGGAGCGGTCTATGGAGGTGCTGTTCCCGTAGGCCACATAGTCCACCACCAGAGAGCCGTTCATAAGACAGATGTCGTCTCCGGAGTTCCCGAGGAACGCCGCTCCTTTGAAGAGGTAGAAGTTCGCCACACCATTGCCGAAGTCGGTGCTGTTGTTCCCCGTACCTGCGTGGATGACCACGAAACACCCCGAGGGGATCGCCATCTCCGGGAAGACGAAGTCGTCGGCTCCGTCCTGATCGGTCAGCACCCAGCCGGTGACATTCTCTGCCTCGTCCCCGCCGTTGAATATCTCAATCCACTCCCCGTCAACCTCCGGGCTCACGGGATTGTACATGACCTCGTTTATTCTCACGGGCTGGACGGAGGTCCCTTCCGCAGCGTTCTGGTTCAGGCTCGCCATGGCGCTTCCGGTGCTCAGGAGGAGCACGAAGAGGATGGCCGTTATCTTCATCACGGAGTTCATGTTTGGAGACTTCACCCTCTCTTTATATACTCAAGTGTTGCAGGTAATACAGATGTAGCATGTGCAACCGTGTTACATCGCGAGAAAACTACTTCTTCAGGTATATGTGGTACCTTCCCCTCTTCTTCTTCAGAAGCGTCCCCGACTCAACTAGTTTTTCAAGTGCGCTCTCAACCTCGCTTTTTGGCACGGATAGTTTTTTGCTGAGGGAAAGGGCCGTGCTGCCGTTCTTCCCCACGGACTCCAGAACCCGCTCTTCGAGGTCGGGTTTTTCGCTCTTTCTCACAGCCCCCGCCCTCTCTTCCTTCCTGTCCGCATCGCTGTCGGGAACCGTTCTGGTGGTGACGGAGTACTGGACGCCCGTCCCTCTTAGGGCCTCATGGATGCTGTCCAGCGCCTCAAAAAGGCTTTCGCCCTGCCTCAGGCTCTTCTCAAAGTCAAAATCGCCTATGATGGGAGAGCAACCGACCCCTTTCAAAATTCGGATGACTTCGCTTGGTTTCGCCCCGTTGCTGTCGAACTGGAGTTTTATGTAGGTCTTAATCATCGATGGTATATGGCCGCTGGCGGTTAAAAGGTTTTCG
>CAZKII010000032.1:1756-4920 GCA_964552865.1 uncultured Thermoplasmata archaeon | reverse complement strand
GTTACTTCAACTCCACCTTTATCCCTTTACCTACCTCAATAACAGCGTAGTGCCCGTCCATTGCCGCTCCGGGATTGACGAAGACCGTTCCCTTGTCCTTCACGGCCCCCTGGGACTCGTGTATGTGCCCGGAGATCACAAGGATGGGGTGCAGCTTCTCCACCATTCCGAGAAGGCGCCCGCTCCCTCTGTGGCCCCGGGCTGTGCTGTCGTTGTATCCCTTCGGGGGCACATGGGATATGATTATCAGGTCGGTTATGGCCGGAATCTCCATCATCGGAGGGGGGGAGCCGCCGAGACCGACGAATGTGTATTTCTCCACGGGGCGGAACTCCTGATGTATGCTCGCCCCGACCTTTTCCAGTGCCTCACGGACAGGGGACGGGTCGCAGTTGCCGTGCACCGCAAGGGTCTGAACTCCCTTTGCTTCCTCGAGAACCGCAGAAGCGTATTCCGTCGGCCCGAAATTCGTTATGTCACCTGCAAGCACCAGCAGGTCCGGTTTATCCCTCTGAAGCCTCTCCCTCAGAAGCTGAAAGGCGTTCTCGCTGGAGTGCAGGTCGCTCATGGCCAGTATTCTCATTCGATCACCGTTTTACCAGTTGAGTACGATACCCAGATTGAGGTTCTGATATATAATGATATAGGAAAGGACATATCCCAGGATGGAGCCGCCGTTCAGGAGCGGAAGGCCTGCCTGAGGATTTCCCTTGTTCACGAAGTGCATAAGGGCCGCATATCCCGCAAGACCCCCCAGCATCGTTCCGAGGGCCACGCCAAGGTTCGACAGGCCGATGGCGGGCAGGTTCGCGTAGGCGGACGCCACCAGGATTCCGGGGATTACGACATCGCCTAGCCCCATGAGCATTGCGTCCCTCTCCTCCGCGCTGTCCACCTTCTTTCTCACATCTATTCCGTCGGAAAGCTTGTATCCCTTTTTGCGGGGCATCACCAGAAGTACGGGGAGGTTCATGCTGGTCACACCCTCGGCCAGATCGATCATGTGCTTCGTCTTGTAAACGGATATGGCGTCGTATACCGCAAGGCCGATGAGAAGGATGAGAGCGGGGAGGATCCCCAGAGACATCCCGAGTATGGCGATTACGCCCACTGCTACGAGAACGCCCACTATGTCCAGAAGATACCACTCCGGCTTCTTATGGAGGCGGTAGATGAGGTAGGCCGCAATCCCTATGGATATCACCAGAAAAGGGATGTCCAGGGGAGGATAGATGTAAAACAGGATTGGGTAGATCACATAGACGATGGTCACACCGATGGAGAACATGAATATGGCCTTTATGAGCCGGTCCAGACCGAACTTTATGATCAGCAGGATTATGCCGGTGAAAAGCAGAAGGAAGAAGATGTAATACACGGAATCCATGGGGTCGTTCGGGTTCTGGAAGGCCCTGTACTCCTCCGGATAAATCTCCACTGCGAGTATGACAAGGGCGAGAAGCTGAGATATCACATAGATGATGGCCAGATTCAGCCCGGGCAGATAGGGCTTCAGGCCGTTACTTTCCTCCGCCATTCTTCATCACTATTCCCTGACAACGGTCCCGTATGCCCGCGTCCCTCTGAGGGTCGTTATTTTGACCCGGACCTCCGAGCCCTTGGTGGTGCCCGGAATGTATATTATGTACTTGCCGATTCTGGCTATTCCGTCCCCTCTGTTCCCCACATCCTGTATCATCACGGTATAGACATTGCCTGGGATGAGATTCGGCTCTCTGGCCTTGCCGGAGCTCCCTTTCTTCACATGGACCGGGCGCTTGGCACCGCATGCATCGCATTCGAGCATCAATATTCTCCCCTCTCTGACGAGGCGCGTGTCTGGCCTCCCGCACTCGGAACAGAGCACATAGGTCTGAATATACTCGTTAATCCGCTCGGAGATGAGGGATTCCGCCACCTTCGACTTGAACACCACCCTTCTGCCCTCCAGGTTTCCCGGCGTGCCCAGCTCCTTCAGCAGGAAGGCGAGCAGGTGCTCCGGTTCCCTGTTTATGCTCTCCGCTATGTCTATGAAATTGCGCACGATGGTGCTCTTCCCCTCTATCATGACATCCGGCTCGGGAACCTCGAACCTCTCGTGCTTCGATATCTCCTCCGGCAGCTCGGACTTCGCCGATTCCAGCAGTTTCTTGTATTCCTCATCGTCCATGTGAATCACTTCGCCATGAAGGATAGATGAGGGGGCTTAAAAAGATTTACCTGAAAAAGAGAGGGAAAGGAAAGGGGTTAGAGGGGGGGTGACTTCTTTATCTCGCGGCCGGTGGACTCGCCGTCTTTCAGTATTGCACCGACCTCGTCCTGGCTCATCTTCATCTCCGCCTTTATCTCCTCCGGCTTCGGTATCTCTCCCAGCACCGTTTCCGCATCCCCGACGATCTTGGTCAGCTCTTCGTAGGTGGTGGCTGCGCTCCTTGTCTGCTGCTCCGCGCTCACACCGAGATACTCGGCGGCCCCTTCCACCAGTCTGGATATCTCGAACGGGAAGATTATCTTGGTAGCCTGCCCGTCTGCCATGTTCTTCAGGGCATCGAGAGAGAGCACCGTGAGGGCCCTGTGGTCCAGAGATGCCGAACCGAGGCTGAGTATCCTCAGCTTCTGGGCCTCTCCCTGCGCCCTCAGTATAAGGGATGTCCTCTCTCCTTCCGCCGTCAGTATCTTGGACTGCTTGACGCCCTCCGCGTTCAGGATGTTGGAGAGTTTCGCACCCTCCGCTTCCAGAATCGCGGCCCTTTTCTGGCCGTCGGCGCGCAGGATCGCGGCCCTTCTTTCTCTTTCGGCGGAGGTCTGCTCCTCCATGGCCTTCTTGACCCTCTCCACAGGATCAACTTCCTTGATCTCCACACCCTCGACCTTGACGCCCCATGGGTCAGTGGCCTTGTCCAGGTCGTTCCTCAGTTTTGCGTTTATGACATGCCTGTTGGTGAGAATCTCATCCAGTTCCATGTCTCCGATGACCGACCTGAGGTTGGTCTGAGCCAGAAACACCGTGGCGACCTTGTAGTTCTGAACCTCGAACACGGCCTTCTTCGGGTCGACCACCTTTATGTAGATGACCGCGTCCACATTCGTGGGGGAGTTGTCCTTGGTTATGACCTCCTGCCTCGGAACATCCATTGTCTGGGTCCTTTCGTCCACTATTATTA
>CAZKII010000032.1:0-1656 GCA_964552865.1 uncultured Thermoplasmata archaeon | reverse complement strand
TTTGACCGTAACATGAACGCCCTCGCTGGCCACCACGACCACGGGGGTTCCCACCTCGATCTCGGTGTCGGCGGTGGCGCTCCACATGCTGTTGTTTATCTCCACCTTTCCGTCGAGGCTGTGGGGTATGACCCTCTCCTTTACAATGCCCTTCTTTCCGACAAGGCTGGAGGCCACTGCGGTCTCGGGGGGTGCCCCGCCGCCGTACTTCCGGTACACCATGACCATAGTGCCCAGAGTGAAGAGGGAGGCTATGAAGGCCGCTATAATGGCAGTGGGCTCGAATATATAGGCCGGATCTATCATTGCAAATCCTCCCAGAACAAGGAGGAAGACACCCACTACCGAGAGGAAAAAGCCCGGTATAGCTGGCTCTGCCAGCAGAAGTATTATTCCCAGTGCCAATACGATTATCGTTATCGTGTCCATGTCAATCGCGAGGATATAGCAATATCTAGTATTTAAATTTATTGGTGATATATGGGGGTTGTTAATTTATAAACACTCTCCGACTGAAAGTTTTTTATAGGTGTTGCATATACCCTCAATCCTGATTATACCACATGCCCCGATGGTGTAGCGGCCTATCATCCAGGCCTGTCGAGCCTGGGACACGGATTCAAATTCCGTTCGGGGCGCTTCTATTTGTCAAATTGCAATTGAGATGGAGAATGATGAAAGCCAACAGGTTTTAATCAGAATCCGGGCTACATACATCAGCACTTCCGAACACTTCTATCATGTATTGCTGTGAATTCTCAGTCCCTCCTTCTAAGGCGTCGATTAGGATTGTTGTGGATAAAAAGCGCATATGCACCACTTCTACCAGTTCTTGATATTCCAGGCCATCTACCTCGCGAAGTATGCTATCTACGAGGCTCAAGGCATATTCTTTCGCTGCTTTTTCTATTTGTTCTCTACTTATTTGGGTCAAAGGATCACCAGGTTATATGTGTTGGAAGAGCTATTTAAGAGTTTACAAGGGGTCGGCGAAAGTACGCGGACATGGCCATCCCAATCCCCAACCTTATTGTTCCACTGCACCAGAATACTTATATTCCAGAACGCACTATGTTTAAACTATGAGAAGCAAACTCAAGTGCCCTAACTGCGGATATGAATTTGAGTACAAGTGGGTTCCTTTCGTATCGTTTACAAGCATAAGGTGGGGGAAGAAAAGATATATGCGGTGTCCGAAATGCCACAAGTGGGCATGGTTCAATATATGGGACACACGGATCATCGAGCAAAGCAAATAAGATGGGGTAGGATGACAGGTCCGGGCCCGGACTGGATTCTAATCCCTTGGAGGTCTTATTGTTTCAATGAACACCCTCACAGCATCAAAGTGCGCACCCATATTTCAATCCCTCATAGGTCTTATTGTTTCCGCGATTACACCGTACAGGCTGGCAATCCGTTCGTTATTTCAATCCCTCATAGGTCTTATTGTTTCCTGTTTGTGCAGAGGCCTTGAGGCTTGCAAAATATGTATTTCAATCCCTCATAGGTCTTATTGTTTCCGAAGGGTAGGCGAATAATAGACCTTCAGGACGAAAATTTCAATCCCTCATAGGTCTTATTGTTTCCTCCCGTCTTCCTATCAAGAACAATCACACGAGGTATATTTCAATCCCTCATAGGTCTTATTGTTTC
>CAZKII010000031.1:0-17317 GCA_964552865.1 uncultured Thermoplasmata archaeon | reverse complement strand
TGCCATCACTCAATCCCCCAATGCTGTAGCTGTGCTCGTTCGTGGCAGGATTCTCCGCTATGGTGTCGTGCTTCCAGCTCCCACCGGACTCCCGCCAGTAGATCTCAAGATTGCCCTTCAGATAATTTCCGGTCCCTGCCGTCCATGTGATCTGTGCCAGATTTCCCGCATCCGTTTTAACAATATCCGCCGTCGGCGACGAGAGATAGAACATTCCGTTTACAGTTTCACCGCCATTCGTAGTGTCGTCAACCACGGAAATGGCATAAGAGTGCAAGCGGACGGCGGGTGTGTTGGTATTGCTGTAAGAATACATCCATATCCCGGACACTTCATCGAAAACGGGGGTTATGGACTTTCCGTCAACAGTGAAGCTTACCTCCGTATGATCGGAGAAGTAGTGATCAACTTTCCATGTGATTGTAGCGGAACTGTCCGAGATATCAACCACCTTAACATCGCTTATATCAGGAAGCGGTACCGTAAAACTGCCTGTTTTCGTGGTTGTATAATCATTATTGTAGGTCGCTGTGATCGTATAAGAATATGTCTTCCCTCTTTCCACACCTGCCAAGTCCAGGTGATATTTTCCGTCGACAGACTTGGACGGCGTTCCGCTCCACTGAAGAGCCCCACTACTATCATCATAAATCTCTGCGGAGCTGACCTGTGAGCCCGAAGCTGGCCAGATTACACTCCACGAAAAATCCCCCACCGTGTAACTTTTGTCGCTGTACCTTACATCCAATATCTGCGGTGTGGCGGATCTTGTCGTTACGGAGCAATCCTTGTTTGCTATGGCATGCGTGTTATCAGAAAGATATGCACTCGCAGAGAGGTGACAGCTGTAGTAGGTCTCAGGTGTCAGGCCATAGAAAGTAAAGGAATAGGAATTCTGCTTCCTATTGCTGTATTTCAACTCCCCGTTCATGTAGGCGCTAGCGTAGAAATTAGATGTGCTGTCGCCCCAGTCCACGGTAAAACTTATGGTTGCAGTGGTGGGTGTTTGGGAATGGGAACAACTCGTTATGGAAATACCAACGGTCGCGGAAAGAAGGGCGTTATTTATGCTGTTGAGATTCTCTTGGTCATCGGAGGAAACAACCCAGTCATTGTTAGGGTTCCCGCCGGAACTACCGTCCATCTTGGGAATAATATTGTAAGTCAGATGAACGGACATGGCCTGTAGAAGGGCACTGCGAGATGCTGCGAGCGCTCTTTTTCGTATGGGATTGTCTGTCTGCTCCGTCTTATTATCGATATCCTGAATCTTGGAAACAAGTCTGCCGAGAACCTCGTATTGCTTTGTCAGAGGAGTTCTGAGATACGAATTTGAGAAGTGGTCGTCCGGCATCTCCTGTACATATGCTTCGGCACTGGATACGAGAGAGGCCATTGTCGTGGTGCTGCTCAGAACACTTATGTTCATCACATTATCTCTATATCTTACAACCCATTTCCCATTCTCAAAACTCTGCCATACCATGAAATTATAATGCATGTCTGGATGTCCCGGAACACTTTTGGGGGATACGGCAACGGACGGATGAATGCTGGGTCCGTAATCGACAAGAGAGCGATTTAAACCCTTTAAATATCCCGCGGAATCAATCTGGACTGTATGTGGTGTCAAAAAAGCACCTCCGCTGTTATCGGACCACATGACTTCAAGATTCCCCTCAGTGTCAACTACGGCGCTAACATCCTGAGAGTCATAGTATGCGGTTGTCAGGATAATATCGTTGCCCCATTCGCCATTAGTTCGAATCTTCATAAATAGCTCCCGGTCCATCAGGTTAAGGCCGGTGGCACTAGTGTTTCTGAACCAGAAGATATAGGTCTTTTCGTAGGCAGACACTATGTCAAACCCTGTATCTCTCACATCTCCGGAGTAGTTCGTTACCAGCTCTCCGTCTGTCCATGTGGAACCGCCATCCAGGCTGGCCCAATAATAAATGTTCGGTGAGTTCAGATCTGCCACGGCAACATCGATTCTGGAGCCGTTGACCGAGACCCTAGGGATTCCGTAAACCGCTCTGTCGTCGTATTTTAACTCCTTTTCCACTACCGTACCACCACCCTGCCAGATGAGTTTTATTGTAATGTAGAAGGCGGGGTTACCGGGGTTAGGCGGTGCGGCCATAGGGGAAGGAGAAAAAGAACCTGTATTAATCCACGGCAGATATTCCAAGTAGGTAAGATAAACAACACCCTCCGATATGTCAATGTCGCCGTTGTCCGAATAATTATGCACCATATAGGGTTCTCCCCAGTTAATCCCTCCATCATCACTGAATAAAACATACTGATGATGAGCATAACCGCCCTCCGATTCATTCAGGTCAATCGTGTAAAAGGTAAGGGCCACATATCCCTTCTCTGAATCCATCCGAAGGCCTCGAATAATCTTACCCGGTGCTTCGAAAAGATTACTGCCTGTATTCCAGCTCCCCCCGTCGTTAAGGCTTCTCATGAAATAAATCGAACTTGAATTGTAGATATAAGAGAGATAAAGGTTACCGGAGGAATAAGAGATTTGTGGCTCGGTGAGGTTATTCTCTCCCTCGATAGCTTCCACAGGCACATGAGAGTTTATTACCACGCTCTTACTTGACTTCAGACCTATGTTATCCGTAACCGTTAAACTGACCTCAAAGGCACCGTCCGCAAAGACATGCTCCGTTGTTACACCCGTAGCGGTGCTTCCATCACCGAAATCCCATTCATACGATGAAATAGAACCGTCGGGATCGTAAGAACCAGAAGCATCGAAATGAACGGAGTCGAGATATGCGCGCGGCTCAGTTGTGGTAACTGCGAAATTTGCAATCGGAGCGATGCCCACCCTCAGGAAGAATGTGTCGGTATCGGATTGTAACTCATCGCCGGAACCGGCCGTGCCTGTTACACTAACTTCATAATAACCGGCCCTTGAATAGACATGGGTTACTGAGGAGCCGGTTCCAGAATCACCGTCACCGAAATCCCATACAAATAACACATTGCCGCTTACACCCGGCGGAACAGAGGCCATCGCGTTAAAAAATACCGTTTCGCCGACAGCCGCAGGACTAGGGCTTGCAAAACCATTAACGGTCAGCCTAGTTGGTGCGGCTGCATCCGCCAGAATGCTCGATACCGGTAATACCATCAACATTATAAGCAGTACGCTGAATATCTTTCTGCCGCTCCCTATGTCGTTTTCCTCCCTCATGCCACATGTTATGATTTCACACTATTTAAATCTTGCCCGCCTCTGCCCAAAGCCAATCCAAACCCTTAAATTCCCCTCTGCAATCTCCCCATCATGTCATGGAACGGCCCCACTCACAGCATTGACGATTACAGGCAGGAGATTCCGGCATCGTACAGGCCGGACATGAGGACCTCCGCGGTGATCTTTGCGGACAGCACCCTTATGGAGCAGGTGAGAAGGGACAACGCACCGGAACAGCTGGTCAATGTGGCCACCCTTCCCGGCATAGTCGGTAAGGCCATGGCCATGCCGGACATACACTGGGGCTACGGATTCCCCATCGGCGGCGTGGCCGCATTCTCGGCGGAAGACGGGGTGATCTCCCCGGGCGGCGTGGGTTACGACATAAACTGCGGCGTCCGCGTCCTCCTGACCAACCTGACCTTCAAGGATGTGAAACCGAAGGTGAAGGAGCTGGTGGACGCCATATTCAAGAATGTTCCCTCCGGCGTCGGGTCAAAAGGGAAACTGCGCCTCACCCCTGCCGAGATGGACGATGTTTTCAACAGGGGAGCGGAGTGGGCCATAGAGCACGGTTACGGCTATGAAAGGGACCTTGAGGTGATGGAGGAAAACGGGAGGTACGGCATCGCCGACGCGGCGAAGGTCAGCCCTGCGGCCAAAAAAAGAGGTATGCCGCAGCTGGGGACGCTGGGTGCGGGGAACCACTTTCTGGAGATCCAGAGGGTTGCCGACATATTCGAGCCGGAGGTTGCGGAGAAATTCGGTATAACCTCTCCCGACCAGATAGTCGTCATGATACACACAGGTTCCAGAGGCGCGGGCCACCAGATAGCCAGCGACTACATCAGAATCATGGAAGGGGCTGTGAGAAAGTACGGCATTAAGCTCCCGGACAAGCAGCTGGCGTGCGCTCCCGTAAACTCGCCGGAGGGACAGGACTATCTCAAGGCTATGGCCGCCGGGGCCAACTATGCGTGGACCAATCGGCAGCTGATAATGCACTGGATTCGCGAGTCCTTCCATCAGGTCATGGGCATGGAGCCGGAAGATATGGGGATGGAGTTGCTCTACGATGTGGCCCACAACATCGCAAAGGTTGAAAGGCACGATGTGGAAGGCATGCACGGCTCCGGCGGAAGAAAGGAGATGGAACTGGTCGTTCATAGAAAAGGAGCGACCAGAGCGTTCGCCGCAGGCAGGGCAGAGATACCGGAGAAATACAGAGATGTCGGCCAGCCCATCCTCATACCCGGAGACATGGGAACCTCGTCCTATATCCTCGTGGGAACGGAAACCGCCATGAAGGAGACATTCGGCTCCACCTGCCACGGCGCGGGAAGGGTCATGTCCAGAAAGAAGGCCACCGCAAAGTTCAACGCGGGGCAGATAAAGAGGGAACTGGCCGATCACGGCATATACATCAGGGCTGCCAGCACCGACGGGATTGTCGAGGAAGCTCCCGGGGCCTACAAGAACATAGACGATGTCATAAGAGTGGTCAAAGGAGCGGGGATCGCAAGGCCGGTTGCGAGAATGCAGCCCATGGGCGTGGTGAAGGGGTAATCAGAGGTCTCCCAGTATCCTTTCCGAGGCGGTTCTTACCCTCTCAATGTGCTCTTTCGGAGCTGCCACCATCATCCCCCAGTGATGTACCGGGCGCATCTGAAGGGCCTTTGCCATTGGGCTCAGGCTCCCCAGTTTCGTTATTTTCCCTCCGCTGAGTATGTTCACATCGGTCTGCCTGTATCTCGGCTCCGACAGAAGCACGACCCTCGAGGGTATGTCCAGAATAACCTCGTGAACCGGAAGGGCGCTTCTCTCGGCGATGCGCCTCTCCAGTTCCCGCCGTTTTTTGTAGGTCACCGACGCAAGGCTCTTTCTCAGCTCATCGTCCATATCCGCCAGATTGACGAAATGGGCCACCTTGTACAGATTCCGGTAGGTTATGCGCCTTACCATCTCTTCTGGGGCTCCGCCCTGTCCCCTCAGAAAGCTCATGAGCTCGCAGTCCGTCATTGACGACAGGCCGCTTATGTCCACATCGTCGTCCAGAGACTCCACCGCCTTTATGAGCATCTGCTGTGCAATCCTCACGGTCTTGTGGAAATAGACAGAGGAATACATGAGCGCCCTCGCAACGAGAATACCTTCCACCGCACTCAGCCCACCCCGGTCCACGGCCAGTTCTCCGTTATTGATGGTGAGAGTGTTCATAATGCGATCGATATCCACGGCACCGCCCTGCACCACTCCTGTATAATGCGCGTCCCTCACAAGGTAGTCCATCTGGTCCGCATCCAGCGGGCTGTGTATTATCTCCGCAAGGTAGTTCTTTCCGGGACCGAAAAAGGCCTGGCCGTTCTTCTTTTCTATGGAAAGTATGTCCAGACGCGATAGCTCGCTGGGTGATGCGTTCACAAGCCCCGCAACCCGCTCCGGGTCTATCCCCGCCCCCTCGAGGATCTCGTGGATCATTCGGTGTCCGCCGCGACCCCCCTCTATGTATGTGAAATCCTCGGATATCATCCTCTTGGTTATGTCCATGTGGTCCATTCCCGTCTTATCGTATATCGGCCCTTCCAGCGTGTGAGAGTAGGGGCCGTGCCCGATATCGTGAAGCAGGGCCGCCGCGGATACGAGGCGCCTTTCCTCGTCGTCGAGGTGCAGAACAGAGGCCATTCTCCCGGCGATTCTGAATGTTCCGAGGGAGTGCTCGAATCTGGTGTGGTGCGCACCGGGGTAAACAAGATATGCGAGGCCGAGCTGGTGAACATGGCTGAGCCTCTCGAATTCCGGCGTGGCCACCAGAGAAAGGAACGGCTCCTCCACCCTTATGCTCCCGTGTATGCTGTCCTGAATGACCTTGTAAGCGCTCATACGGGGGAATCGCAATATGCTATATAAAACAGTAGCACAATGCAAAAGTTTTTAAACACCCTGTCCCATATAAGATGGCAGGAGGAGACATGACATGACAAAGGAAAGATATTTGAAGTACAGGAAAGAGGAGATCATGGAGGTCAAGAACCTGTACGAATCGGTTATGACCTTCGCGTCTCAGGGGCTGTTTTACAGGACCGGCCGCATTATGGGCGGGCGGATAGCCAGAATGTGCAACAACGACATGGGATGCATGCTGAAGATGCTCATGGACGAGGGATGGGGGACGGAGATACGGTTCGAAGGGAAGAGGATATATGTCAAGGACTCCATAGAGGCCTTTGAGGGTGAGAAGAAAGAGGAGCCGACCTGCCACATGCTGAGAGGAGCCCTTACGGAGATATACACCGCTGCCACTGGAAAGAAGGCCTACTGCCACGAGGTGGAATGCATCAGCAGCGGGGCGGACAAATGCGTCTTCGAGTTCGACGAGGAGGTATTGTGATGAACAGAAGGGAGAGCGGAATCCCGGGCCTCGACGGTATGCTGGCCGGAGGTTTTCCGAACCCGTCCACCGTTCTTCTGGCAGGAGCCCCCGGAACCGGAAAGACCACCTTTGCCGTCCAGAGCCTCTTTCACGGGGCTAAAAACGGAGAAAAGGGGCTGTACATCACCGCAATATCGGAACCGGCATGGCTCGTCCAGAACTTTCTCTCCTCCTTCAGCTTCTACGACGGAACGCTCATAGAGAAAGAGATGGTCAACTTCGCCGACCTCGGGCAGACCATGATGAAGAGGCCGGACATGATACTGGAGACCATAATCAAGACCATTGAGAAGCACAATCCGGACAGGGTGGTGATAGATCCCATAACCCCGATAAGGGACCTGCTCCAGTGGCGCGGAGAGATGAGGGAGTTCATGCATCAGCTCTTCGCCTATTTGAAGGGGCTCAATACGGTCTCTCTCATCACCGCGGAGCTCTCATACGATGACATCACAAGCAGCCTTGAAGGGTACATGGCCGACGGACTCATCGTGCTGTCGTACCCGGAAGTGAACGGGGTCAGGAGAAAGCTTCTGGAGATACTCAAGATGAGAGGGACGGACCATACCACAGGACGCCAGCTACTGGAGATCTCCGAGGAAGGAGTGGCTGTCCAGCCGGGACTCAGATGATCGGGTAGATAGAATGAAGAGCAGAGAGCCGGAAGAAGGGGACATCTACATCGTCTATGAGGAGCGTCCGGACATAAGTATGAAGATATTCGAAAGAAAGCTTGAGGAAGGGTGCAGCGGCCTCATAATTTCAAGAACCCATCCCGACACTCTCAGGAGAAAATGGGGGTTCGAAGTCCCGCACATATGGCTGGCCAGAGGTAATCAGAACGAGTTCATTCAGGCGGTACACCCGGAGCGGCTGATGAAGATGCACACCATAATATCAACCTTCATATCATCCAGCGACAGAAGCAAGATAATCATGCTGGACGGCCTCGAATACCTGATCAGTCAGAACGATTTCGAGACGATAATGCGATTTATACAGCTGATCAACGAGCAGGTGAACACGACCAGCACATGCATGCTGGTGCCGGTGCATCCTCACGCCCTCAACGAGCAGCAGAAGGGCATTCTGGAGAGGGAGGTAAAGGTCCTGTCCACCGAGGACATGGGGACGGGAGAACTGCACGACTGGCTCAACAATCAGCACAGATAATCGCACATCCAAAAACAATATATACGCAATCCTTATTCCCACCACTAACCCGACTTAGCTCAGTCTGGCTAGAGCGGCTGACTGTAGTAGGTAATTGGCCACGGCCAATACAGTCGCTGAAATCAGCAGGCGCCCGGTTCAAATCCGGGAGTCGGGACTCACCTTTTCACCACATATGTCCCGGAAACGCTTATATCCCCGTAAAGCATGGCATAATCCGATGAAAATCAGCGAAAAGAAGAGGCGGGAGCTCCTGAAAACGATAGAGGACCCTGCTACCGCCGTGGGGATTCAGATTCCCGACAACATAACATGGAACGGAGAGGAGATACGCCTCAGAGAGGAGGTGTGGAAAATCACGCATCGTTCCGGCGAAGAGACAGAGGAGCGGAAGAGGGCACTCATTAGCATAATAGACGACCTGCTCAGAGAGAGGATAAATAGCATTCGAAACGATGATATAACCGTAGAAGAAGGGGAGCGCCTGACCGAAGAGTGCGTGGGCCTCGAAAGAGCGAAGGAGAACCTTTTAAAGGAGAAGAGAGAGGCGAAACCCGTTACTGAAGAGATTCGCGAAAAGGAGATCGAAGACCAGAAGAGATGGCTGGACCTCGTCAAACGGGTGAAGTGATCCTCAGTCAGAAGCGGCTATTCTGTCCGCCCTCCGGGTGAAGTTCTTCGCCTCAACTTCGTGCATCTTACTCTTTTCCAGAGCCTCTACCGCAACCTCGCGATACTTGGCCGCCTTCTCGTTGTATGACGCCGCTCTTGACTCATAGACGGCTGCCTTTTCCCTCGCTTTTGCGGCCTTCTCCCTCGCCTTTGCCGCCTTGACCCGAAGCTTCTCGGGGTTTCCGATTCCAGAGCTCATCTCGGACTCCAGCTCCGCGGCCTTCGCCTCAAGCTCCTTGCTCCGGCCCATAAGCTTCTCGGCCTTCTCCCTGTTACGAACAGCCTTGGCGATCTGCGCCTCCCTCTTCCTGTCGTACTCCATGTACTTCGAGTAGTACTTGGCCGCCTTGGCGCTGTGCTCCGCCGCCTCCGCCCTCAACTTCGCCACATCGTGATAGGTTCGCGCGTGAAACTTCTCTCCGCGTATATCACTCAACTCGTCTCCTTTCTTTCCGTTCGACTCATCCGTCGATGCACTTCCGCCTTCAGGGGCATTCCCCAAATAAATCACCGGAAGAGGAAGGGAACGGAGGAATTTAAATCTTTCCATGATGCAAAGGGATTTAAAGGACCGGCGCCATGAAGGTGCATGAAAAAGAAAATGAAGGTACTGACCTGCCCCAACTGCGGCTCCGCCGACCTGTACTATGAAGCAGGCCTTATAACGGGATATAAGTACCACTGCAAGAAGTGCGGCTATATCGGCGCACTGGTGCTGGAAAAGGAAGTGGAATACGACGACGAGGATTAGCCGAACATGAGACCCGCTTCTTTCTCGGTGTAATCCATATTGCCTATGACCTTATCCACCGCCCGCCTGAAATCCACCATCTTCACCTTCACCCTCTTCTCGCGGATGGTGTACATTCCCGCTTCGGTGCATATGGCCCTTATGTCCGCGCCGGAGGCGCCGTCCGTTATGGCGGCGAGTTCCTCGAAGGAGACATCCTTATGCAGGTTCATCTTCTTCGTATGGATGGCGAAGATATCCAGCCTTGCACCGTAGTCCGGAGGCGGTATGGTTATTATTCTGTCGAATCTGCCCGGCCTGAGAAGAGCCTCGTCAAGGATGTCCGGCCTGTTGGTGGCGCCGATTATCTTCACATCGCCGAGAGGATTAAAGCCGTCCATCTCCGCAAGGAGCTGCATGAGAGTTCTCTGCACCTCACGGTCACCGGATGTGGCCATGTCTATTCTCTTGGCACCCACCGAATCCAGTTCATCTATGAATACAATGCTGGGGGACTTCTCCCTCGCCAGTTCGAACATCTCCCTCACGAGTCTGGCCCCTTCGCCGATGTATTTCTGCACCAGTTCGGAACCCACCACCCGTATGAATGTGGCGTTGGTCTGGGTGGCGACCGCCTTTGCCATGAGCGTTTTGCCCGTACCGGGCGGACCCTCGAGAAGGACCGCCTTGGGGGGCTCTATTCCGACCTTCTTGTACACTTCCGGCCTCATGAGTGGATCCTCCACGGCCTCCCGGAGCTCTCTCAGCTCGTCCCGAAGTCCGCCTATGTCGTCGTAGGATACCGAAGGCTTCTCAATCACCTCGGCACCGCTCACAATCGGGTCTATGGACGGCGGCAGGACCTCCATCACCGCAAGGCTCTGCTTATTGAGAGAGACCCTGCTCCCCACCTTCAAAGAGCGCCGATCAACATCCTGTGAAACATCCACTATGAAATCCGGGCCGGTGGTGCTCCTCACGATGACCTTTCCGCTGGCCAGAAGGTCCCGTACGGTCCCGATGATCATGGGTGGCTGCTTCAGCCGCTCCAGTTCCGCCTTCAGTATGCGAACCTCCTTCTGGAGCCTTATGAGCTCGTTCTCCACATACCTTTTCTCGCCTTCCACTCTCTTCGCATCTTCAAGGTAGCGGATACGCTCCTCTTCCAGCATGGCGATCTTTTCCGATATCTCTTTTTTCAGGTGGTTCATCTGCTCGTCGTCCACTGCGTTCACCTCAACAAACTATATAACCACCTTTTCCTATTTATGGCTTGCTATCCGAGGTGACCGAAATGATATGCGAAATGTGCGGCAGAGATTTTCCCCATCTTAAAAGAGTGCTGGTGGACGGAGTTTCCCTGATGGTGTGTCAGGATTGTGCCAGATTCGGCGAGGAAAGCGGGCCTACCGCAGCGAAGAAGGCCGCTCCGACCCCGGGGGTCATCTCCCAGAGACTCGAAAAAAGAGAACGGAGGATGCAGAGCAGGAGCATATACGAACAGGAAGAGGAGGTTCTTGCCCTTGACTACGGCCGCAGGATTCTGGAAGCCAGAAGAAAGAAGGGGTACTCTCAGGAAGAACTTGCTAGAAAACTGAATGAGAAGAAGAGCGTGATCCAGAAACTGGAGCACGAGGACATGATTCCCACGGAGGCCATGATAAAGAAGCTGGAACGCGAGCTGAACATAAAGCTCAAAGAGAAAGCGGAGAGAGCGAGCCTTGGCGGTGGCCTTCCCCGGGAGCAGTCCTCCGGCCTCACCATAGGAGACCTCATAAAAATAGAGGGGGAGAAATGAGAAAAGATGCTGCACGCGCGGCCATAATTGCGGTGATTCTGCTCGCTTTTATTGTGCCAGCCGCCTCTAGCAGCGCGGGAGCAACCCCGAAAATCGTTCACAGGCCCCCTATGTCCGTAAGCGCAGGCACTCCGCTGAAGATAAACATGAGCGTGAGCGACAGCGTGAAGATAGAGGGTGTGGTCCTTAATTACAGACACGCAGGAGAGAAGGAGAACACGAGCCTGACCATGAAGAGGGTGAGCGGGAACGACACCGTCGCCACATTCGAGGTAACCATAGATAAAAAGGATGTCACCGCGGGCTACATATTCTACACATTCAACATAACCGACGAGGACGGATATACCATAAGCCCCACATACACCGCATCAGTAAGCGTGGAAAGCGGCGGAAGCAGCCAGTTCAGCGTGTTCATCATGGCCATGGTGGTGGCGATCATATTCATAATACTCGAGATCGGTCTGAAATACAGGCATATTTAGGTGCGCTTCTTCTCCAGCCGTTCAATCTCCTTTTTCAGCTGTTTCTGCAGCCCAACAAGGCCATCCATGTCTATCTCATACACCTGAGACGGTGGCTTCCCCACCATCTTTATTATTCCGCGACTCTGGAGGCTCTTCAGGTTGTTCTCGGCCATCTGGGAGGATACCCCGAATATGTGAGATACCTCAGGAACCGAGATGGTCTTGCTCTCGAAGGCAATCCTCATCACCTTTCTCGGAAGAGGCGGTAGATCGATGGAAGCGAACACCTCATCGAACAGGAGAGAATCCATGGGCTTCCTTCTAACGAGGTTCTTGGGGGAGACCTTTCCCGCCCTGAAGTCCTGAATGAGGGTTCCTTCAACGAGATTGAGGGAAAAGGTGTACCTGTCCTGCTTCGTATAGATACACACCTTTATCTGGAACGGAATGACACCGGAGCGAACATCATGCCACAGCTCGTCCATCATGCGAAGGCGGGGGATGTAACTCCTCTGTTTCTCCTCTCCAAGGGTTTTCGAGGCGGTCTTTATGGACTCGGGAACGAAGTAGTGCTCCATAAACGCGCGAAGCATCACGGTCTTCTTCTTGGCGTACTGAAAATCTCCCCATTTGTTGAGGGAAAAAGGGTCGTAATTGAAGTACTTCATCCAGCCCATCCCCTTCTGGCCCACATGCACCTCCTTGACGGGCAGGTTGAAGTCCCAGTTCATCTTCAACTCCGGCTTGTAGAACAGAATCTGAAAGTCATGGGGTTCATCGACCTCCTGAATCGCCACCGGGAAACTGAGATAGCGCATGCCATTCGTAACATAAGAAATTCTGGCGAGATGAGGGGGGCTCCTTGAAGTGTACTCCTTCAGGGCCTGCCTGAGCTGCTTTCTGGCATAGGCGTCAACCTCCTCCTCCGGAGCAAAGGCAAGCAGGTCTTCCCACTGGTCACCCATGAGGGCATATCCGCAGGGTACTAAAAAAGGTTGCGGTCAGATATGACACGACAGTCGGAACAGATAACCTGATAGAAACCTTTATGAACGCTCGAATCATTGCTTATCCGGTGAACAGATGGCAGCGGATGAGGCTGAAAAAGAGATGATAAAGGGCCAGACATATCTGGCGGAAGGAGAGTACGAAAAAGCGGTCAAGGCCTTCAAGAAGGCGATCAAAGCCGCACCCGATGTGGCGGACACCTACTTCAACTATGCGGAGGCCGCCCAGTTCGTGCAGGAGATCGATGCTGAGAAGGTGGCCGAGGCCTACAAAAAGGCGATAGAGCTGGATGGTGACAATCCGTTCTATTACAGCTCATACGGGGCTTTCTGCAACTCCATAGGCAACTTCAACGAAGCGGAGAAGATGTACAACAGGGCGGCGGAGATCGACCCGGAGAACGCAAGACTGTATTTCTCGGAATTCGCCGTGGACTACAACGCAAACGCGCCCATCGTCATGGAGAGCATTCTCGCCCGCGATCCGTCCGCGATAAAGATAATAAAGAAGAAAGCGCTCAAATACGCCCTGAAGGCCCTTGAAATAGAGCCAGAAGAGGTGCAGGAGTTTCTTTAACTGAAGATCCTTCTCTCTCCGCCTTCCCTGTCGCCGGGGAGATCATCGTTCTTCTTCAACTTACATACCAGACAGATTCCGCTCCCCTGCTCCACGCAGTGCTCGCAGACAGGCTTTCCGCAGGCTGGGCAGGTTCTCGTGGCGGGCCGGCCGCAGATGTGGCAGAGTCCTGACATCATATGAGAGGGATTGGGCTCATACTAGAAATAGTTTTCTCAGCAGATGCCGCCGAAAAGAGCGTCTTTTATCCGAAGGAGCCTGCCCATCATCCCCCACCTCCCACTGGAGATGAGACGAAAGGCGGCCCGAAGCTGACTGAGTTCTGAGATCGGTCTGTCCCCCACCAGATCCCCCAGGAAATCGAACTCCTCGTCGGAGAAGGAGTATATGGCCCTGTTGACCGCGGGCGCGCTCTTCACGAAGAAATCACTCCGCCGGAGAAGACGATCGTACCTGCCCGGAGGAAGAGCTTCTCCCGAGGAGACCGCGTCACCGGCGAGCCTGCCCGCCAATCTCCCGGACATCACGGCGGGATATATGCCTCCATAGGTTATGGGATGCGTCAGGCCGGCAGCATCACCCGCGAGAAGAAGGCTGGCCCCGCCATCTGTGAGAGAGTAGAATTTCATATCGAAACCTGCGGGGATGACACCGGAGGTGAACCGCCCCTCTATCCTTATGCCGCGCTCCGCTGCGAACTCGCGAAGAAGTTTGAGAGGGTTTCTGGAAAAAGTGGCCACACCGATGTTGTAGGAATCCCCTCTGGGAAATATCCACGCATAGCCGCCGGGCCATTTCGATGAAAAGAAGAAGTGATAGAGGTCGTCTATCTCCGCATGAGGAACATTGTAACCGACACCAACAACGGTTCGTCTCGTCAGATACGCGCCGGAGGTCCTGCCCACCACGGACACCGGACCGTCCGCCCCGATCACCACCTTCGCAGCGACCGACAGATTGTCCCGCCCTCTGGTCCTTATCTCCCATTTTCCGGCATTCTTTCTCAATGATACGACGTGCTGGCCGGTTTCGAAACTGGCCCCCTCCCCCTCGGCCCTCTCCGCGAGCTCCTGATCAAAGACCGCACGGTCTATGCTGTAAACCGGTTCCGTGCTGAGCATCCTCCCACCGTTCGGAACAACGAGCACCGAGCCAGGTGAACGGTGAACGACCCATCTCGAATTCGGAGAAAAGCCGGCCCTCTTCATCTCGCACTCGGTGAGCCCTTCTCCGCACTGGATGGGTACGCCGATTTCCGGGTGCTCTTCCAGTACAAGGACCTTTGCGCCCTTCTTTACGGCCTCGTGGGCGGCGGAAGAACCGGCAGGGCCCGCACCAACAACGACTATATCGTATTCCACGGAAGCGCATCGCCCCGTTCCTACTTATAGATTCCCATAAATACCAGCACGTCTTACACCCACGCATGAAACTGGCAGTGGCAGGGCATCTGGTAATCGACAGGATAATCTCGGTGGACAGGATTCCGGGGCCGGACACATCCGTGGCGGCAAAAGGGATAACCGACTCCTTCGGAGGGACCGCAGGGAACCTTTCCATCATGTCGGCACAGCTCGGTCTGAAGACAGGGATTATCAGCTTCGTGGGGAGCGACTTCCCACACGACTACAGGAATGAACTGAGAAGGAACGGCATAGAGACCGGAGGCATAACGGAGATAAAAGGAGAGAAGACGCCGACATCCATAATCATATCGGACACTGCCGGAAAGCAGGCGGGCCTCTTCTATCAGGGTGCAATGGGCAAAATGGCGAAAAGGGACATACCCGGAAGAATGGTGGACCTTGCCGGCGGGTCAGACATACTGCACATCGGAACCGGCCATCCCGCCTTCTACAAGCGGCTGATAGACGCGGTGAAGGAGAGGAACAGGGACATAACCGTTGGGTTCGAGCCGGGTCAGGAGATACACTACATATACGACGAAAACAGCCTCTGGGAGATGCTCAAGAGGGCGGACATCTACTTCACCAACGAGAACGAGTGGGAGACCACAAAGAAACTGCTCGGAATAAAGAGAGAGGAGGAGATCCTAAACCTCACCGACATATATGTCAAGACGCTGGGAGAGAGAGGGAGCGTGATATACACCCACGATGGCACAGCGGAGATTCCGGCCATCTCTCCTGACAGAATAGGGGACACCATCGGGTGCGGAGATGCCTATAAAGGGGGCTTCTACGCAGCGCTGAGCAGGAAGATGAAGACGGAAGAAGCGGGCCTGGCGGGAGCGGCGGCGGCCTCGTATGTTCTGGAGGTGAAGGGGACGCAGGTGCGGGGAATAAACTGGGGGATGATTGAGGAGAGGATGAAAGATTAAGGCAGAAAATTCTAATACATCCACAGCATAAGCCGTATCGGAGATACCATGAGGGTAATAACACTGGTGGACAACACGGCATCCGGGAGCATGTGGGCCGAGCACGGCCAGTCGATACTTATAGAGAAGGACGGCAGGAGCATTCTATTCGATACCGGCCAGACCCCCGATGTTCTCAGGTACAACATGAGCAATCTGGGCATAGCACCGGAGGAGATAGACACTGTGGTCCTGAGCCACGGCCACTACGACCACACCGGAGGCCTTCCCTGGCTGGTGAGAGCGAACCACGACCTGGAGATATACGGACATCCCGATGTTTTTGCGGAAAAGTACTCGAAGAAAGGAGAGCCCCGATACATCGGCATACCGGAAAAAGGGGAGAGAATAACAGAAAGATTCCACGAGGTTACCGGGCCGCACAGCATCGGCGACGGCATAACAATCCTAGGAGAGATACCGATAAAGAACAGAGAGGAATGGGAGAACGGGCATAAAGGGATGTTCCTGAAAGACGGAGAAGATTACATTCAGGACCCGCTGAAGGATGACACCGCCATTATCATAGACCTCGCAGAAGGAGTGATGCTCATAACCGGCTGCTCTCACTCCGGCATAACGAACATAATAGAATACGCCGAAGAGGTGAGCGGGAAGGATGTGATGCTGGTGATTGGGGGAATGCACATGGGGAGCGCACCGCTCGGCCTCATAGACAGCACCATAGAATACATGAAAGGAAAGAAATTCATGGTCATGCCGGGTCACTGCACCGGATTCAACGCAATGAGCCGGATGAAGGAGGCGCTGGGATACAGGCTGAGGCAAAACTTCGCGGGCAACACACTGATGCCCCACTGACGAAAGCCATAAAAGGGGCGGGGCCATGGGAGAAGTCATGGCAGAAAGGATAATCGTGGGAATAACCGGAGCGTCCGGAGGCCCCATAGCCGTAAAGGTGATAGAGGCTCTTGCAAATGCGAAATGCGACATGGGGCTCATATTCTCGGAGAACGGGGAAAAGGTCATGGAGTTCGAGACGGGAAAGACCCCGGAAGATTACAGAAGAGAGGGGATTACCATATACGATAACAGCGACCTTTCCGCGGACATATCCTCGGGTACAACACCATTCGAGGCCATGGTCATCGTTCCGTGCAGTAGCTCTACTCTGGCGAAGATAAACTGCGGCATAGCCGATAACCTGATAACTAGAGTAGCGGCGGTGGCCATAAAAGAGCAGCGGAAGCTGACCCTCGTCCCGAGAGAACTCCCGCTGAGCCAGATAGTTCTCAGGAACATGAAGGAACTGGCCGAAGTCGGAGCCGTTATAATCCCGCCGATGATGGAGTTCTATACGCGGCCTGAAACTGTGGACGACATGGTCTCCTTTGTGGCTGGCAGAATCCTCGATTCTCTCGGCATAGAGCACGACCTGTATCGGAGATGGCAGGGGCAATGAGAAACAGAAAGGTTTTATATGGATGGATATTTGAGGAGATGATAACATGAGCGAAACAAAGGCTGACGATGTACCGAGACTTGCAGCAAAGTGGCTGTACTTCCTGATGATATTCGCAGGCATAGGCCTCTATCTCGTCTGGGGAGTGCTTTACAACTCATGGAACATACTCACCGTGGAAAACTCCGGGATATACGCACTCACGGTCCTTCTGGTGGGCTTCGGCATTGTGGGATACCTGCTCTACTCGAAGCCGCAGGAAGAGTGAATCAAAAATCCCTTATTCTATTTTCTTCACATTGACTTTGCAGCCATCACCATGGACACGGCATCCTTACCGCACACCGCGCACTTTTTCCCTTCATGACTGCCGGCATACTCCTTATTTCCCCTGTCACTCGGAACACCCAGAAGGCCGAACCCTGTTCTATCCTCTATCGCAT
>CAZKII010000030.1:4391-17643 GCA_964552865.1 uncultured Thermoplasmata archaeon | reverse complement strand
CTGCTCCTCGATGGTGGCCATGCGGACGGAAGATTGGAACGGGGTTTAAAAAGGTATTGGGCGGACTCACATGCACAATTGATACACACAAAACCTTTAAATCGTTATGCTCATTCAAGCACCACGATGATAGACCCGTACGGCCGCCGCATAACCAGCCTGAGGATAACCCTCACCCAGAGATGCAACCTGAGCTGCTTCTACTGCCACAGAGAGGGGGAGAGCGGTGCGGAACAGAACGAGATGACACCGGAAGAGCTGGAACGCATCGGGAGGATAGGGGCCGAGCTCGGGATAAAAAGGGTCAAACTCACCGGGGGGGAGCCTCTGGTGAGAAGGGACATAATCGACATAATAAGAGCGCTGGCACCCCACATGCAGGAGGTCTCCCTCACCACCAACGGCACTCTGCTGGAGGGGATGGCCGAGAATCTAAAGAAGGCAGGGCTAGCCCGGGTCAATGTGAGCCTTGACACGCTGGACGAAAAGAGATACATGGAGATAACGAACAACAGCACATACGGCCCCGACAGCGTCATGAGGGGGATTAAAAGAGCGGTGGAGGTTGGGCTCAACCCCGTAAAGGTCAACACGGTCCTTCTGAAGGGGGTGAACGACGAGGAGCTGGATTCATTGATAGACTTCACTGCGAAAGCAGGGGCGATACTGCAGCTCATAGAGTTCGAGACCACCAGAGAGGGGGAGAGGAGCGAGGAGTACCGGAGGTATCACGCAGACCTGCTCCCTGTGGAGGCCAGACTTGAGGGGCTGGCTGAGGAGATAAGGTACAACGAACTGCACCGCAGGAAGAAATACATATTCCACAGGAACGGAAGGCGTGCGGAGGTGGAGATAGTGAGGCCGATGCACAACTCCGAGTTCTGTGCGAACTGCAGCAGGATAAGACTGACCAGCGAGGGGTGGCTCAGAGGGTGCCTTCTCACGGCCTACGGGAGCAGGGACATACTGACCCCCATGAGGGAGGGCGCGAGCGACGGGGAGATAAAGGAGCTGTTCGAGAAGGTGGTGGCGAGCAGGAGGCCGTACTGGACGGATAATCCGGCGAAACAGAAAGAGGAAAGGGCGGAGGCGAGAGAATGAGGATTAAGGTGAAGTTCTTTGCATACACAAGGGAGATAACAGGGACCAGAGAGGCGGAAATAGAGGCGGAGGCCGGCGCGACGCTGGAGGACATAATGAACATTCTGGCGGAGAAATACCCCGGCCTGCAGAGATACAGGAACGAGATAAACATGGCGGTGAACCACGAGTATGCGGAGCGAAGCACCGTCGTAAAAGAGGGGGACGAGGTCGCCCTCCTGCCGCCGGTAAGCGGGGGCTGAAGATGCGCGTGGAAATAACTGAGAAGGATTTCGATGTCGCTTCCCTTACGGAAGAGGTCAAGAACAGCATGAGCGGGGCGGTGGTCACCTTCATCGGCACGGTGAGGGATGACGGGATGAAAGCGCTGGAATACGAGGCGTACTCCGAAATGGCAGCGAAGCAGCTCCGCAAAATCGGAGAGGACGCCGTAAAAAGGTTCCGACTCAACGATGCGGTAATAGTCCACAGGACCGGCAGACTTGAAATAGGGGAGAATGTGGTCTTCATAGCGGTCTCCGCACCCCACAGAGCGGATGCCTTCGATGGTTGCAGATACATCATAGACGAGATAAAGGAGGTGGTTCCAATATGGAAGAAGGGCATATGACCGGCGGAATGGTGGACATATCGGGCAAGAAGGATACCCGGAGAACAGCCCTCGTAGAGGGGCACATAAGGCTGAACAAGAGAAGCATGGAGGCCATAAGGAACGGAACGGTGAAAAAGGGAGATGCACTGGAAACCGCAAAGGTGGCCGGGATTCTGGCCGTAAAAAACACCCCCTCCATCATACCCCACTGCCATCCGATCCCAATCCAATCCGTGAGGATGGATTTCAGAGAAGAGGACGGGGGAATCACCTGCAGATGCGAGGTGAGCGCCATATACCGGACAGGAGTTGAGATGGAGGCCCTTACCGGCGTTTCCGCTGCACTATTGACCATATGGGACATGGTGAAATATCTGGAGAAGGACGCAGACGGCCAGTACCCGGAAACCGCGATAGATAGGATAGCCGTCGTAAGAAAAATCAAGGAGGGATGAGATGACCCACGAAGGCCACGAACTGAAGGAGATAGACTTTGCCATCATAACCGTCAGCGACACCAGAAAGAAGGAGAACGACCTGTCTGGTAAGAAGGCGATCGAGCTCATTGAAGGGGCGGGATACCGCGTAATCATGTACGAGATCGTCAGGGACGACAGCATGGAACTCCCGGCCGTGTTCTCCAGCGCTCTGGAAAAGGCCGATGTGATATTCTTCACAGGGGGAACAGGGGTTACCAGCAGGGACATCACCATTGAGGTGATCAAGCCCATGCTCAAGCGCCAGATCCCCGGCTTCGGAGAGCTGTTCAGATACAAGAGCTTCGAGCAGATAGGGGCGAGGGCCATGCTCAGCTCGGCCTGTGCTGGAACGGCGAACAGGGGAGACGGAGAGACCGCGGTGGTCTTCTGCGTACCCGGTTCCCCCGGCGCGGTGGAGACCGCCCTCAGGGATATAATACTCCCTGCGGTCGGACACATACTCTGGGAGGCAAGGAGGTGAGAGAACGGAGAACAGAATGAGGCCGCTCAGGTCGCTGATCCCTCTGGAAGAGGCGCAAAGGCTGGCAATGGAGAATCTGCCGACGATAGAGGATACCGAAACTGTGAGCATTGCGGACGCAGGAGGGAGGCTGCTGGCCGAGGATATAAAGGCCACGCTGAATGTTCCTCCGTATTCGCGTTCCGCAGTGGATGGATATGCGGTCCGGGCCGAGGACACATACGGCGCTGGAAGATACTCCCCGGTAAAACTCCGGATAATCGAGAGCGTTCACGCAGGAGAGGTCCCGCAGAAAACGGTGAAAGAGGGGGGAGCAATACAGATAGCCACTGGGGCCATGCTGCCCGACGGGGCGAATGCCGTGGTGATGGTGGAAAATACGGAATCAAAGGGAGATGAGGTACTCGTATTCAAACCGGTATATCCCGGCTCCGATGTCTCCGGCATGGGAGAGGACATCAAAAAAGGAGACACTGTGCTGAAGACAGGGGAGTTCCTCACCCCTGCAAAGGTTGGGGCCATATCCAGCCTCGGAATAACCGGGGTGAAGGTGTTCAGACGGCCGCAGGTAGCTGTGATTCCCACAGGAGATGAGGTGACCGCTCCGGGTGAGAAACTGGAAAGGGGGAAGATATACGACATAAACACCTACACGCTTTCGTCCATCGCCAGAGAGATGGGGGCCGAGGTGAGCACATACCCAATCACGCCGGACAGGAAAAAAGAGATAAGAGAGGCCATAGAATCCGCGCTCCCTACCGACATAATCCTCCTTTCGGGCGGTAGTTCCGTGGGAGAACGGGATGTCATCGTGGATGTTCTGGAAGAGATGGGAGAGGTGCTGTTCCACGGAATCCAGCTGAAGCCGGGGAAACCAACGGTCTGCGGGAAGATCACGGGAGAATACGGAGGAAAAAAGAGGGAAACGCTGGTTTTCGGAATGCCCGGGTACCCAACCTCATGCCTGACCAATGCCTACATCCTCATCGCGCCGCTACTGGGAAGGCTTACCGGGAACTCTAGGCCACCGAGGGTTGAAAAGAAGATAATGAGCCACAGAATAGTCTCCACTCTGGGCAGGCACCAGATATTCACCGTGAGAGTTGAAGGGGACACGGCCTATCCCGCGTTCAAGGAATCGGGAGCCATAACGAGCATGGCCAGTGCTGACGGATACATCCAGATACCCGCCAATGTGGACCTTGTGGAAAAGGGGGAAACCGTGGATGTCACCTATTTCTGAAAAGAGGCGGACGGAGACATATCGGGCCTTCGGCGGCCCTGTGGTCGGCGTTTACGGCTGGTCGAACTCCGGCAAGACCGGGCTGGTCACCCGGATCATAGGAGAGCTGAAGAGAAAAAGGTACACCGTGCTGAGCGCGAAGCACACGGTGCATGAAATAGGAAACAATGCCGAAAGTAAAACAAAGGACAGCGAAAGGCACCTCAAGGCAGGAGCGGAGGCAACCCTGTTCTTTAACGACAGTGAGGGAGAACTCAGGTTCGGATTCGAGAATGTCGAAGATGCCATGCGACTTCTGGCCGCGCTGCCCCACGACATAATACTGGTGGAAGGGATGAAAGACGCCCACTGGCCCAAGATCGCAGTGGGGGACATAGAGCCGCGAGAGAACACCGTGATGCGCCACCCGGAGAACGGGCTGGAAGAGATCGTTTCCTACCTTGAAAAGGAGATTGCCACGGCAAAGGCCTACCTGCTCCTTCCTGGGATAGACTGCGAACTGTGCGGCCACCGCTGCCTTGAGATGGCTGAGCTCATAGCCTCGAAGGAGAGGACATTCGGGGACTGCATCGTGCTGAAGAAGAGAGCGGACAACAGGGTGAGGATAAAGATGGGAGGGAAGGAAGTGGACCTCGGAAAGAGGTTCATGGACGACCTGTTCTACAACACCCTTACAGGGATGATAAAGACGCTAAAGGGAGCGGGTGAAGGGGATATAGAGATAACGATTCGAAGGGAAGGAAGGGGAGATTAGATCTCAACGAGCCTTATGTCCATTCCCTCGGGGCACTCCAGCTTCTCCACGATGCGAAGGACCTTGAGCTTCATCCCAGCGTCTATACCTGCGGGATTGCAGAGAGAGTAGTTCTTACAGGAGAATTTTTTACAGGGAGGGCCGTCATAGGTGATGGTCGCGCCTTCCATCAGAAAGCGGCCGGACTCCAGAGCGATTCGCCTAGGGACCTGTTCCACCTCCACCACCTGAACCTCGTCCTCATGGGCGATGCACGGGTGCGTTACCGGACGGACCGCGGTGATTCTGTACTTCCTCCCCTTCTCAAGGGTTATGCAGACATTCCTGAACCTGCAATCCGCACAGCCTTCCGTCTCCCCCATGGCTATGAATTCGGTGCCGACCGCGGCAATATCGGTTCCCACCATTGTTAGCATGACCATATCATACACTCTCCTCAATAACGAATCGATCAGAGTACAGGGAGGGTAAAGAGTGCTCCTATATAACCCCTGTTGTCCTGGCCAGATTCTCGGCGGCTTCCCTTGCGATACCGCTGTCCCCCAGAATGGTGTACCTCTCCGGCCGAATGGTGTGGGCCATGGTCAGGGCTTCCACCACCTGTTCCTCAGTCACACCCAGCTCCGAGGCCGTCGTAGGGGCACCGATGATCTTCAGAGCCCTTCTGATCCTTCTCCAGTCCCCTCCGTGCAGGTACATCATCATTATGGCGCCGACACCGCACTGCTCTCCGTGAAGGGCCCTGCCGGGTGCGATCATGTCGAGGGCGTGGGAGAACATGTGCTCCGAGCCGCTGGCAGGCCTCGTGCTCCCTGCCACACCCATGGCGATCCCGGAGATTATTATGGGCTTTATGACGCGCCATACCGACTCCTCGAGGTTCGGCTTTATCTCCTCGGCATGGTTGATTATGAAGCCGGAACTGTACTTGGCAAGGGTGTAGGAAGAGGTGCTAATCTCCTCATTGCGCAGCCTGTGAGCCAGCTCCCAGTCCAGAAGAGCGGTCTCGTTGGATATCACATCGGCGCAGCCGGACGCAAGAAATCGATGAGGGGCCTTAACTATTATGCCGGTATCCGCCACCACCGCAAAGGGGACCCTCGCCTCGAGAGAACTGGAACCGTTGGCGTTCTTTATTGACGCCCGCGGAGAAGCGATGCCGTCGTGAGCGGCAGATGTGGGTACGCTTATGAACGGAACATTGAGATGAACAGATGCCATCTTGGCAAGGTCGATCTTGCTCCCACCTCCCACGCCGAGGATGAACGAAGGTGAGATCTCCGCCGCATCCTCCTTGAGCGACTGTAGATTCTCAACCGTGGCCTCGCCGGTCTCCACTATGACCACATTGAACCCGCTGTCCTCCAGAACATGGGCCACGGGCTCGCCTGCAAGCTTTGAAGTGTACTTCCCGGTGACGATCATGGCCGTCTTTCCGAATCCGAACCGTCTGGCCATGGGGCCGATGTCGTTTATGACACCGTGACCCGCCACCACCTCTCTGGGGAACTCCATGGCCTTGGCCTTCCTGAACATATCCGGCTCCTCTTCCGTCATAACAATCAACACCTCCCATGCATCGGTAAGATTTTAAACTATCGGTCGGCCTCAGTAGAGAATCAGAGCGTCCTCCACCTTCCCCATCTCAATGGGAGTGGAACTGTCCCCGATTACCGCGCCCCTGCTGTTGGCCAGAGCGCACGCTCCCACATAACCGGTCCCATAGTTCAGAGTGCCGGGGACTATGGGGATTCCGAGAAACTCGGATAAGACCTCCAGCTCCTCGTCGGTAACCTTCGGGTGGCATAGGCCTCCTTTGCCGTTGATGAGGCAGGCGGACCCGACTGTCTTTATCCCGCCCACGGACATCTTCATGACCTCCACACCGAAAACATCCTCGATAAGGCGGTAGTGAGAGGGCTTTATGGACGGATTGACCACCGCGCCCCTGTCGTTCACCAGTATGTTGTTGCCCACGGCGCTGTACTTTCCCGGTAGCCTCCCGACCTCCAGAAACTCCCTGAGGGGAGCGATCTCCTCATCAGTGGCGTAGGGGCTCACGAGAGCACCCCTGGAATTCATGGCCATAAGAGAACCCACCACCGTGGAACCGCCTATTGTACCGGAGAGCACCTTCACCCCGAGAACCTCCTCGATGGCCTCGCCGAAGGCTGCGGGCGTATCTGGAGGGATGAAAGCCACGGTCTCCCCGGCCGCCGCATACACTCCGATAAAGGGATTGCCACCAAGGGAGAGAAGCTTCATCATTGTAACACCTCGAACATAACAGCACAGTGCAAAACAGAACAGGTTTCGGAAGAGGTTTCAGTCGGCAAGCTTCACCTCGAATATCTCCTCTTCGGTCTCAACCACCTTTATCTTTATCCTGCTCGGTGGCTTCTGAATGCCGCGCTCCCAGATCTTCTCGTTGAGAGTCTCGTCTATCCAGATGGAGTCCTCCTCAATGCGGAGGTGCTTCACGAGGAACGAGCGTATGAGCTTTATCGCTCCGGGGGCCCTTCTTGTCCTGGGCATCATCTTGACCTTCCTCAGGGGTACCGTGAATATCATTTCATCATCCATTATATCACCTTACTTCTGCAGGGAACTCCGTCTCCAGTGCCTCCTCTGGGGGTGCCTGACAAAGCGCCTGTTCGTCTTCATCATCACCCACGAGGGGACTCTCCTGTTCTGCTTCGTGGCCTTCATCAGCCGTATCTTCTTTCCTAGGGGCTTGTGCGATGACATGGTATCAACCTCATCTTCTCTCTATCCTTATCTCCCGCTTCGGGGGTACCAGCCGCGCCAGAAGGTCACGGAGGGCCGCATCGGTTATCTGCCCTCTTATCTGTCCTGTCTGCGCAAGGTATATCAGCTGGTTCTCAATGCTCTCGGCCAGTTCCGGCCTGGCGAGCTTGAATCGTGTGAGCCTTTCCTTGGCCTCGGGGGTGAGTATCTGGCGGAGGAGGTTCTGCCTCTGGGCCTCCTGCTCCTTCCTCTGCTCCTCAATGACCTCCTCCTGCATCTGCTGCTGCTGAAGTTCCGCCATCTTCTTCTTCCGGAGCATCTCCAGTTCTTCGTCCTCCACGGCTCTCCCTCCTGTCGGTTCAGCAGTACTTGGAAAGCTCTGGATTGGTTTTGGCCATCTCGCTCACGATCTTATGCGCCGTGTTGTCCAGAAGCTTCTGGCCCTGGGGCGAGATGACCCTTCCCTTGTATCTTATGGTGGTGAGAAGGCCGGCATTATCCAGCTGCTGCAGCGCCTTCCTCGCCACGGAACCGCTCCCCTTCACCGCTCTGTTCGGCTTGGAACCCCTGTCTCTGGGGCCGCCGAACTCACCTGCAAGCCTCGAAGAGCCGATGGGGCCCTTGATGTAGACCTTCCTGAGAATGGCTGCAAGGCGCACATACCACCAGTCCTCGTTCACCGGGGATTTCTCCCTGTGGATTCCGGTTTTCACATAACCGGCCCACTCCGGGGGCTCGAGACCTTTTATTCCCTTCAACTGCTCCGCTACAGCCTCTATCAGCGCGTTCGGGGGGGCGTCATAGACCGTCGTCATATTACCATACCTCTTGTGTACATATCAACTGGAAACCACCATACAGGCAGGTGCTATTAAAGATTTACGCACATGCGGGGTGGTGCTCCCGACGGGATTTGAACCCGTGTCGCAGGCTCGAGAGGCCTGCATGATTGGCCACTACACTACGGGAGCGAACAGATGGAGTATTTGGGTGGAAAAATGCAGGGGTATTTTAAGGTTTCGTGGGTACGATATCAAAAATCGGGATGGGGCGCTGTAATCCAGGGCGAAAAACTAAGCCTATATGCTCCAGAATGTAAGCTTCTTCTGAAGGCTGATTTGTCGAGATTGGCCTGTTATATGTAAGGAATCAGTCATTTTACCTCCCTTATTGTGTGCTGTCCTTTTTTTCTGTAATATATCTTTATATCACAACCTTTGAGGATTTCGAGAAATCCATCCATATTTGGAACAATTTTTGCATCCCACATATTGAAATTGCGTTCTCTCCAAGGGATTAAGGATAAAAACTTCTTAGGCTTGTTAAGGCAGTTTTCTAGCCCATTAATTTTTGGTGTCTGAACGGACTTTACTACAATTATTTCATCATTGCTATCTACAAAAACAAAATCTATATCCTTATACTCAAATCTTTTCACCTTATCACCGAGGAACTCCAATGCACTTCCATCCACGATGACACCTATTTTTCCGGTCTCGAGAATTTTTTTATATTTCATAATGGAAAGGGAGGAAGTGAAAAGCATAAGAAGCCCCACAGAAGTAACAAGGTAAGGCAGAAACATCCTTCCATTAAGCTCTGCAGTAGGATAGAAAATAGGAATCAGCCCCCCAAAAATAAAGACAATTCCAGCGAAAAATCCCCACATCAGTTTAAGCTGTTTTCTTCTTATGTACTCTGCATAATATTTTTCTTCTGTGGTAGAATCATATAGTATCACACTCATTTCCACACCCCCTCTGTGATATAATGCTCAGGTAAATGAGATACAACAAACGAGAGGGGCATGAAATCTAAAATTTCGTCAATCTTAGCAACACCACCGGGCACAAACTCTGAGTTGCAAAGAAAATGGGATCGGCCGATCTCAATAGCAATGCATGACACAACGGCTTATAGAACAGGAGAGATATAAGGTTTTCCGGTGCAGCGGGCCGGGCGCGGAACCCTGCAGAGGAGAACGATTCGACCAATAGTTTTAAATCAGTGCGGCCCTATTTGATGGCATGGTCCTGAGCAAGGGAAAGGATGACAGCGAGCCTAACCTTAAGAAGAACATCATACCTGTGGCGGTAATACTCCTGCTGGTGGCGGTAACCGTTGTGGCCGCGTTCCTATACCATCCTCCGGCCGATAACAAGCCATATGTCTTCTCCGGCATCTCCTTCCCCGAGGACGAGGGGATGCATTCCGATGTGGGCGAGAGCTGGACCATCTATCTCAGATTCAAAACGGAGAACGGCGGCTCCTACTACTTCACCAGCACCTATTACTATCAGGACCTGAAGACCTTCGGCATCAACAGCGGCCGGGATGCCATGCTCGTCAATCTTATCACCGGCGAGAAGATAAACCAGCATCTGGATAACGGAACCTCTCTTACGGGCACGGAAGACAGGCTGGCCCTCCTCTTTCAGTACAGAAACGACTACGACGGTTTCTCCTTCTACGACACCCTGAAGAAGAACAACGGAACCGTCCTCTACGACTATCACACGGAGATATACGACCGGGAGGACCTGAGGGTGAAAGCGGACATCCGGATGCACGACCTCCTCGGCAAGCCCGTGATCCCCACCTCAGACGGAAGGATATATATCCCGGGACAGGCCACCTTCTACGGATATTTCCAGCCGAGGATTCAGGTTAGCGGCGAAATAACGGTGGACGGGAAGAACATGACCATCACCGACGGGACAGGGGTGATCAATCACTTCTGGGGCGCATACTCCGCGGCCATCGTGGGTGACGAGTTCATAGTGGACATTCCCACTGGATACACCGTGATCGCTGCGAAGTATGTCTATGCGGGAAACGGCACCGAGGCCATAAGCGCCATGGTGGTGGTGAATCCGGACGGAACATACGACATAATAGACAGACCCACCATCAACATCACCCCCATGAAGTACTTCCTCGCCCCCTACGATATAATGGAGCAGATAACATGGGCCTATCAGTGGCAGCTCGAAACACCGGAACACGGCATGAACATGACGATCACCGGAGTTGTGATTGACCAGATGCCCTATTACAACTGGGAAGGGACCTGCTATGCCAACGGAACCTTCGACTCCAAGAACTACGAGACCGTGGCCTTTGCGGAGATAACGCACCACTATGTCTCTCAGATAAACATAGATCAGGTCCAGCTCACACAGAACACTGAGGTGCCGACTGGAGATATGAGGGTCTCGTGCGAGGTGAATCACACGCTGCCGCTCAAGAGCATACTCCTGTGGTACAACACCTCTAGGGACGGAAACTGGACATCCGTTCCCATGACCGTGAAATATGCCGATTATCCGAACTTCTGGGAGGCCTACATCCCCGGGCAGAAGCTTCAAACCACGGTAAACTACTACATAGAAGTGGTCGATGCGGCGAACCATGTGAGAAGGAGCCCGATGCAGAACCACACGGTTGAGATCGAGTATCCCGAGTAGGCGCCGTGAAGGAAAACTTCATATTGGTGCAGGATTTGCACCCCCAAAAGCAGACGGAAGTGTGACGATGGAAGAAACATCTGGAGCCACAAAACGGAAGGAACTGGAGAGCGCTGAGAAGAAGTATCAGCAGCTCATCGAGAAGAGGAACGAACTCAATGCTCAGGCCAATGTGGTCAGGGAGGAGAGGGACAACCTTCACGATGAGAGGAAGAAGCTCAACGACGAGATGAAGGATGTACGGGACAAGATAAGAGAGCTCACCAAGGAGATACGGCTCCATAAGGAGAAGAGGAACGAGTACCAGAGGAAGGCCAAGGAACTCATAGAACTAAAGAAGAAGCGGAGGGGCAAGATATCGAAGGACCTGAAGAAGGAACTGGCCGGCCTGCGGCGCGAGATAGAGGAAATGAAGCGAAAGCAGGAAACCACCGCCATGACCCCCGAGGCCGAGAAGAAACTTCTGGCAGAACTGAAGATCAAAATGAAGAGGGCGGAGGAGCTGGGAGAGGTCGTCAAAGAGGAAGAGGCCATAATGAAAGAGGTGAAGGACATAGACGAGAAGATCAACGAACTCTTCAAGATGGCCGATGACGAACACAAGCTCGTGGTAAAGGCGGCAAAGGCCCTGGACAAGCTCAGGGAACAGAGCAGGGCCACCATAAACGAGATACGCCACCTTTCCGCGGAAGCGAACAGGAAGCACGAGGAGTTTCTGGAGATACGGGCAAGGGCCGACGAGTTCCACAAGAAGGCCATGGAGATGAGGGAGAAACTCATGGCCGTCAAGAAGGAGAGGAGGCAGGCCTACCTCGAAAAGAAGAAGGTCATAATAGAGCACAACAAAGAGGTTGAGAAGGCCCTGTTTGACGAGAAGAAGGCGGAAGAGAAGGTGGAGAGCGCGCTGGAACTACTGAAGAAGACAGGGAAGATAGAGCTCTGAACCTCATAACACGAAGTTTTCAGACGGGTCTCCGTCGATCATCACCGGGTGGCAGGAGACGCCGTAGTTCCTGTCGGCGTCCAGAGTATAGGGGGAGGAAACGGCATTGAAAGCATCTTCCAGAGCGGCGTATCCGTCATCCTCCAGCCCGATCTGAAGGAAATAATGGGTCCACAGGCCGCTGGAGAACTCCCCCGAATCAACGGAGAGCTCGGAACCCCGGGAGGCCGCTATGAAAAGCGTGCTGTTGTCCGCCACCTCGTTCATACCGCCGCTGTGGCAGGAGTCCAGATAAACGAACCTGTGCTGGCTTCGCGAGGTCATGGTAACCGCCCGCAGAAGCAGGTCGGAAATATCGTTGCCGGTGGAGAAGGACATGGTGTCCGCAGGGACTATGAAGTGCCTCCCGTCCTGCTCGAACCCGTGGCCAGAGAATATGAACACCACCGTATCACCCCGGTCCGTTCCGGCCTCAAGGCTCAGAAGAGAGGAGATTATCCTGTCCTTGGTGGCGCTGTCGTTGAGAAGAACGGTCATCTCGTAGCCGCGCGGCCGGAGATAGGAGGCCCAATTAAGGGCATCCATATGGCAGTAATTGAGGTCGTCCACGCTGGACTGGATGTAATCGGATATCCCCACTATGATGGCCACCTTGCGGTGCTGCCTGACATGAATTGTATATGTATCCGTTACTCCATTATCCTGTCTTGTGGCGGTTATTGTATAGTTTCCTGCAGTGGAGAAGGTGTGAGTCACAACCGTTCCCGTTTCCACGGGACTTCCGTCCCCAAAATGCCATGAGATACCGACCGGTGTGCTATTCTCAGGGAGCATGGCTCTGAGAGAGATCCTCTCCCCTCCATAGACGGGCGAGAACGCATTCTCTCTATCTATCCAGATATAATCTGCGATGCCAGCTCTCGCCTGCACGATAGCAATGGAATAAGTAGTGCTGTAACCCTTGGGCACAATTCGCAGATAATAGTATCCGGTCTCATTCGCGTTGATGTAGAAGTCCGTCCTGTCGTCAATCCTCTCATTCATCAGGATCTTCCCCTCACCGTCCATCAACGAAAGGTAGAGCGGGGATAAGGGCTTGACCTCAACCGACTTAGCTTCCCCCTCAGTTAGAAATACCTTAAGGTAATCCCTATCATCATAGACCTTATTCACCTTTCCATTGAAGAACATTTCACTTATCTCTTTTGCACGCGTAATCTCGTTATTTCCGTCGTACATCCCATTCGGAGATGTGTCAATGTCCAGAGAAACCGTTCCAGCCCCTCGAAAGTCCCTGAGCACAAGATAGTATGTGTCATCACGCTGAGCGGGGAAGGCCATCTCGCTTCGGTCGCCTGAGAAGGGAGAAGAGGCCACGAGCTTTCTGTCCGAATCGTAAAGACTCACATTGAGATCGATATCCGCAATTTTAGACATGTTGCAC
>CAZKII010000030.1:0-4291 GCA_964552865.1 uncultured Thermoplasmata archaeon | reverse complement strand
CGAATCGTAAAGACTCACATTGAGATCGATATCCGCAATTTTAGACATGTTGCACCAGAGAAACTCGCCACCAGAGAGCGGTATGGAGTATATCTGCACCGGTGAATCCACGGCATCCAGAGCAACATGATAGCTCCCGTTCCCATTAACAGGGATCGCGGAAGAGAAGGACCTGCCCTCTCCCGTGATATCCTGCGGATCGATTATATCGTCGCCGTACCCACCGCACTGGGGCGGGCTGGCCGTAAAGCGGAGCATGTACTCACCGCCCCCTTTTTCCGCAATGACCCTCACAATGACCGGGTCGGAGGTGCCGTTCAGCTGTATGTCCAGCCCCTCGCTCCGCATTTCGCCGGAATGGTCGGAGTATCGGTGGCCCTCAATGGGATTGAAAGACGAATCGAAAGCGGTGATGTTGAAGATGTTGCGGTCCTCGAAGGAGAGCGACAGGTTCAGCTCATAGACGGAGCTTTGAAAGGAGATGCTGTAGAAATCCTTTGAATCCATGTATTCATTTACGAAGCCCTTCAGGCTCCCCGTGCACACCGGGACGGTCACCGCGCTGCCGAAGCCGTTGTTGGGCTCCGTATCGTAGGCGTACATCTGGCCGGTGGTCACGAAACCCCCAAGAATGACCGGAAGGAGAAACACCAGAACGATCAGCGAAACGACGGACAGAAAGAGAACATTCTCCCGCTCTGAGGATTTGACAGGGTTGGGATAGAGCATAACGGGAATGTATGGAGGGGAATCGGAGAGATCTCCGCCGCAGTTCCAGCAGGTCCCGGCATCATCATCGTTGAGAACATGGCAGTTCCGGCATATCTTCATGGTGAGTTATCCCCATGCCCCTATTTAAGGGTTGTTGAGCGGAGACTATGTAAAAAGTTTGTAATAGAGTAACCGAAAACTTTATATAGAAGAACAGACAGAGTTATATGTGCAAAATGCCCCGCAATAAGCAGGAGGTGATAGTATGGTACGGATAAGAAAGAAGGATGACGAGCTTGCTCCGGCAGACGCATGGGCGCCGGATCTGTTCCTCAGAGATATGGACAGGATGTTCAGAGAGCTGAGAAGCGGGTTCGAGGACCTGTTCTATCCGTTCGGCGGTTACGGAATAGCGAGCAGAGATTTCCGCGTTCCGGCCGTTGATGTAAGGGATACCGGCAAGGAGATCGTGATAAGCGCAGAGATGCCGGGGATCCGCAAAGAGGATGTGGATATAGAGGTCGGAGAGAGCAGCGTCATCATAAGAGGTGAGACCAGAGAAGAGGAGGAGAGAAAGGACGACAGCTACTATCACAGAGAGAGGAGATACGCCTCCTTCCACAGGGAGATACCGCTTCCCGAAGAGGTTGTCGGCTCGAAGGCTAAGGCCAGCATGAAGAACGGAGTGCTGGAACTGGTGCTTCCGAAGAAAGAGCCCAACGAACAGAAGAGGTTCTCCGTGAAGGTGGAGTAAAACCCTTCCTTCCTCCATTTATTGCGGAGCATTGCAAAAAGAGGTGATAACATGAAAGATAACAACAAGATATTGAAGGTCGCTGAGGCCAAGCCGAGGGATGTGGGCAGAGGGATCGCCAGAATTGACCCTGCTCTGATGGAAATACTGGACATCTCCACAGGCGACATCGTTCAGATTGAGGGTAAAAACTCAACGGCGGCCATTGTCTGGCCCGGTTACAGCGAAGACTCCAACCGTGGGATCATACGGATCGACGGAAACATAAGAAGGAACGCCGGTGCGGGCATAGACGACAGGGTCGCCATAAAGAAGATAAAGGCGGTTGATGCCAAGAAGGTCACATTCGCCCCCACACAGCCCCTGAAGATCATGGGAGGCGAGGAATACCTGAAACAGCTGCTTGAGGGCAGAGTGCTCACCAAAGGCGATGTGATCGAAATAAATGTGATGGGCAGGAAGATAGACCTGGTGGTGGTTTCCTATGGGCCTTCCGCGGCTGCGGTGATGATGCAGAGGAGCACCGATGTGAAGATCAGCGAAAAACCGGTGAAAGAGACATCATTGAAGGTCCCCAAGGTCTCATACGAGGACATCGGCGGCCTTGAGGATGTGGTGAAGAAGGTAAGGGAGATGATAGAGCTCCCGCTGAGGCACCCGGAACTGTTCGACAGGCTCGGAGTGGAGGCGCCGAAGGGCGTTCTGCTGCACGGCCCACCCGGAACCGGAAAGACGCTGCTGGCAAAGGCGGTTGCAAGCGAGACAAACGCCAACTTCTACAGCATCGGCGGGCCGGAGATCATGAGCAAGTTCTACGGTGAGAGCGAGGAGCGCCTCAGAGAGATATTCAAAGAAGCGGAAGAGAACGCACCCGCCATTATATTCATCGACGAGATCGATTCCATCGCACCCAAGAGGGACGAGGTGTCGGGCGAGACGGAGAGAAGGATCGTGGCCCAGCTTCTGGCCATAATGGACGGTCTGGAATCCAGAGGAAAGGTGGTCGTGATAGGCGCGACCAACAGGCCACACGCACTGGACCCGGCACTGAGGCGGCCCGGAAGGTTCGACAGGGAGATCGAAATCGGCATACCTGACAGGAAAGGGAGGCTGGAGATACTCAGCATACACACCAGAGGGATGCCCCTCGCGGACGATGTGAAACTGGAGGAACTGGCCGAACTGACCCACGGATATGCTGGAGCGGACCTGGCGGCTCTGAGCAAGGAAGCGGCCATGCGCTCGCTGAGAAGGGTGATCCCCGACCTTGACCTCGAGGTGGACACGATTCCGGCCGAGGTGCTGAACAGCCTGAAGGTGACGAAGGACGACTTCATGTCCGCGCTCAGAGAGATGCAGCCGTCAACCCTGAGAGAGGTGCTGATCGAGACGCCCAATGTGAAATGGGAGGACATCGGCGGCCTCGAGGATGCCAAGCAGGAGCTGAAAGAGGCGGTGGAGTGGCCCATGACATACGGGCCCATGTTCGAGCACATGAAAGCCGAACCGCCCAGAGGGATACTGCTCTACGGCCCACCCGGAACTGGAAAGACGCTTCTGGCAAAGGCCGTGGCGACGGAGAGCAAGGCCAACTTCATAAGCGTGAAGGGGCCGGAGTTCCTGTCCAAGTGGGTCGGCGAGAGCGAGAAGGCCGTCAGGGAAACATTCAGGAAGGCCAGACAGGCGGCTCCGTGCGTCATATTCTTCGACGAGATAGACGCCATAACCCCCACCAGAGGGAGCGGCTTCGACTCGAAGGTGACGGAGAGGGTCATATCCCAGATACTCACGGAGATCGACGGACTGGAGAGCCTGCACAATGTGACGGTGATAGCGGCCACCAATCGCCCGGACATAATCGATCCCGCACTGCTGAGGCCAGGACGATTCGACAGGATGGTATATGTGCCGACCCCGGAGAAAGAGGCGAGAGAGAAGATATTCGGCATTCACACGAGAGGGCGACCGCTCGCGGAGGATGTGGACATCGGAAAGCTCGCTGACATGACCGACGGGTTCACAGGCGCTGACATCGCGGCGGTGTGCAAGGAAGCGACCATGCTGGCGATCAGGGAGTACATAAACTCCGGAAAGCCCGTGGACGAGAAGAGCATCGAAGCGCAGAAGGTCTCCATGAAGCACTTCGAGGAGGCCGTGGAGAAGATAAAGAAGAGCCACAAAGATGTGGGAAAGAGGATGTAAGGAGGTGAGAACATGGACGACTGGTTCAGCGAGATGGAGAGAAGAATGCTCGCCGAGATGGAAAGGATGAGACGAATGATGGGCTTCGACGAGGAGATGTCGATGCTCCCTGACAGCCTGCTGGCCGACGACTGGCAGGAGATGATGACGGGAGAACCCATCGTTCGGAGTTACGGATACCGCATGGTAAAGATGCCGGGCAGAGAACCCATCATAGAGCAGTGGGGCGATGTGCCTACCGGCGCCAGCCCCCTGATGGGGCCATCCGAGAGGATACAGGAGCGGAAGGACGAAAGCGCCGGAGAAAAGGACCCCATGCTCGACATAAACGAGACGGACAGCGAGGTGATGGTGACGATGGAGCTGCCCGGTTTCAAGAAAGATGGCATAGAGCTCTATCTCAACGGAAACTCTCTGGTGGTGAAGGCCACTGACGGAGAGAGGGAGGCCGAGAAGGTCATCCCCCTGCCTGCCGCAGTGGACAAAGAGAGCATAAAGGCCACATACAGGAACGGAGTGCTCGATGTGAGCATGAAGAAGAGCGAAACGGGAATGAAGAAGATAGACATAGAGTAAAACCCTTTCAACTTCTCTTTTTTCTTTTTTAATCGATCAGACCCTTCA
>CAZKII010000029.1:6658-18370 GCA_964552865.1 uncultured Thermoplasmata archaeon | reverse complement strand
ACCATACAGAAGGATATGTTCCCGGTTCCATGAAAACCCTTTCCGTTTCCACTGCAAGACCCGACGACCGGGCCAGAATGCGCTCCGCATCCATTTTTGCGGTGCCTATCGCGACGATCTCTCCCTTTGCGGTATAAATCGCGACCCGTTCCCCTCTCTTTATCCCCCTCGAAAGCATGTGAATTCCCGGGATTGAGAGGTCGGCACCGTGAGATACGGAATCCACCGCGGTATCTTTCAGTACGACCGACTTCATGTGCGAAAAGAGGGTTTCCACAGGCAGGATCATCTCCCTGAGCTCCTTCTCGTCCCCGCTCTGGCCATACCTCTCCACGGCATCCCTCAGGCGCTGAAGCGTTACCGCCCGCTCCTCGCCGTACGGGCCGGTCCTTATCCTCCTGAGCTCCTGCATGTTCCCCCCCACACCGAGGGCAGCGCCTATGTCGACGCAGAGGGTCCGTATGTATGTCCCTGCCTGAGTCTCCGCACGGAAAAGTACATCGCGGCCGTCGATCTCGAGGATGTCCAGGGCATATATGCGCCTCACGCGCATCTCCCTCTTCACGGACGAGCGGACTGGAGGTATCTGATAGATGTCACCTACGAACTCCCGAAAGACCGAGCGAATTCTGGCCTCCTCAACGGCCGAATGGAGCCGAAGTATGGCGATGTACTCCTTCCCTCCGAGGAGGATGCTGTCGATTCCTCTGACCGCTCTGCCCAGGGCCACAGGGAGAACTCCGGTTACCGATGGGTCCAGCGTTCCGCCGTGGCCGGCCTTATCGACCGGGGCAATCGTGGAGAGGATGTCCCTGGTCCACGCGGCCACCTGATGGGATGTGGGGCCGGACGGCTTGTCTATCACCACGACGCCGAGGGAGAGAAGTTCTTCCAGCGCCCTCCTATCGGGAGCGATGCCGTATCCCTCCAGAACAGGATTCGAATTCCTGGTGACGAGCTCCTTCGTGTTCATGGACTCCACTCCTCCACCGCTGTAAGGACGCGGGCCGCAACCTCTTCCACGCCCATGTCCGAGGAATCCAGAACAAGGTCGTATATGCTCATATCCCTTATGTCGAAGGAATACACCGAGAGATAGCGCTCCCTCTCGCATTCCTCCCTTGCCGCCATTTCATGCATTATCTCAGCGATATCGCCGCCCTCTCTCTTCCGAATCCGCTCTGCCCGCACCTCCTGCGAGGCGGTGACATATATCTTGAACGAAGGGATGTTCGCTCTGTAAAGCATGAAACCCGCAAGGCGCCCTTCCACAAGGAGGGATTTCCCCTGTTCGGCCCGTTCCCTGACAGCGTCCACCACGCGCCTGTCCAGTTCGATATCCACCTCGGGATGCTCCTCCGCATAGGCCCCGAAATCCGAGAGGCTCATCTCCCTCTGTGCGGCCATATCCCTGAAAATCCTGCCGGTAAGGATCAGCTCAAGCCCCAGTCTCTCAGAAATGATCTCAGCAAGGGTGGTCTTTCCGCTGCCGGGAGGGCCGCTAATGCTCAGGATCACGACCATCACCCTCCAGCTCTGCCAGCCTCCTGCTGAAATCGATATACTTCAGCCCTCTCTGCAGAATCTGTCCGACGGGAGTGCTGATAAGCGAGTACAGAAGAATCCAGTTGGGGAGAACATGAGTGGAGGTGAGATGAGCGTTGTATTCCCACGGAACGGAGAATATGACGGAAGACGCCTCTGTGTAGATGAAATACGATATCCAGAAGAATATGGGAATTGCCACCAGCATGGTTATGGGCATCATCTTCATCTGGGAACTGGAGGCCTCCATGGACATCTGCATCACCTCCGGCTGTATCTTCATCAGCCTGTCCACCTTTTTGGTGTTCCCTGCCAATCTGGCCTCCCTCAACTCCTTGTTGAAGGCGGACATCTTCTCCTGATTCTCTGCCATCTGAACCCAGTCCGTGGTGTGATTGCGGATGAGCGTGGTGATGGTGGTCATCAGAAGTCCCGCCGCTATCAGTGTGAATACCGGATACCTGCCGCCGAACCCGACGAGAGGGTAGAGAAGCCCGTTCATGAGGGCCGAGACACCGTCCCGCGTTGCGGAATCGAACATCATCAGGAGAACGAGCATGAAGCTCAGCATCATCAATAGGGTGGAACTGGCTGACGCAGGGGTTTGGGGAGAAGAAGGGGGTTCTGGAGACATCATTGACCTCCGAGCATTCCTCTGAGGACCGGGTGCATCTCCATCATCTGCTCGCGACCCATGGCCTCGTAGAACTGTATCATAATACCGACGGCCAGCAGCACACCGGTACCGCTGGTGTTCCCCACGGTTCCGATGAGATCCGCGCCCGCCGCAAGTATGCCGACGACGGCACCGCTCAACACGGTAACCACAGGTATATACCTCTCAAGGACCCTCTTGAGGACCTTGGGCTCCCTTCTGAAACCGGGGATCTGCATGCCCTGATTCATAATCTGCTCCGCCACCGCCTCCGGGCCCATGTTCGTCGTCTCAATCCAGAACTTCGCAAAGACCATGGAGCCAAACACCATCAAACCCACGAACACGATCACATGGATCAGAAGCTGCAACTGCGTGTGAGTGCCCAGCATGGAAGAATAGGCCGGATTCACGAGGGGCAACAACCAGTCACCCACACCCCTTATCGTGGAGGTGTAATACGCTATACCTGCTATGGGCCGGGTGGAGCCCGCCTCGTACGCACCCAGTATCCAGTTATGCCCCAGTATCGGGAACTTGCTCATGGACGGGTGGGACCAGAAGAGCATGGAGAACATGCTTATGTTCGCAAGCAGGGCGGACATCAGTATAACGGGGATGTTCGATGCGTAAATCAGCTTTATTGGATACCGACCCCTTGCACCCCTTGCCTCTCCGTGCGATAACGGAAGCTCGATTCTGCTCGATTCCGCATACGCCACGAAGAAGAAGATTATCAGGGTTCCCAGAAGCGCAATGACAGGATTTGGGTTCTGTATCAATATCCGTTCATAGCCTCCGCTGGCCAGCTGCCCGGCTGACATGTGTTGAAACAGATATATGGTCTTGGGAATCGTACCGGTGGGCGGATTGCTCACGCTGAAGGGCTGGGTTGGATCAACTGCTACGAAGTTGATAGTCCCGGTAAACGAGGCCTGAGCCACTCCCGCCGCGATGAACAGACTGATACCGCTTCCGAGGCCCCATTTCGATACGACCTCATCCATGAGGAATACGAGATAGGAGCCCACGAAGAGTTCGACCACGATTATCGTCTTGGCAAGCCCGTCCCCGTGACCCGCCCAGATACCGTCAAGGTTCGCTATGAAGGTATCCGACGGGACAAGATAGCCGTAGACCTGCGGGATGGCCTCGACGAATATCATGATTATGACGAGCAACTTCTGAGTGCCCTGATATATGGCCTGGTCCTCGTCGTCGGCCAGATCCAGTTTTATGATCTTGGCACCTGTGAACAGCTGCATGATAATGGAACCTGTGACTATGGGGCCTATACCGAGATGCATGAGGGAGCCCTGCGCTCCTGCCATTATGGCTCTGTAACTCGCAAAAAGATCTATGGTCTCGGACTCGTCAAGCCCGTAAAGCATCACATTGGTCATCACGAAGTAGAGGATAAGGGTGAGAATCACCCACATCATCTTCTTCCTGAAAACCACATGCCCCTCCGGCTTCGTAACCGCGGGCATCCTGTCTATTATGGGCTTCAGTTTGTAAAGATAGCTCTTCTCTTTCTCGGCCATTTGAATCTACCCCTTTTTCTGGTTCCGCTCTGGGTGTGAAACATTACTCCGTTATTACCTTTCCGCCGGCGGCCTCTATCTTCCGCACGGCACCGGGACTGGCTGAGGGTACCGTAATCTCCACGGGAACGCCTATTTTACCCGTACCGAGCAGTTTGTCGTATCCGAGTTCCGTGAGGTTTATCCTGTAAAGGTCTCCCTCCTTCACCGCGACACCGCTCTGAACATACTCCTCCAGCCTCTCCTCTATGTCATTCACATTGATCACGACATTCGAGGATACGACGCTCTGAGGCCTCTTGAATCCGTGCCGTCCGAAGTGATTGGGCATGTTGAGTATGACATACATGTACTTGTGCTTCAGCAGCCCGGCATTACCGCGACCTCCGCGTATGCCGGCTCCTCTGCCCGACTTGTGTCCGCGCCCGTGTGTCCGTCTTCCTCTGAATTTTTCGGTTCTGCTGACCATATCATTCACCTCACAGCATCTTCTCCAGAAGGACATCAATCTCCTTCCCTCTGTATCCGAGGTCCCCCTTATCGGCAAAAGGCCTCTTGATGCTCTTGAAACCCTGCCTCGGCGGGGAGAGCCTGAAAACCGGCTTCATGCCCGGAACGGCGGTGAGCTTCTCTTCGCCCTTGGAAACCGCCTTCGCAAAGGAGAGGACGGATGTGTACTTCGTGTTCTCCTTGATGTAGGCCTCGGTAACCGGCACATTTCCCTCAAGTCTTCCCCGCTCAAGTATGAGACGGGCCAGCATCTCCGGAGAGGCCTCGCCCCATGTGACATAATCCTTCACCTTCTGCAGCATCCCCCTGTACGCGGGAGTATCGGGAATGACCGTGCAGTGGTGCTTCTTGTGGAGATTGAGCATTGCCAGAGTATCTCCGACACCCTTTTTCGAATTTATCTTTCCTCTTATGAATATAACCGCAAACGCCATTCCAATCACCTCTTCCTGCCTCCGCCGGAGCCGCCGCCTCTTCTGCCGGCAGAGCCGCCACCGCGTCTCCTGCCGCGCCCTCTCGGAGCCTCTTCCTTCGGCTTCTCGGCATCGGGCATGATATCCTCAATCTGCTCCGTGTCCACCTCGGTGGTGTGGATGCCGACCGGACCGGACGCTATGTTCAGCTCCAGTATCTGGTCCTCGGTGACGCGCATATCTATCGTTCTCTTGAGGGCGTCAAAGACGGCAAACGCATAGTTGACCGTGGTCTTCGTGTGCCCCTTGGTCATCCCCCAGACATCCTGTATCCCCGCGAGTGTGAGGATCTTCTTGGATATATCTCCGGTAGCAAGGCTGGTCCCTCTGGGAGCGGGTTTAAGAAAGACCTCGACGGAAGACGATTTTCCCCGAACCTCGAACGGAAGCGAATGGGGCTGGCCGCAGCCGCACTGCCACGACCCGCAACCTCTCTTTATCTCGATCATCTGGAGCTTGGCCACGTCGATGGCCTTCCGTATGGTCGGACCGACCTCCTTCCCCTTCGCGCGGCCAAGGCCAACGAAACCGTCGCCGTTTCCCACCACGACAGTTGCAGCGAACCTGACCCTTCGTCCGGAGTCGGTCATCCTCTGAACCATGTTGATATCGAGGACCTCGTCCATGAGATCGGGGAGCAGAATATCCACAATCTCCGGCTCTCTCAGCGGAAGTCTGGTGGCAAGAGCATCGCTCATGGTGGTTATCTTGCCCTCGAATACCAGCCGTCCAAGTTCTGTTTTGGGAACCCAATCCATTTACTCACTCTCCAGTTTCGACATAACCGCCTTGTATGAAGAGACAACCCCTTCACCGAAGGCCTCACCGTTCAATCTGTCATCCGAAGGAAGGACCGAATCATCGTGGGGAATGTAAAGCCCCGCGTCCACCATGCCCTTCATGGCGGCGAAGGTCTTGGAGCCGTGGACCTTGGCCTTAAGACCGATGTCCAGCACGGCTTCTTCGATCCCCGCTTTAAGAGCGCGTTTGCCCGCAAGATAGCCAGTGAGGTACGCCGCGGTCGTATTCGAATGCGCACCCTTCCAGCCCATCTTCAGAAGCTCACGGGAAACCGCACTGGCAAGCACTACATCTCCTTCCATGCGGAACTCCACCATCTGAACGATGGTCTGTGTGTTCGTTATCCTCACAACGGCCCTCGGAACCTCTCCTTTAAGCAGGTTCGCTCTGCGCCTGTAATCCGTCTTCCCTTCGCGTCTCCGTCTGAACGGAACCTTGTATCTCGGTCCTTTCGCCATGCTCACTCCTCCTCCGAGGATTTGAGGTGTCCTTCCACCTTCATGTGAGAGATAAGGTGAGATCGGCTTCTGAACATGCCGCCCTTCGCTCTCATATAATACATTCTGTACACATGCCTGTCAATCTCGCCGCTGTCCCGGAGCTCGCGCAGAGTGGCGCGGATGGGGCGGATCGTGTTTATCCATCTCCTCTTCCGGGGATATCTGGCCGTGCCTCTGCCCTTCCTGCTTCCGTGGCCCACCTGCTTCCTGTTCTTCTTCTGGTGGGCCTGTGCTCTGGCTCTGCCGCGGGAGATGCCCTTCTTCTGCTTTTTCCGAATGACGCCGGAGTTTATGGCCGTTCTGATATCCGCACGGGTGATCATGTCGATTATCTCTTCCTCCCGGGTGGGGTCCATCCAGATCCGGTTTTCACCGCACTTGAGTATCTCGGCGGCCATGCGCCTCTGATTCTTGAGGTCAGCCATGTTATCCACTCCTGTTGAGCACGCGGATGCCAAGCTCCTTGGCACGCTTCTCTATCATCTCTCTCTTCCTGCTCCCGACGCTGTGACCGATCCGGGCCGCCTGAAGCGTGGGATCCATCCCTTCCAGATCAAGGGGCCTGTAAACAAGGACCTCCTCGAAGCCGGACGGGTGCAGGTTCCTCGCCAGCCTGTTCGTCCCGTATCCTATGGAAACGACATTGGGCCTGTACTTGAAGTGCCTCCTCATCTTGGACTGAAGGCCTCTGGGCCTCCTCCAGGAGGTTCCGAGCCTCTTGTACCTGAACCATTCCTGCCGCCTGAAGTGAGGCATCCTCTTCTTCCGATAGGCGCGCTCTCTGAGAGCCGCCTGCACATCGTCAGGAAGGGCGGGTTTCAGCTTGGCCACATATGCGCCCTCCTCTTCCTCGTCCTCCACCACGAGAACCTCCTCCTTGGGCTTTTCCTCAGCCTTCTTGGGAGCGCTCTTCTTCTCCTTCTTGGCGGTCTCCTTCTTCTTGGGGGAGGGCTTATCATCCTTCTTGTCCGTGGTCTTCTTTGCCGGTGCCTCGGAAGACTTCTTCTCCTCCGCCTTCTTGACCTGCTTTGCTTTCGCGGGTTTGGCCTCCTTCTTGGCGGGGGCGGTAGGTGCTTCCGCCTTGGCAGCGGGCTTCTCGTCCTCCTTCTTCTCGGCCACGGCCTTCTTTTTCTTGGGCTGAGGCGACTTTGCCGACTTTGCAGGGGCTTTCTTCGCCGGCTTCTTCTCCTTTTCGGCAGCCTCCAGCCCCTCTTCGAGGAGATAGTCAAGGTCTATGTCAATATCATCGTCTTCCACATCATCCACCGGTGCACCGTCCTTCTTTTCAACCATACATAACACCTCACAGCTTCTCCGTAATATAAATTCCGTCCTGGAAGACCCTGACATCGAAGCCCTTTATGCGGGTGGCGCGCTCTATGTTCGCAGCGGTCTGACCCGTGGCCTCCTTGTCGATCCCAGTGACGGTCACGATATCTCCTTTCACATTCACCTTGCACCCGGGCATGATTCTGGACTTCCTCGGGCTCTTCTCCCCCTCGAAGTTCTCTATAATCACATAATCCCCCTTGGTCGAAACCTTCATGGGGAAGTGGGAATAGACGATCTTGAGGCGGTACTCGAAGCCTTCGGTGAGTCCCTTTATCATATTGTTGATATGGGCATTGTATGTGCCGATGAGGGCTTTCTCCTTCTTCCGGGGGAGCTCGACCTTCAGGCGAATGACCTTCCCCTCCAGAGATATGCGTATCTTGGGGTGCGTGAAATCCCTGGAAAGCGAGCCGTTCTTCCCCTTTATGGTGAGAAGGCCGCCATCCAGAGTCGCAGTGAGCCCCTCGGGGAGCTCGATCTCGTATTCTATGGAACCTGCATTTGCCATGTTAACACCTCAATACACATACGCCAGAAGTTTTCCCCCGACGCCCAGCTTCTTGGCCTCGTTGTTCGATATGACCCCCTTGTTGGTGGTCAGGATTATAAGGCCGAAGTTCTGAGCAGGGAGGTATCTGGACTCCAGTCCCTCTATCTCGCTCTTCTTAACCGCAAATCTGGGCTTTATCACACCGCAGTTGTTTATAACCCCCTTGAGACCAACGCGGAACATTCCGGACCTGCCGTCCTCTATGTATTCAAACTCCTCGATGTAGCCGTGGTCCTGCATAACCTTCAGTATCCGGCCCATGAGTTTCGACGACGGTCTGATGAGACACTCGCCCTTACCGGCCCTTTCAGCGTTTCTTATCACGGAAAGGGCATCATTCAAAGGATCATGTTGCACGAAATCACCTCACGAATACTTCTTGAAACCGATCTCGGGAGCGATCTCCCGGAAGCACTGTCTGCAGAGATGCAGGCCGTGGCGTCTCACGATGCCCCTCTTTCTCCCGCAACGGTCGCAACCATCCTTTCTTCCGAATTTCTTTTCAGGCTTCATTCTTCAATCACCTCTGCGCTGAATCTTTCTTTAAAGAAGGCGATACCCTCCTCCTTCGTTATCCTGTGGTGGTGCGGTATGCGGCGCCTTGCAATCCTCCTCCTCTTGACAGAGAAGCCGGGGCGCTCCAGCACCACGGATATATCCATTCCGAATATCCCTATCTCCGGGTCGTACTTCATCTCCGGGAAATCCGTGTAATCGTTAAGCCCGAAGGAGAGGTTCCCCTCCGGGTCGAATGAATAGTCGTTCACCTTGTTCTCCCTTATCCATAAGGCCTTCTTCACGAACTCCTCCGCATCCTTCCCTCTCAGGGTCACCTTGCAGCCTATGGGCATGCCGGCTCGAATGCCGAGGTCCCGGTTCGTCGTCTTGGATATGGTCCTGACCGGTTTGTGACCCGTGACCATCTCCAGCACCTGTTCCGCCTTCTGAAGGCGCTCGCCGGCCTCGCCCACGCCGATGTTGACAACGACCTTGAAGAGGCGTATCTCCCTCATGGGCGACTCCTTCCCCTCGCTCACTCAATCACCTCCTGATAGAGCGATATGACGGCGGAATCCTTGCCCACAACGAACACATTGGGCTTCGTTGTCCCGAACCCTTCGTCCATTATTATCACATTGGGGGCGGGGTTTCTCTTGACCTCTATCTCCTTTATCCTTGCAGTGGTACCGGCGTGCGCACCACCGAGCATCAGGGCCACGCTTCCGGGCTGGAAGGGATAGCTCTCTATTATCTTCTGCTCGGGGACCGAGATCTTGAGCACATCACCAGTCTTATACTGATTGCTGTCCAGCAGGATGTTTCTGCCGTCATGGAGGTTCAGCTGGGTCTTTCCACCCCTCACGGTGGTCTTGTTCTCTATGCGGACGAGCTTCCATGTCTCCTCTCCCGCCTTCAACCTCACGAGCTTCAACCTGCCGTGGGTGTCCAGAAGCATCCGATAGTTCTCCTTCAAATCCGGGAAGCTGACGACATCCATCACGCCCACGGGGAACTTGTAATCGCGGGGATGCCTGCCGTCCACCAGAACCTTTCTGGATCCGATGATCCGTCTAGCCTCCGAGAGCGTGTCGCACAGATGGAGCTGATCCCTTATCACAGCGCCCAGAGGAACGCTCCTCCTGAACGGGTGCGGCCCCGGTGCGGACCTGATCGCCCACTTGTGCTTCTTCCTTTCCAGATGCCATGTGGGTGGTGCTGCAAGACGCTTAACATGACTCATATTCAATCCTCCTTAGCTTTTTCCAGTTTCTGGCGTCTCTTCTTGTCGGAGAGGTCCAGTTTAGTAATCATGACATTGGACGGGTGTATCTTCCTGCTCACCTGCTTCTCGTCCGCTTTGGCCATGGTGAGGCTTTCGATGGCGATCCTTCTCTCGTCGGTGAACACGGCAGAGACCTTCCCTTCAAAGCCGATGATCTCGCTCTCGCCCCTCATGACCTCCACGGTATCGCCCACCCTGACCGGGATGCTGCGCCTTCCGTATTTTTCTCGAAGCTCGGGGCTGAGATGCGCCACTATCTGCTTCTGCCTCCTGTGGTTCGGAAGGTTGAAGAGCGCTTTCCTCTGTTTTCTGGCCTGTGTGGTAACCATTCTTAACACCTCACACTATTATAGACGCCGTGGCCGCTATCCTCGGCCACCTCTCCGCGGCCTCCCTTGCAACGGGCCCCTTTATCTCGGAACCCTTGGTCTCGCCGCGGTCGTTCACGATAACCACCGCATTGTCCTCGAAACGCACCATGGTCCCATCTGGCCTCCTGAAAGGCCGCCTCTGGCGGACGATGACCGCATTCAGTATCTGCCTCCTCATCTCGGGAGTCCCCTTCTTCACGGAAACCATGAGCATGTCTCCCACGCCTGCGGACGGATACCGTCTGGCAGTGCCGTGCCACTTGGGAACCGCGATTATCTCCACGACCTTTGCGCCCGTGTTATCCACACAATCCACCCTGGAGGATGTGGTAAGGCCTCTTGTCTGCTTTCCGGCTATTCCCTTCATGGTATCACTCCCTTGCCTCCACTACAACGAAGGATATCTCCTTGCTGAGCGGGCGGCATTCCATTATCTTCACATGGGAACCGGGAGATATGTCCATGCACGGCGGGGCATGAGCGAGGTATCTCCGGGTCCTTTTCTCGTACCTCTCGTACTTCTTTATAAAGTGGGAATACTCCTTCTCCACCACCACGGAGCGATTCATCCTGGCGGAAACGACTATCCCATCGATCATAACACCCCTCACCGGAAGCGTTCCGTGGAAGGGGCAGTTATCGTCTGCACACAACCGTGCCGGCGGCTTCACATCTATCCCGATGTCCCTGGTCTTTATGTTCTTCCTGGCCACCGTTTCCGGCTTTCTCTTGATTATCCTCTTAACCATCTGATCACCACTCTATTTAACCTTCTTAATCCTGTCTTCCGGACGATACATCACACGCCTGCCTTCGATCCATGCGGCCTTCCCGCCGAAGTCCATGTTAAAGGAGTTTCCGGCCTTGGGGATTATCACCTCGCGGCCGCCCGTATCGACGGTCAGTGTCTTCATGGTCTCGTCCACTATTATTCCCTTTATTCTCTCGTAAGGAGGATGTCTGGACCTCACCTGTATCAGGCGCCTTCCAATGAAGAGTTCCTTCTCGAACATCATCTCACCTCCACGCTGAAGCCCATCTCCTCGAGAACAGCCTTCACCTTCCTCTTATGGTCGCCCTGCAGCTCAATCCTTCCGTCCTTCACCGTTCCCCCGGAAGCACACTTGGTCTTGAGGGTTCTGGCAAGGTCGTCTATGTTGATATCGGCGGAGTCTATTCCGTCCACAACGGTAACCATTTTTCCATACCTCCTTCGATCGGTGTATATCTTTATGTTCTGCTGTTCTCTCGCTATCTCCTCGCAAACACACAGTTCCTCGGGCAGTCCGCAGACTGGGCATATTTTGGCCATTATTGACTATCCTCCTTCTGTATTGTCAGTATCTTTGCGATCGTTCTTCTCAGGACCCTTGTCCTTCCCGGATTGGCAGGGGCTCCGCCCATGGACGAAACGCCCCTCTCGTGCATGAGCTCGTCTCTCATCTCCTGCAGCTTCTTCTTCCTCTCTTCAGGGGTCATTTCCCGTATCTCACTGCTTTTCAGCACTGGCATCGGCTTCACCTCCCTCTACTTTATCGTCCTGAGAATCCTTTGACTCGCTCTCTGCCGCATCCTCTTTGGCGGCTTCCTCCTTCTGCGGCGGTTCCGGCACCTCGGGCTCGCTTTCCTTCTCCGGCTCCGGAGCCTT
>CAZKII010000029.1:1927-6558 GCA_964552865.1 uncultured Thermoplasmata archaeon | reverse complement strand
GGAGGAGCGGCTCTTCTTGGCCTTCTTCTCCTCTTTCGGCTTCTCCGCAGGCTCCGCCTCGGGTTCCGGGGTTTCCTCCTTCTCCTCGGGGATGGAGTCGTAAACGGTTATCTCATCGGGAAGCTTCGTGTCGGGGTGGGTTATCTGAACCTTCACGCCGATCACGCCGAGCTTGACGGTGGCTATGGCAAAGCCCTCCTCGACCCACTGGACGCGGGGCTCTCCGCAGAACTTGATGTGGCCCTGCTTGAACTTTTCAACCCTGTGCCTCTGGCCTGTGAGTTTCCCGGAAAGGACCACCTGACATCCCACGGCACCGGCCTCCATTATCCGCCTCACGGTGGAGTGGCCGGCTCTTCTGAAGTGCCATCCCCTTTCGAGGGATTCGGCCAGCTTATAGGCCATTATATGGGCGTTGAGGCTCGGGTTCTTCACCTCCTCCACTTCAATCTGGGGGTGGTCAAAACTGAACTTGTTCTCCAGAGCGGTGGTGAGGTCGCGAATCGCACCGCCCCTCTTGCCGATCACGAGACCGGGGCGCTCTATTATCAGCTTAACACGGGTTCCGAGAGGAGTCCTCTGAATGTCAAGACCACCGAAACCTGCCCTGCTGACCTGTTCTCTCAGGTACTCCTTAAGGAGCAGTCGCCGAACATTCTCGCTTATGAATTTTCTTTCGTTAGCCATGCAGTCACTCCTCCTCTTCCGTCAAAGTTATTATCACCTCTATATTCACCGTTTCGTGATTGAACTGGGTGGAACGGCCGTGCGCCCTCGGGATATAACCCTCGGTCACCCGTCCCCGGGATGCGGATATCGTGGATATGTACATGCTGTCCGGATCCTTTCCGTCGAACTCGGCGTTGTTCTTTGCGCTCTCTATCGTCTTCTTAATGGCCCTCGCAGCCTTCTCCGGGAAGCGGCCGGGACCGACACCCTTCTGGTGAGCGACCCTCTTGTTATACCGCCTGAAAGGAACCGGGGTCTTCAGCGCAATGACATCATCGAGGAACTCCAGAGCGTCCTCCACCATCATACCTCTCAACGCTCTGCACAGCTCCACAGCGTGCTTGGGCGATATGTCCGCCTCTATCATAAGGGCACGGGAGCTCACATCCGGGTCGTAATCCTTAACTGTATAACCTGCCATGATATCACCTTACTTCAGCGGCATGAACTTGGATGACCTCGTTGCACCCACACCCGGTCCGGAGTGCTTGACCGACCGTCTCGTAGGGGCAAACTCGCCGAGGTAATGGCCGATCATCTCGGGAACCACCTCGAACTCGTGGAACTCCTTTCCGTTATAGACAGCGATCTTCCTGCCCACGAACTCGGGAAGGATGACCATCTCCCTTCTGTGGGTCTTCACAACGCCTTTGGTCTTCCTTATCCTCTCGAGGAATGCCTGCTCCTCCGGGTTGAAACCTCTCCTGTAAGAGCGCCTGACTCTGGCGGTCATCAGTCCGATAACCTCATCCACCGGCATGGCCTTAAGCTCATCCAGAGTGTATCCCCTGTATGTGAACTCCTTCTTCTTCCTTGCCTGAATGCTGCTCTTCAGCTTCCTCGAACGCCTTCTGGCCGCCTTCGCCGATGTTGCAGTCTTCTTGGTCCTTCGCGCCATTACTTCATCCTCCTGTTCTTCTTACCGCTCCTCTTCTTGGGAGACAGCTGACCCACCTTCCTTCCGGGCGGTGCGTTTCTCGAAACAGTGCTGGGAATACCAACATGCTGATGCGCACCTCCGCCGTGCGGGTGATCAACCGCATTCATGGCCACACCGCTCACCTTCAGATGGGCCTTGCTCTTTCTCTTATAAGCATGATACTTCTTTCCGGCCTTCGCAAGCGGGCGGTCCAGATGCCCGCTCCCCGCAACAAAGCCGATGGTGGCCCTGCACTTCGGGTCGAACATCTTCAGCTCGCCGGAGGGCATTCGGACATTGGTCTTGACGCCCTGAGTGATGACAAGAGCGCCGGTACCGGCCCCTCTCACATACTTCCCCCCGTCGCCGGGCTGCTTCTCTATATTGAATACTGTGGTACCCTCGGGAATCAATCCCAGAGCAATGGTGCTTCCGGCCTTTATGTCGCCGGGAACCCCCACGGAGACCTCGTCGCCCACGGAGATGCCGTCCGCCGCCAGCTGGAGATAGATCTTTCCTTCGTAGGAAACCTTCGCAAGCGGGGCTATCCTGCCGGGGTCATGGATCAGATCGACCACCACACCCTTCTTCCCCTCGATGGGGGGGTGCCTTATCACGCCCTTGTGGGTATGACCGGGAGACCTGTACTGCATGCCGCCGCGGCCTCTTCTCTGGGGGATTATACGCTTACCCATGAGATCACCTCAGAATATTCCTATGCGCATGCCGATATCCTCAGCCGAATACTCCGGCTTCAACTTTATTATGGCATGCTTCCCATCCTTCAGTATCATCGTTCTGACGCTCTCCACCTCAACCTCGAAGATCTCCTCGAAGGCCCTCTTTATCTCGGGCTTGGTAGCGTCCCGTCTCACGATGAACTCCAGTCTGTTTCCGTCCTTGTAATCCTGAACCTTCGTACCCACCATGTGGTTCATGGTCTTTTCCGTTACATAGGGGTGAAGGAGTACTGCGTGCGGATTCCTCATTCAGAACCACCTCCGAAGTATTTCACCGCATCCTCGCTCATCACGAGCAGGCGGCCGGGATCTCCGCCGGGTGCTAGATCGGATGCTCCTAACCTCTGAGGCGGGACAACCTGAACACCGGGGAGGTTCCGAACGGCCCTTGCAAGCGGCTTTTCCGTATCTATGACGAACAGAATGCTCCTCGGCACCCTGTACCGCCTGCCTCTCATCTTGCCGCGGCCCGCCCTGATGTGCCTGCCTTCCTTGGCGCGTATCACATCGTCGTAGATGCCCACGGCATCGAGGAACTCGATCGCGTCTGCGGTGGCCTCTATCTCCAGTACTGAATCATCAACCACTATCGGGAGGAATTTTATCTTCTCGGAGAACCTGTGCCCCCTTCTCCTCACCATTTCCGGGTCGGAAGCGGCAGCCAGAGCGGAGGCCCTTGCGAAAGCCATCTCCTTCCTGTTGAATCTCTTGTAGTACGATTTCTCAACCTTTGGCGGGTGCGCCCTTCTGCCGCCCACATTGTTGGGAGACTCCGCCGCGCTGTTACCCTGCGTGAGGCGCTGAACCCTCGCCACGCCTCTGCCCTTCCCCCATGTGGAGACCGCATGTCTCATGCCGGCACCGGGAGACGGGCCATAGGGCTGTCTGTCGTGACTCTCAACGGCGACCACCGCCCTGTGAATGAGATCCGGGCGGAAGGGGGTATGGAACACCGCGGGAACGGCTACGGAACCCGAAACCTTCCCTTCGGCTGAGTAAACAGGGAACTCGCCTTTCTTAACCTTAGCAACCTTCTTAACCATTCAAATCACCTCAATCTCCCTGCTGGGACTCTGTGGAAACATACGGGATGTCCACGCTGTCCACCGGCTTCCCATGGAACCTTATGGGGTCTCTCATTCTAACGAGCCTCTTGGAGGGGCCCGGCACGGAGCCGTGTATCAGAACATAGGGGTTCCTTACCAGACCGTAGTTGATGAAGCCTCCCTTCGGGTTTATATCGTCCGAATCCTTGGTGGGAGCCTTTCCGATCTTGAGCACCCTCTTGTTGAACTCGGTCCTCTGGTGATAGCCCTTCTGACCCGCCTGCGGAACGGTCGGTCTCACATATCCCGGGGACTTGGGGCCGAGGGTGGCTATCATCCTTCTATGCTTGCTGTTCTTGTGGCTAAGGAGCTTCACGCCCCACCTCTTCCTGTGGCCGGTAAAGCCCTTGCCCGTGGTGACGGATATGACATCCACCATGTGGCCCGGGGATACGAAGTCCTCTATCTTGAGCTCCTTCCCGAGCTTCTCCTTGGCGTACTCGATCCTCTCGGGGATGCTTCCGCCGCCGATCCTCATCTCCATGACATCGGGGACCTTCTTCGGCACACCGGTGAGCTTGGAGGGCTGAGTATATACTATTAATCTGACCTCATCGACTTCCGCAGGGTCGATATCGTTCAGGCGGGACATGTCGGGGTTTCTGGGCACGGGCAGCCTCCTGCTGAGGTATTTGTCCTGCTTCTTTGCCCACACCTCGGTAATGGTCCTGAGGCCGTAGCTGGTGTTCTCGTAGAACCGCACGCCTGCGACCCTCATGGGGGGCACTTCTATAACGGTGACCGGGGTCTGGACCTCCATGCCAGAGGTGTTGCTGTGCTTCCTGTAATCCACCATCAGGGCGTGGGTCATTCCCGCTTTGTACCCTGCGAAATCCTGAATTCTAGGGCCTTCGCTGATTTCGGGCCAAGACGATATCCTGGCCGTTTCAGACTTTGCTCTCTTGCGGGGCGAATAGGCGAGAGAGCCTCTCCTGGGATGACTTCTTTTAGCCATATCGATTCCTCACTTCAACTGTACGCCGGCCTTCGCCTCTGACCGTGACGCCGCCCGAAAAACCAGAACAAAGCAGGTTTTCCGCATAAGGGTTGCACACGCATTGCCCTAAGCGTCTGGCCAAACTGCCGACACATCGGTTTAAGGGGCCTAAAATGAAGAAGTATATAAAGATTTGCGGA
>CAZKII010000029.1:0-1827 GCA_964552865.1 uncultured Thermoplasmata archaeon | reverse complement strand
CTATGTCTTCTTCAACTGCGCTTTATACAGATTAACGATCTCCTGCGATGTCGTAGCGTCCTCCGGCCCCTTGTCCTCCCTGAACCTGCCGGTGAATCTGGGGAACCTTATGGAGAGGCCGGCCCCCTCCTTCAGAACATCTCTGGCACATGTATGGGCGGGGCTGTGGGTTATCTCGGCTCCTATTATCTCCAGCACGAGGCCGGGGCTGAACCAGTAGTCCGCTTCGAGGATGGAATCCACCCGTTTGTCACGGGCCTTCTGAAGATACGGCTTCAGCATCTCCGGGAGAAGGGAGAGATGGCTGTCATCGAAGCCGCTCCCGAGCTTGCACACCGTCTCGTACCTGTTCTCCTCCGGGTTATAGGAGGCCATGAGCAGGGCGCCGTAGGCATTCGCCCTCCTCCCCTTCCCTGCAAAGGCTCCGACCACCACCAGATCCACGGTGTCCACCATCTCCGATCGGTACTCCTTCTTGTACTTTATCCATATCCAGCCGCGATTTCCCGCACGATAAACGGAATCCTCGGCGAGCGATTTCGCCATGAGCCCCTCGCAGCCACTGGCAAGCGCCTCCATGAAAAACCTCTGGGCCTCATCCGCACTGTCCGTTACGAGAATCGTCGAGAGATCGACCCTTTCGTTCGGCTCCACTATTCTCTCCAGCTCCTTCCTCCTCTCGGGAAACGGGAGGTCTATCGTCTCGGTGTCGCCGGACAGGAGAACATCGAACAGAATCAGTTTCACCGGGAATTCCTCTATTGCACCGTCAAGGCCGTGCTTTCTCCCCCTTCTGCGGGATATGACCTGAAACGGCAGGAACTCGCCGGTGGAGATGTCCACGGGAACGCATTCGCCCTCCACTATCCCCTTCTCCTCCTTAAACGCCTTCAGAATCCAGTCGTGCAACTCGGGAAACTGGGGTGTGAGGTCCTCCAGCTGTCTGGAGAACATCCGTACCTTCTCACCGTCGGGTGCGGTCTTGTCTATGTGCACCTGCATCCTCAGGCCGTCGTACTTGTACTCGAAGGCAGCCTTCCCCCCCATCTTCGTCAAGATGTCGTTGAGGTCGCCCAGCCGCTCGGCCAGCATGGCCTTCAGGGGGTTGCCCACCTGCACCCGAAGGTCTTTCAGAGCATCGACACCGTCCCTGCAAAGGATCTCCGCAACGAGGCCGATGTCGGAGGTGATGTTGTAGGCCCTCTCCACCGCATCGCGGTTCTCGTCCCCGGCAAAGACCACGGCCAGAGCGTCGAGAATGGTCATGACGGCCACACCTATCCTCATCTTTCCCACCAGAATCCGGGCCAGATACTTGGCCTCCACCGGGCTGGCGCTGTGGAAGAGGCCGGCGAGCCTCCGGGATTTGTACTGCTGCGAGCCTTTTCCGCTCTTTCTGCTCAACTCCTCCAGCGCGGAGCGAAGGCCCTCCACCGTGAGTGCCTCGGTGAAAAGGCTGCTCTGCTTCTTCTCCATCAACACCATCATGGCCACTGCACCGAGGTCCCCGGTCTTCCTGTAAAGAGCCTCGAGATGGGACATGTCCACGCGTGTGGCCTCGTATATCGCCTTCAAAACCTGCTTGTCCGCAACTCCGAACTCCATATCCACGAACTCCGGGCAGATGCGGCCGGTGGTGAGATAGACTATGGTCTTAAGCTCGTCGCACGAGGCCCCGGAGAACAGGTCGGCCAGCATATCCCTCATCTCCAGACGGCTGGCTGTGGATTCTATCCTTTCGTAGGCCCGTGCAACCTCTTCGAAGAGCATGGAAGGTCATAGGAGAAAGGTTATTTAACAGTATTCCGCAGGGATGGGTGAATGTGC
>CAZKII010000028.1:0-18807 GCA_964552865.1 uncultured Thermoplasmata archaeon | reverse complement strand
TGGGCTGCCGGTATTACCGCGGCGGCTGGCACCGGTCTTACCCAGCCCTTACTTCTCCATCTTTTTAGGATAGAGAACAGCCTACACATTGTGCAGGCACTTGGAATCCCCTCATCGCGGTTTCCCGCATTGTGAAGGTTTCGTAACTGCTGCGCCCCGTAGGGCCTGGACTCATGTCTCAGAGTCCATCTCCGGGCTTCCTCTCTCAAGGCCCGTACCCGTCGTAGGCTAGTGGGTCCGTTACACCCACTACTACCTGATAGGCCGCAGACTCATCCTTCGGCGATAAATCTTTCGTCCATGAAGCATTCCAGCATCCATGAACTATGGGGCATTAGCCTCAGTTTCCCGAGATTATTCCCCACCGAAGGGCAGATTATCCGCGTGTTACTGAGCAATCCGCCGAGTCCCGAAGACTCTCGACTCGCATGTCTTAATCGGATTCCAATAGCGGTGGCCGACGGCAGGATCAACCGGAATTAATCCAATCGATCTGCTCGCACACATTATCATTCTTACACTTGGTTCGGTAAATAGAATTGCAGGTTGCACCTATTTCATCGAGCGTCAGAACCAAGAGGTCACGGAAACCGGGTTTCTTGGCTCTCCATCATGTTGACAGAACGGGAACGAACCGGTCATAGTAGCCCGAACGGGCCTCTCACGGTTCTCGCCATATCGTCTGCCATATACCCCGCTAATGGGGGGATTTCTCCCATAACTTGAGGTGCTATATATACATTTCGGGCACGGAGCACCATCATATATCCGCTTTCGGGGTGTAGTGCAGCCCATATGGAAGGGGTATATGAAGATTTCGATAGCCCCGGCCTCGGCCCCGCAGAGGAGGAGCCCAATAGGATTATATACCAGCTAATATTCGCACGCTCATGCAGGGATTTGCTGCCGCTCTCGCCCTTATCTCCATTTTCGCAGTAATACTCATACTTCTCAAATACAGGGTAAATCTCGGCATATCCATACTTGCCGGAACTGCGCTCCTTTTCATCGTATTCTACATACCCCCGGAGGAGATGGCCGCAAGCCTGTACGAATCCCTTACCAGCTGGATGACCGTTCGGCTCCTGCTCATCGTCTTTCTCGTGGTCTTCATGAGCAGGCTCATGAGCATCACCGGCAATCTGGACGACATGGTCTCCTCTCTCAGAGGGCTGCTTACCGACCGCAGATGGTCCATGGCCACAATATCCGCCCTCATCGGCCTCCTTCCCATGCCTGCCGGGGCCCTCGTTTCCGGCCACATGATCAATTCCACCGCAGACGAACTGGAACTATCCGCCGAGGACAGGACCGCCGTGAACTACTGGTTCCGCCATGTCTGGGAGTACTCATGGCCTTTCTATCAGGGCATAATCCTTTCCGCCGCCACTCTGGCGGTCAGCGTGGCGTACATCGTTTCGATACAGCTCCCCATAAGCGCGCTCTCCATAGTGATAGGGATCGTCTTCTTTCTGCTTCCGATGAAGAAGCATCCGGACGACACGAAAGGGGGGGAGAGGGAGTGGGGCGCCCTTCTGAAGTTCGCCATATCCATATGGCCGATAATACTGGCAATCGCTCTGGCGATAGGTGCACGAATAGACCTGCTCTGGTCGCTCATGGTAACGGTTGCCCTGATGATCGTAATATACAGGCCGAAGCGGGAGGCGGTGCGGGATGTCATGAAGAAATCGGGCATCGTAAAGATTCTCTTCATACTGCTGGCGGTGATGATATTCAAAGGGGCTCTGACCGATACGGGAGCGGTGTACGCCCTGCCTGATGCGCTCAACTCGCTGAATGTGTCTCCCATAGTTCTGGTGGTGGCGGTTCCCTTCATAGTCGGCTTCATGTCCGGCATAACGGTTGCCTTCGTGGGGGTTGCCTACCCGATACTCCTCCCCATACTGGGCACCGGAAGCGGCATAGACCCCGGCCTCACCATGCTGGCCTTCACCGCAGGATTCGCCGGAACCCTGTTATCGCCAATGCATCTCTGCCTTGTCCTCTCCGCGGAATACTTCAAAGCCGAACTTCCCAAAGTGTTCAGAAAGCTCTATCTGCCGGTGGGGCTCATTCTGGCAGGCGCTTTCATTCTTTACCTCGTGATGGACGGTGCCCTGTTCTAGGAAGTTATTTAAGCCACCGAATCATGCATTATCCATGAAACTCCCAGAGGGTATCGCCCCCTACCTCGGCATAATCGCTCCCATTGTCGCCTTTTCCGTCATAGGAACCGCCATACTGACGCACCCCTGGTTCTCGTTCAGGCAGAACGCCCTCAGCGATCTCGGCAATCCGGATGTGGAGATGAACTGGATATTCAACAGCGGGCTGATACTCGGAGGCCTTCTCGGCCTGCTGTTCGCCATGGACCTCATCGGAAGAGTGAGCGGTGCGGAGAGGTTCGGGGCCGTAATACTCGCATTGGCGATGGTCTCCCTCGTAATGATAGGAGTGTTTCCTGAAGGCTCCTCACTGCACTTCCCGTCCGCGATCTCCTTCTACCTGCTCTCGGCAGCGGCCATGACCGTCTTCGGGGCGATATGGACCCTCAGCTCGGCCGAGAGGTGGTTAGGGGTCCTGTCGCTCATCCTCGTCATCGCCGGCATCACCATCGCAACCATCCCAGACTGGGACGGAATAGCCATCCCGGAGACGGCGGGGGCAGTAATAATATTCATCTGGGTGTACATGCTGATCTGGCAGACATACCCGTCCCTGAGCGGGTAACCGCCGAAAATCACTTTTTAATCCTCTCGAAAAACTTCTTCCATCCCGCCTTCTGATACTCTCCGCTCTCCCTCTCGAACTCCCTTAAAAGCTCCTTCTGGCGCGAATTCAGCTTTGTGGGTATCATCACCTTCACCTTCACGAACTCGTCCCCGCGCCTTCCCGAGTCTATGTCCGGAATTCCCTTACCGCGGAGCCTGAATACGGTGCCGGTCTGGGTGCCGGGAGGAATGGTCAGCATCGCCTTTCCGTCTATCACCGTCGGTACCTCGATCTCCCCGCCGAGGGCCGCGGTGGTTATGGTGAGCGGCGCCTCCACCCAGATGTCGTTCCCGTCCCTCTCGAAGATCTCGTGCCTTTTCACATGGATTACCACATACAGGTCACCGGGAGGTCCCCCGTTCTCGCTGGCATCCCCCTGACCTCTCAATCGTATCTGCATGCCGGAGAAGGCCCCGGGCGGAATATCCACCGACAGTCTGGTGGTTCTCTGGGTGTATCCCCTGCCAGCGCACATGGGACACGGTTCGGGGATTATGTACCCTCTGCCGCCGCAGTTCTGGCACGGCCCCACGGAGATGAAGCTACTGAAACCACGCTGGCGAACATGCTGTACCTGTCCTCTGCCGTGACATACCGGGCAGGTCTCCGTCCTACCGTCCTTCGCCCCGGTTCCGTTGCATGCCTCGCACCCCACCCTGTGGGGAATGCTTATCTTTTTAACCACACCTTTCGCGGCCTCTTCCAGCGTTATTTCTATGTCATACCGGAGAGAATCCCCCTTTCTGGGGCCGGATCGCCTGCGGCTGTGCCCGCCTCCGAAGAACATGTCGAATATGCTCCCGCCGAAGCCGCCGAATATATCCTCCAGATCGGCGAAATGCGTGAAATCAGACCAGTCGAACCCACCTCCGCTGAAGTTCTGCTGGACCCCCGCCTTTCCGTATGTATCGTACATCTTCCTCTTCTCATCGTCGTAAAGGACCTCGTAGGCCTCTGAGATCTCCTTGAACTTCTCCTCCGCCTCCTTCGGATTCTCGCGGTTCATGTCGGGATGGTACTTTCTGGCCAGCCTCCTGTAGGCCTTCTTTATCTCCTCCTTGCTGGCGTTCCTGTCCACGCCCAGAATCTCATAGTAGTCCCTGTCCGACATGGTCTATCTCCGCATGTTTGTAAAGGAAATGAAAGAATGGGTTTATTCCTCGTCTATGATGCGGTACTCTCCGTCCACATACTTTCCCTTCGAGTCCGCACCGGACTGTTCGCCCGAGGTACCGGAGTCCTGAGAGGAGCCCGCTCCGGGGGGAGGGGTCGAGGCCTGCTGCTGATAAACCTTTGCGCTTATCTCGTAAACCGCCTTCTGAAGCTCCTCGGTACCCTTCTTTATGGCGTCCAGATCCTCCTTCGATATGGCATCCCGGAGCTTCTCCACAAGGCCTTTCACCTTCTCCTTCTCCTCATCGCTCACCTTGTCCTTGAAGTCCTCCAGCACCTTCTCGGCCTGATATGCGAGGGCATCGGCGTTATTGATGGTGTTCACCTTCTCCTTCCTCTTCCTGTCCTCTTCGGCGAACTTCTCCGCATCCTTTATCTTCTGCTGGATCTCCTCCTCGCTCAGGTTGCTGGTGGCGGTTATGGTTATCTGCTGCTCCTTACCCGTTCCGAGGTCCTTGGCTGTGACATTCACTATCCCGTTGGCATCTATGTTGAAGGTGACCTCTATCTGCGGCACGCCCCGCGGAGCCGGAGGTATGCCCATCAGGTGGAAACGCCCCAGCGAGATGTTCCCTTCCGCCATCTCCCTCTCGCCCTGAAGAACATGTATCTCCACGGAGGGCTGGTTGTCCACAGCAGTGGTGTAAATCTTGCTCTTCTTGGTGGGGATAGTGGTGTTCCTCTCGATTATCCTGTCGAAGACACCGCCCAGCGTTTCGACGCCCAGAGAGAGCGGGGTGACATCGAGCAGGACGATGTCCTCCACCTCACCGGAGAGCACGCCGCCCTGTATGGCCGCACCGATCGCCACGCACTCGTCCGGATTGATGTTCTTGTACGGCTCCTTTCCGAAATAATCCCGAACCAGTTTCTGAACCGCTGGCATCCTGGTGGAACCGCCCACCAGAATGACCCTGTCGATGTCGTCCTTGCCGAGCTTGGCGTCCTTGAGCGCCTTCTCCATGGGGCCGGCGGTTCTGTCCAGCAGGTCGGAGGTCATGGCCTCGAACTTCGCCCTCGTCAGCGTGATGTCGAGGTGCTTGGGGCCAGATGAATCCGCGGTTATGTACGGCAGGTTGATGTTCGTGCTGGTAACACCGGACAGCTCTATCTTGGCCTTTTCGGCGGCTTCCTTGAGCCTCTGCATGGCCATCCTGTCCTTGGTGAGGTAGATACCGTTCTCCTTTTTGAACTCATCCACGAGATAGTCAATTATCCTCTGATCCCAGTCGTCACCGCCGAGATGGGTGTCCCCGCTGGTGGAGAGAACCTCGAAAACGCCCTCTCCCACCTCAAGAATGGAGACATCGAATGTTCCGCCCCCGAGGTCGTATATAAGGAGCTTTTCACCCTCGGACTTGTCCAGACCGTAGGCGAGAGCGGAAGCGGTGGGCTCGTTTATTATCCTGACCACCTCCAGACCCGCGATCCTCCCGGCGTCCTTTGTGGCCTGCCTCTGGTTATCGTTGAAATACGCAGGAACCGTTATGACCGCCTTCTCCACCTTCTCACCCAGATACGCCTCGGCATCCGCCTTCAGTTTCTGGAGTATCATGGCGGAGATCTCCGGCGGGGTGTACTTCTTCCCGTCTATCTCAATGGTATGATTCGTGCCCATATACCTCTTTATGGAGATTATGGTCCTCTCCGGATTGCTGACCGCCTGCCTCTTGGCGACCTGACCCACCAGCCTCTCTCCGTCCTTCTTGAACGCAACCACAGAGGGCGTTGTCCGTCCCCCCTCGGCGTTCGGTATCACCACGGGCTTGCCGCCCTCCATGACCGCCATGCACGAGTTGGTCGTACCAAGGTCGATTCCTATTATCTTGCTCATTCTATCACCTCTTTTGATTCGTTGATCCTGATTCATTCCTTCCGGGACACCTTCACCTTTGCGGGCCTTATGACCTTCGACCCGAGCCTGTAGCCCTTCTGAAAGACCTGAGTGACGGTCTCGTCCTCCACATCGCTGTTTATCTCCTGCATCATCGCCTCGTGGAGGTAGGGGTCGAACCGCTCGGTCTCGGTTATCTCGGACAGGCCTTCCTTCTCAAGTATATCGCGGAACAGCCTGTGTATCCTCTCCATGCCGTCCCGAAACTCCTCCAGAGAGCCGCCCTCCTCAAGGGACTGAAACGCCCTCTCGAAGTTGTCCAGCACATCCAGCAGTTTTTTTATGATCTCCTCGCTGGAGTACTCTATTATCTCCTTTTTTTCCTTTTCCACCCTCTTCCGGTAGTTGTCGAACTCCGCCTGAAGCCTCAGGAAGCGGTCCAGAGGCACGGTTTTTTCCTCTTCTTCACCGTTTTCCTCCCCGCCTTCGGGCTGCTGCTCCACCGTCTCCTGGGGGGCCGCTTCTTCCTGCTCCGGGATGATCTCGCTGTCCGCTGCGCTGTCGTCGGCCTTCTCCTCCGACCCTGACTTTTTCCTGCGGGAGCCCTTCTTTCTGCCGGACATCATCTCACCCTGATGAATTAAATGATAAGGGAAAGGGGTTTACATGTCCATTCCGCCCATTCCTCCCATGCCGCCGGCGCCTCCGCCGGGAGAGGAGGACTTGTCGGTACCCTTGGCCGCAATGACATCGTCTATGCGGAGGATCATCGTTGCGGCGTCGGTCGCGGAGCTTATGGCCTGCATGCCGACCCTGAGCGGTTCAAGGACATTCTCCTTCTTCATATCGGCGATCTCGCCGGTGAACGCATTGAGACCCGCATACTTGTTCCCCTTCTTGTGGGCCGCCCTCATGTTTATGAGGATGTCTATGGGGTCGTGGCCTGCGTTCTCCGCAAGGGTCCTCGGTATTATCTCAAGGGCATCGGCAAAGGCGTTTATTGCGATCTGGGCCCTGCCGCCCACCTGAGTGGCGTAGTCCCTGAGCCCGAGGGCCAGCTCCACCGCCATGGAGCCGCCGCCAGTCACGATCTTACCGTCCTCCAGAGCCACCGAGACGACGCTCACCGCATCGGTGAAGGAGCGCTCCACCTCGGCGACCACATGCTCGGTGCCGCCTCTGAGAAGAACGGAAACGGCCCTCGGGTTCCTGCATCCGGTGACGAAGGTCATGTCCTCGCCGCCCACCTTTCTCAGCTCCACCATGTCCGCCTGCCCGAGGTCCTCCTTCCTGAGCTCCCTGAGCTTCGTGACTATGTTGGCACCGGTGGCCTTGGAGAGTTTCTCCATATCGGACTTCTTCACCCTGCGAACCGCATATATGCCCTCCTTGGCAAGGAAGTGCTGAGCAAGGTCATCTATCCCCTTCTGGCAGAACAGGACATTGGCTCCCGCCTTTTTAACGGTATCCACCATGCTCTTCAGCATCTTCTCTTCCTCGTCCAGGAAGGCCTGCAGGTTGCTCGGGTCGGTTATCTGGATCTTCGCATCGATCTCGGTCTTCTTCACCTCGAGAGCGGAGTCCACAAGGGCGATCTTCGCGTTCTTCACCTGTTTGGGCATGCCGGGATGCACAGGTTCCTTATCCACGATTATGCCCCTGATGAGCTCCGTATCCTCCATTCCCGCACCCTGCTTCTTAACCATCTGGATGTTGTCCATGTCCACCGTGTATCCGCTCCCGTCCTTCTCGGCAACGGCTGTCACGGCCTCCACTGCGATCTCCGCCAGATGCTCCCTCGAAGCGCTGACGCTCTTGCTCATCATGGCGGTCATGGCTATCTTCTTAAGGGCATCCTTGTCCTTTATGCTCACCTTATCCGCCCTCTTATTCAGAATCTCGCGGGCCTTCTCCGCCGCATCCCTGTAGCCGGACACGATTATGGTGGGATGGACATTCTGGTCTATCATCTCCTCAGCCTTCTTCAGGAGCTCGCCGGCCAGCACCACCGCGGTGGTGGTCCCGTCACCGCACTCCTGATCCTGAGCCTTGGAGACCTCCACTATCATCTTGGCCGCAGGATGCTCGATGTCCATCTCCTTCAGAATGGTGACGCCGTCATTGGTGATGACGACATCCCCCATGCTGTCCACGAGCATCTTGTCCATTCCCTTGGGCCCGAGACTGCTCCTCACCGCATCGGCCACCGCTTTGGCCGCGGCTATGTTGTTGTGCTGGGCCCCCTTTCCTTTCTGTCTTTCCGTTCCTTCCTTGAGTATGAATATAGGCTGTTCGTACATCTCGCTTCACCTCCTTAGGTGCTGTTTCGAGTATGATTGTTCTGCTATATAAAGTTTTCGCAGAGGGGGCGCCGCGGGAGAGGGTGCGATAGTGTTATATAGCATCCCGGACTTTTTGCAACCATGAACCATGCGGCCACCTGCCCCAACTGCGGCGCGTATATCCCGCCGGGAGCACAGCGCTGTCCCACATGCGGAGCTGCAGTGACGGCATCGGCCTACGCGGCCCCCCCTCAGCCGCTGAACCCTGTTTACATGCAGCAGCCACACCCCGCCCACTACCAGCCGGTCCACTACATCGAAAGATACGGGAGGAGCCACAAGGAGAAGAACAGAAGGGTTGCCGGGGCGATCGGAGCCTTCGCCGCCCTCAGCTTTTTCATATATTTGCTTATCTCACTGGTATATCTCATCTGGAGCCCCAGTCTCGTCATCCCCAACGGAATGTTCTACGGCGCGGAGCTCTTCATAATAATCCCAACAATAGTCCCCATCATCACCCTTACGGGGTGGGCCTTCGCGGCCTATTACATATTTCTGGTGGTGGCCATAAGCCTCTCCTTCTTCCATGTGTCATTCAGGGACTGGAAGCTCTATTCAAGGGAACTTAACATGACATGGAAAACGGGTGAGCACAGCACCCTGTTCGGCGTGGCCGGCATATTCTTCGCAGTTCTTTTCTTCGATCTACTCTATATGATCGCCATAAGCCTCTTTCTTCAGGCAAACCCTGCCAGCCCCGACTTCTCATCGATACCCATATGGAGGAACATGTACATATTTGCAAATGCTTCAGTATGGGAGGAGATAATAACGAGAATACTCATGCTTGGGATCCCTCTCCTCGCGTATCACACCATAAGAGGGAGGACGAAGTATCCGGTCTGGAAGTACTTCCTCGGAGGGGGGATCGAGTTCGACAATGCGGCAATAATACTGGTCCTCTTCTCATCGGTCATGTTCGGCCTAGGACACCTTGGCAGCTGGGATATCTACAAGGTTTTCCCCACTGCTGTGGCCGGCGTCGCCTTCGCCTATGTCTTCCTCAAGTACGGGCTGACCGGGTCGATACTGCTCCACTTCGCCTTCGACTTCACCAGCATTCCCGGTATGATGTCGCCGACATTTGATAACCTCTACATAATCCTGATGCTCTTCTGGTTCCTCATCGGAGCCATATTCTTCTTCTATTACGCAGAGAAGCTGGTGAAATTCATAGATGTCAGGTTCGGTGCGGGAACACCCTCAGGAAAACACCACATCCCGTCCGCAGAGACCGGCCCCGCCCATATGCCATATTTACCGCCGGCTCACCAGTACTACCAGCCACCGCCCCCCGTGTTCCACCCGGGATACCAGCCCTATTACGACCCATATAACCCCTATAACGCCCCAGCATATCCGCCACATAGAGAGGCATACTACCCTCCGCACACGGCACAGCACTATCCGCCGCCGGCCTACGGCGCCTACCCGCCTCAATACCCTCAGCAGTACCAGCAAACCCCCCCGCCTCCGGGCGCACCGCAGCATCCGTACGCCCCGCCGCAGACATACCAGCAGCATACGGAGAGAGGGCACGAACCATCACCCCCACCGGCCCGGCCGTACGGCACGGGACAGGAAAGAGCGCCTGCGTCCCACCCGCATGACAGCCGTTCACCGCCAGCGGGCAGGGGCTTCATCTGCCCCATGTGTGGCCACACCGAAGCGAGGTACGAGAACGGCGAACTCATATGTCTGAGATGCGGGGCACGAACAAGGCTTTAATCGGGAGAAACACCGCGTTTTTTCAGAAATTCAAGGCTTCTGACACCGCTGTCAATCGACTCCTCGGCCTCTATCACCAGCCCGTGAGAATAACCGGAAGAGAGAGTCTTCAAAATCCCCTCGAAGTCGATATTTCCCTCTCCGAGTGGAAGGTGCTCGTCGCGCTCCCCCATGTTGTCGTGTATGTGTATGTTCCTTATATCGGGAAGAAGCTCCAGGAATGCGGAGATGTTCCCGGTGGTGTTGGCGTGGCCAAGGTCGAGGCATATCCCGATCTCGGTGCCCTCGATCATCCGCAGGAGCTCGTCGGGGGTGTGGCCCACTGTTATCCCTATTCTCGGCATGTTCTCCAGAGAGACAGCGATGCCCCTGTCCCGAACCACAGGAGATAGTTCCCGAAGGGAGCGATTCGTCTGGCTTATCACGAAATCCCGCATGCCGAAGGTGTGGGGCGAGAAGACACCGGGATGAACCGTCACATGCTCAATACCGAGGTCGGCGGCGATCCCGATATTCCTGCGAAGGGTTTCAACGGAGAAACTGCGGACATCCTCCCGGTAACTCCCTATGTTCAGGTCGCTGAACGGCGCGTGGAGCTGGATCCGTTTCAGGTCGTAGGAGGAAACCACATCCTCGAACCTGTCCTTTATGCTTTCCAGCGCGAGAGTGCCCTCCCCCAGTATTTCCCAGTTCCTGAAGTGCTTCGCAACGGTGGAAGCCGCCTCTTCGAAGGGTACGCGGGCAAGGGCGGGAAGGGCGATGAATATCATTCCCCGCCACCCCCCACCACAGCGGGCGGGATGCGGGTTATTATCTCGACGGTCCGCCGGAGCTCATCCTCCTCTCCCGCCAGAGTAACATCCAGCGAACCCAGAGGTACGCTCCCTTCCACAAAGTTCACCCTGCCGACGAAGGCCGCCTGCTTGTTGAGGGAGAGCGAGAGCCTGTCACCCTTGAGCCGGCTCAGGAGATGGGCCCGGGCTGCGTCCCGTATCTTCTGCTTAGCAAGGAGCTCGGCAAAGCGGTCGAGGGAAGGGGCGGCCCCCTCCAGTACGACATAATCGTCGGTGGGGCTCTCTGTCAGCTCCACACCGGGAAAGATGTTCTCCACGGCCTTTTTCACCTTCTCCCGCGACTCGGTGGGGTAAACCGGAACGGTTATGAGTATCTTCATGGGGAGAGATAGAACGGTCCGTATATCAATCTTTACCCAGAGAGGGAAAGATGCGGAAAACTTTTATATGGGAAGCCAATCCCCATCAAAAACCTTATATGCAACATCCATTTAAGGTCAATAACAGGTGAATATCGTGAAATATACGCGCTTTGAAAAGGCAAGGATAATCGGCGCCAGAGCACTTCAAATATCCATGGGTGCCCCGGTCCTCATAGACACCAGCACAGAGGACATCATGTACCCCATAGACATAGCGATGAGAGAGTTCAAGGAGGGAGTGATCCCCATAACCGTAAGGAGAGATTAAATATTCGAGGGTTTGCCATGACCGAAGAAAACACGGAGAACACCAGTATGCTGATACCCGAGGACATGTACCTCACTTCGGGTGTTCATATAGGAACGCAGCAGAAGAGCAAGGACATGCAGAAATTCATATTCAAAGTCAGGAGCGACGGCCTCTATGTTCTGGATGTAAAGAAGACCGACGAGAGGCTGAAGCTGGCCGCGTCGTTCCTGTCCAGATACAACCCGGAGGATGTGCTCGTGGTGGCGGTGAGACAGTACGGGGAGAAGCCCGTGAGGATCATGTCCAGACTGCTCGGCTTCAAATCTTTCCCCGGCCGGTTCATCCCGGGCACCATGACCAACCCTCAGCTTCCTAAATACACGGAGCCGAAGGTCCTTCTGGTCACTGACCCCGCGGCGGACAAGCAGGCCCTGAATGAGGCCATAGACATCGGCATTCCCGTGGTGGGGCTGTGCGATGCGAACAACGAAACCAAGTATGTCGATCTGGTGGTTCCGGTGAACAACAAGGGACGCCGCTCGCTCGCTCTCGTTTACTGGCTCCTGACCCGTGAGATCCTGAAGAACAGGGGCGAGATAAAGAGCGATGACGAGTTCGAGCATCAGGTGGACGAGTTCGAGGCCGCATTATGAGATACCCGGCAGTAGCAGGACAATTCTACCCCTCCGACGCCGAAGAGCTCACGAAAACCATTAACGGACTCTACACCGGGCCGCTCGGCCCCGGGCAACTACCCTATAATTTTTCCGGAGAAAAGAGTGTTCTCGGAGTGGTGGCGCCACATGCGGGCTATATGTTCTCGGGACAGATCGCTGCACATTCGTATCTGGAACTCAGCAGAGGGGCGCGCCCGGACACCGTGGTCATCATCGGCCCCAACCATACGGGAATGGGCTCACCTCTATCCGTCACGCACCACGACTACCTGACCCCTCTTGGTCCTGCAAATACGGACAGGGAGATGGTGGAGGCGATGCTGGAATACGAGGGAGCGATAGCGGACGACGCCGCGGCGCACAGGTACGAGCACTCGGTGGAGGTTCAGGTTCCCTTCGTGCAGAGCATAGACGCCGATGTGAAGATAGTGCCGGTGGTGATGATGGCCCAAAGGCCGGAAGCGGCGAAAGCGCTCGCCGGGGCGATATACGCCGCCGCGCGTGATCTGAACAGGAGGACAGCGGTTGTGGCCTCCAGCGATTTCTCCCACTATGTTCCGCCGGCAGTGGCCAGAAAGAAGGACATGATGGCCGTGGAAAAGATAGAGGAGATGGACGCGAACGGGCTATACTCCACAGTCAGAAGATACGGTATAAGCATGTGCGGCTACGGGCCCGTGATGACCCTGCTGGAATTCGCCCGCATGTCCGGAGGGAACCGTGCAGAACTCCTGAAATATGCAACATCCGGCGACATAAGGCCGATGGAAGAAGTGGTGGGATACGCGGCGCTGGCCGTCTATGGTGAAGGTCACTGAGCCTCCGGTAACGGAACCGGGAACTCCGTGAAGTCCTCCGCCATGTATGTTTCTTCGAAGACGCTTTTCGCCTCTTCCAGAAGTGCCGATGGATCGTCATACCTCGGGCTTATGTGCGTCAGAAACAGTCTTTTAACCCCTGCCTTATGCGCAATCTCCGCCGCCTGCAGAGCCGTGCTGTGCCCGAACTCGGCGGCCTTATCCCGCAGTTCATCGGAGAATGTGGCCTCGTGAATGAGGACATCGGCACCGTGTGCAAGCCGGAGGACCGCCTCACACGGAAGGGTATCGCCGCTGTAGACCACCTTTCTCCCCCTTCTGGGCAGGCCGAGAACATCCGAGGGATGGATGGTCCTGCCGTTCACCTCCACCGCCTCTCCTCTCTGCAGTCTTCCGAAAAGCGGCCCTTCTGGGACGCCCATAGATATGGCCTTCTCCCTGTCGAACTGCCCGGGTCTTTCCTTTTCCTCCACGGAGTAGGCGAGAGCCGGAACCGTGTGTTCCGCCTCAGCTGCGGTGATGACATACCTCCCGGTATCCAGCGACTCCCCACCCGTCATGGTGCGAACCCGAACATCAAAGCTCCTGCTGAACTCTCCGATGGACAGGAACATATCCACCGCTTCGGAAATGCCTGACGGCCCCAGTATCTCCAGCGGTCTCTCCCTCCCTGCAAGGGCCATGCTCTGGATCAATCCGGGGATTCCCAGAATATGGTCCCCGTGCAGGTGCGTGACGAGTATCCTGTCGATCTTCATAAAAGAGACGGAGGTGTAGAGAAGCTGCCTCTGAGTCCCCTCTCCGCAGTCGAGAAGGAGCACCTCGCCGTTCATCGCCAGAACTATCGAGGAGACATTGCGCTTCTTGGTGGGCCATCCTGACCCGGTCCCCAGAAAGACAAGGCGCATCATCGCTCCTACCAGCCCCGCTCCTGAAGCCGCTGTTCCTCCGGGATATCGCTTATCTCGATCCCCCTCATGGCGTCTCCGAGCCCCTTCGAGACCTCGGCTATGACCTCCGGCTCGTCGTAGTGCATCACGGCCTCCACAATGGCCTTCGCCCTCTCCCTCGGGTTCTCCGACTTGAATATGCCGGAACCGACGAAGACACCGTCGCTCCCCATCTGCATCATCAGGGCCGCATCGGCAGGGGTGGCTATGCCGCCGGCAGCGAAGTTAACCACCGGAAGCCTCTTCCTCTCCTTTATCTCCATGAGGGTCTTCCTCACCTCTTCCTCCCACTGTCCCAGGGTCATGTTGCCGAAGACGAGCTCCGTCTGAGGGGTGGGCTCCTCGGTCCATATCTTTCTGGCCTCCCTTTCCAGCTTTCCGAAGGGGGCTGCGTATGTCTTCACAACGGTCTCGAATCCTTCCTCATCGAGCATCTGAAGCCTGTGGATCATCTGTTCTATCAAATGGTGGTGCCGTACCGCCTCTATCACATTCCCGGTACCGGCCTCCCCCTTGGTCCGTATCATTGCGGAGCCCTCGGCTATTCTCCTTACAGCTTCGCCCAGATTGGTCGCACCGCAGACGAAGGGAACGGTGAAATCCCTCTTGTTCACATGGTAGAACGGGTCTGCCGGGGTAAGGACCTCGGACTCGTCTATCATATCCACACCGAGGCTCTCGAGGACCTGGGCCTCGACGAAATGACCGATACGCACCTTCGCCATCACCGGAATGGTAACGGTCTCTATTATCTCCTTTATCATCTTCGGGTCGGACATCCTAGCCACTCCTCCCTGCGCCCGTATGTCCGCCGGGACCCTCTCCAGCGCCATGACTGCGACGGCCCCAGCCTCCTCGGCAATGGCCGCCTGTTCCGCATTGGTGACATCCATTATGACGCCCCCCTTCTGCATGCTGGCGAATCCTCTCTTGATCAGCTCCGTTCCGTGTCTCATCCCTTCAAGGTCAAGTTCTCTGGGCATATGTAATCACGCTCCTGAGGGTGTAGAAACCTTCCTGTAATTAAGACTTTTCCCGACTAAAAATCGAAAACGAGGGCCTCTTCAACCATTATCTCCTCCAGCCTCTGCCTCCCCTTCTCGGTTATTTTGACGAAAAAATCGGCGGGGCCGGTGTATTCCATGTAGAGATAGCCCTTGTTCGCAAGACCCTCTATCTTGCTGACTATGGTGTTGAACGGAAGCCCGCGGAACTTCTGGCCGAACTCCCTGAGAAAATCGTCCCTGGTGACGCCTGCATCCCTCATCTTGCTTATTTTCAGTATCTCTCTTTCCAGAAGGTTCTCTTCCATCTGCTCACCGGAGGCCAATGGAAGTAATAGGATTTAATCTTTTCTCCGATGGACGGATCCGGGTGCATATCTATAAGTACCCGAACAAATATGAGTTCCCGAAAGGAGATTCCCATGATACAGAAGGACGAAATAGAGATGCTCAGGTCCGCGGTGGGCCGCCACTTTCCCATATACGACATACGCATAAGCTTCGACCTCATCGCTTTCTATGTCAATGTGGACGAAAGGACCCTGGACAGCCAGTTCGAAGCGCTCCGTCTGGAACTGAAGGAGAGGAACATATACCCGGTCCTCAAAAAGACAGGCGGGGAGTATGTGATAACCGTCATAAGAACCCCCACCAGAAAACAGCGCGGGATCGCGGTGAATGTCGTGATGCTTCTGATAACCATCTTCACCACCGTGCTGGCCGGTGCCGTGGGCTGGGCCTCCTACATGGGAACGGAGGGGATCTTCTCCTCATATAACATAATCAACGGAACAATTTACTTCTCAATACCCCTTCTGCTCATACTCGGAACCCACGAGATGGGGCACTACTTCATGGCGAAAAGGCACAATGTGGCGGCTTCGCTCCCCTTCTTCATCCCGTCGTTCCCTCCGCTGGGGACCTTCGGGGCCTTCATCAGCATAAGGGAGCCCATTCCAAATAAGAAGGCGCTTTTCGACATAGGGATTGCAGGACCCATCGCCGGCCTCGTCGTGGCCATCCCGGTGACGCTCATCGGCCTCCACCTCACAGGGACCGTGAATCAGGTGTTCCCGGAAGGGGCCGGCCCCGGCGGAACGACCTTCATCTCCCTGCCGGTGCTCTATACGATTCTGGCGATGTTCATCCCGCTCCCGAGCAATGCCCTCCTTCACCCCACGGCCTTTGCCGGATGGGTCGGGCTCTTTGTCACCGCCATAAACCTGCTCCCCGCGGGGCAGCTTGACGGGGGGCATGTGGTGAGAGCACTTCTGGACGACAGGGCCAGATATGTGAGCTACGCAACCGTGCTCCTGCTCACCTTTTTCGGATTCTTCTTCTCCTACTCTGGCTGGCTCCTCTTCGCCATACTGATAATGCTCCTCGGAATGAACCACCCGCCCCCTCTGAACGACACAGGAAAACTGGACATAAAGAGGCAGGCCCTCGGCGTCTTCGCGGCCTTCATCCTGATAACCTGTTTCGTTCCCACACCGATGCACTATGTGCCCCCGGACATGTCCTTCGACCTCTCGCCGGCGGAGCCAGTTAACATCACGGCGGCGGCAGGGACCACAATCATCGTAAATTACACCCTCAACAACACCGGCAACACCGCGGAAGAGATAAACATCTCTCTCTCCGGGATTCCGGAGGGGTGGAGCGCCTGGCTGGTGGAGGCTGGAAACACGAGCGTGGCATCGAGCGACTCCCTCGTGGTGGATCTACCGTATCAGGGGAGCACCAACATCTCCGTTCACATACAGATACCCGAGAACAGCGTCCGGGATGCCACCATTTCCATGAATGCCGCAAGCGGAGACCACACCGTCAGGAGAGAGATAATCATCCGGGCGGAATAGGGCTTCCATTAACTTTATATACCGATTCAATATCCCCCTGAAAGCCTGTGCCGAACGGGGGCTTATGCCCGCTTGGCACTCCAAAATCTATAAATACCCCTCTCGTATAGGGTGCTTCTACCCTCTGAAAGAGGAGTATCTGGGCCTGTATCGGCCCGTCATCCGTGCACCTGCTTAACCCGGTTAAGTGGGCAAGGGTATAGAGGCTGGGAGAAGCGACTGCTTCACCCGTAATGGAAGGTACCAGCCTCCATGATTACCGATCATATGCATGCCTGGACGTGTGTTAAGTCGAACCGTATTCTGGTTCAGCTACGCCGTCTGGGGAATGGCTTGGCTCGGGCGCCGAGGAAGGTCGTGTCAAGCTGCGATATGCGGCGGGGAGGTGCAAGAAACCGTTGATCCGCCGATTGCCTAATGGGACCTCCTGAGCCTTTGGCTCGATCAGTAATGATCGGGAACGCGGGGAATTGAAACATCTTAGTACCCGCAGGAAAAGAAATCAACAGAGATGCCGTCAGTAAAGGCGATCGAACGCGGCAGAGAGCAAACCGAATCCCTTATAGAAATATAGGGGAGATGTGGTGTATGGACTCATTTACTTCTTAACTGGCCCATTCGAAATAGACTGGAATGTCTTGCCATAGAGGGTGATAGCCCCGTAGAAGAAGGCCAGAAAGAAGATTTTTGATGTTCCTGAGTAGTGTGCATTGGATATTGCGCATGAATATGGGAGCCATAAACTTCCAACTCTAAATACGTCCCGAGACCGATAGTGCAGTAGTAGCGTGAGTGAAAGCTGAAAAGTACCCCTAGCGGGGTGTGAAAAGAGCCTGAAACCAGACGGTCACAGACTGATATGGCATGAAAGCGAAGAAGCGCGTAAGCGTGGAGCAGTGTCATATCGTTCGTTTAGAAAAATGATCCAGGGAGTTCTGATCAATGGCGAGGTTAAGGGATTGAATCCCGGAGCCGTAGGGAAACCGACCGCCCGCAACCGCAAGGTGAGGGGCGGGGTGTGCTCGCCCGGAGTCATTGGTGGGATACCCGAAGCCCGTCGAACTATGCGTGGGCAGGTTGAAGCCTCTCGAAAGGGAGGTGGAGGACCGCACCGATACTGATGTGCAAATCGTTCGGATGACCTGTGCATAGGGGTGAAAGGCCAATCTAGGCGGGCAATAGCTGGTTCCTCTCGAAACTACTCGTAGGTAGATCTCAGCCGAGGTAGACGGTGGGGTAGAGCTACTGATAGGGTGTTTAGGGGGAGAAATCCCTCGGCATCCTGTCAAACTCCGAACCTGTCGTCGCCGTATACGCTGGGAGTGAGGGCATCTGGGGTAAGCCTGGTGTCCGCAAGGGAAACAACCCAGCCTGGGGTTAAGGGCCCTAAGTGCCGACTAAGTGTGATGGTTAAAAGGCGTCCGTGGTCTAAAACAACTGGGAGGTGGGCTTAGAAGCAGCCACCCTTTAAAGAAAGCGTAACAGCTCACCAGTCTAGATCATGGGCCCTGAAGATGGACGGGGCTAAGTCGGCCCCCGATACCCCAGAGTACTGAAAAGTAATCTGGTAGAGAGGTGTCATGCGTGGGGAGAAGCAGGGCTGTGAAGTCCTGTGGACCGCGTTTGAATAAGGATCCTGGTGTGAGTAGCAGCAAAGAGTGGTGAGAATCCGCTCCGCCGCAGGGGCTAGGGTTCCTCGACAATGTTCGTCAGTCGAGGGTTAGTCGATCCTAAGGCGTTTCTTAACCGAGAACGTCGAATAGGGAAGCAGGTTAATATTCCTGCACCACATACGTCTTTGCGCATCACCTGACGCATCGGGGTAGGTTGAACAGGTCAGCCAATCTGTCCAAGTGTATAAGCCGGGGAAGAACCGTAATGGTGAGAACCTGGTGAAAGCACGAGTGGGCGGACGAAGGTCCGCTTCTTCTGAACCTGGTGCCAGTGAAAAGGGTGATGTTTACAGCGTGTGTGTCCGTACCGAGAACTGACACAGGTGCCCCTAGGTGAGTAGCCTAAGGCGTGTCGGCTTAATCCAGGCGAGGGAACTCGGCAAATTGGCCCCGTAACTTCGGGAGAAGGGGTGCCAGACATGAGAATGTCTGGTCGCAGTGACTAGGGAACTCCGACTGTTTAATAAAAACATAGGTGGCAGCTAGTCCGAAAGGATGTGTATTG
>CAZKII010000027.1:5380-18879 GCA_964552865.1 uncultured Thermoplasmata archaeon | reverse complement strand
GAGTTCAGAGAAAAATCTAGCAATAGTCTAAATGGCGGGAGGAATAAATATGTATAGTAATTTGATTGAGGAGCAGAAAAATGTACTGTCTTCCCCACTGTTGAAGTTCTATAAAAAGAATTATCATTTTGGACTTGTCGTTATGTCACTATTTAGTGGGATTGGGGCGGTCGTCCTTTATGTGTTTGTTCTTTATTCCATTGAAGCGGTGCGTGGTTTATTAATTTTTATTGTACCTTTCATAGTCGCTTTATGCATTTATATTGGCGAAAGATTATCTGATATGAGCATAGCCGATATGATAAGATATTATCAACAGGGCATTTGCATAGTAAGGCGAAGTGGGAGGAGATTTTTCTTGAAATGGGAAGATATTCGTGAAATAAGACCACTTGGTGCCTATGGAAAAATCAGGGTCCCCGACTACATGCTATTTTTCAAAAAGCCGTTCCCCGGGAACACTCCTGTAAGTGCGGAAGTGGGCAAAAAAATAGAGGAATACCTGCGGGAGTTCAGAGAGAAGGGGTATATCGAGCAGAGCAACCTCTAAATAATGCGGCCCAATCTCCCACCATGGACGAGCGAGCGAAAAACGGCCTCATCTTCATCGGCCTCGGGATAAACGACGAACGGGACATCACCCTGAAAGGGCTGGAAGAGGCCCGGAAGTGCGACACCGTCTTCTCCGAGTTCTACACCGCGGCCCTGATGGGAAGCACCCCCGAAAGGCTGGAGGAAAGGATAGGAAAAAGGGTTATCCGGCTCACCCGGGAGGATGTGGAAGGTGGGGAAAGGATACTTCAAAAGGCCGCCACTGAGAGGGTGGCCCTTCTCACGGCAGGAGACCCCATGGCCGCCACCACCCACGCCGACCTGCGGCTCAGAGCGGAAAGAGAGGGGATTCCCACCGAGGTGATTAACGGCATCTCCATCCTCGTTGCGGCCCCTTCAGCCCTCGGCCTCCAGCACTATAAGTTCGGCAGGACCACCACCATACCGTTCATCGAGCAGGGCTATTTCCCAACCAGCCCCTACGAGGCCATCGTGAACAACTTCAAAATGGGACTGCACACCCTGGTCCTTCTGGACATTCACGCGGATGAAGGGCGATACCTCACGGCTGACGAGGCCATGAAAACACTGCTTCTCATGGAGGAGAAGGCCGGCGGAAATTTCTTCGAGAAACATCCGCTAATATGCGGGCTGGGTCGCGTCGGTTCCGATGCGGCCGTGATAAAGTGCGGAGATATTCATACCCTGAAAGACGAGGATTTCGGCCCCCCGCTCCACTGCATCGTCGTTCCCGGGCCGCTCCACTACATGGAAAAAGAGGCGCTGGAGTTTTTCGGCGGAGCTCCGAAAAGCCTGCTTGACGGCTACTGAGCCTCACTTCATAAGGATGAGGGAGACCTTCGCCTTCCCCGGGTCCAGCTTCTCGTCCAGAAGCGTTCCCACAAGAAGCGTCTTCACCGTGGTCTTATCCTCAATTTCCCGGGAAATGTCCCGCATATCCAAAGTCTCCGGACTGGCCGAGCGCACGATTGCCATGGCCACTTCGGGCCGCAGTTGCAGGGCATCGCGTATCCATGGACCCCTGAGCGCCTCAGATACCGCCCTTCTCTCCTTCTCCCTCCCGGAGCCTGTACCCATGCCGAAGAAGCCCGCTCTTCCGCTCACTTCCTTAAAAAAGACATCAAGGTCCTCCCTCGTCATGACAGCGGATATATCCTCTATCGGGAGCCAGATTATCGAATTCATGAGGTCGAAGGACTTCATGATCGGCATATCCCTCGCGATCTCGGAGAGGTGGTCGTTGCGGTATATGAGCGTCAGGTTAGAGGCGTCCATCACGGAATGGAGTGTTTCTCTCGCGTTTCTGACCCTCTCCGCCGATTCCACCGAGAAAGGAAGGGTTACAGAGAACAGGGAGGGGATCACCTGCCTTCTGGCAATGTCAAGGATATAGGGGGATACGATGGAAGTGGTCCGGCCGCCGAGGCCCGCGAATCCGACAAACACATCGCCGTAGAGCTCCGGAATCAGCTGTTTCTCCATATTTGCAAGACCGCTGCTCTTTATCCCCTTGTGAGCGTACTCCATGGCGGGGAGAAGGCTCCGGTCTATGTGAAAACGCCTTGAAAATCCAGAAAGGTCCCCTGTGCCAGTGCTGATGGCGAGGGCGTTCCCTCTCCCTCTTACCATATTGCACCCCGCACTGCCGATGCCGCCGAATATATAGGAGACGCTCTCCCGACCGCTTCCGATCTCTATGATGTCCACGGACCGCTATGTCGGTTCAGCCTTAAAAAGTTACTGATTGTTGATGTTATTCAGGTCTATGTCCAGGGCGGCGCATATCTCCTTGTACCTGTTCCGTATGGTCACCTCGGTGATTCCGGTGGCCTCGGAGACCTCCTTCTGTGTCTTCGGATTGCTCGTGAGTATGCAGGAGATGTAGATCGCCGCAGCCGCCAGTCCTGTGGGCCCCTTGCCGGAAGTCACACCGAGTTTGCCGGCATCCTCCAGAATCTCCATCCCCTTTATCTGCACAGTGGGCGGGACGCCGAGCTTGTTGCAGAACCTCGACAGATACTCGTCGGGCGTGGATGGCTTGAGATTCAGATTAACGCCTCTGGCCAGATGCCTGTACGCGCGGCCCAGTTTCTTCTTGTTTATGTCCGCGGCTTCGGACACCTCCGCGATGGTTCTGGGCACTCCGCACTGCCTGCAGGATGCATAGACCGATGCGGCGACCAGGTGCTCTATGCTCCGTCCCCGTGCAAGGTTCTTCTCCAGGGCCTTTCTGTATATCATGGCCGCCGTTTCCCTTATGTTTCTGGGGAGGCCGAGCTTGGAGGAGATCCTGCTCAGCTCCTGAAGCGCAACAGAGAGGTTCCTCTCCTCAGCATCCCCTATGTTCATCCTCTTATGCCACTTTCGTACCCGATAGACGGTGGCCCTGTTCCTGTTGGGGATCCTCTTGCCGTAGGCGTCACGATTGGCCCACGAAATCTCGGTGGAAAGCCCCTTGTCGTGTATGAGTACCGTGGTGGGCGCTCCGGTTCTGGCCCTCCTCTCGCTCTGGTCGCTGTCGAAGGCCCTCCATTCCGGACCCTGATCGATATAGGTGTCATCGAGAACAAGGCCGCACTCCTCGCAGACGAGTTCTCCCCTGTCGTAGTACATCTTCAGATTCCTGCTCCCGCACTCCGGGCATTTCAGGTCCTCTCTTTCCTGAGAAATCCTTTTTCGGGTCACAAACCCTACTCACACCACAGGTTATATTTAAAACTATGCTTCACCTGTGGAGGTCACAGGAAGCTCTCGAGCGTTATTTTCCTCTCGTTATCGCTGTGGAAAAGGGAGTTCGTGGCGCTCTCTATGAGGTTTATCCTCTCCTTGGTGTATTCGGGCAGCTCGTGCTTTCTGGCCAGCTCCCTTGCGGTCTCGAGGTATTTGATCACATTCTTCTTCGGGACGGTCAGTATGAGGTTGTTCCCGCACTCGCACCTCCCGCTCAGCGGCATCCTTCTGTAGCTCTTGCCGCACTTGGTGCACCGGAACTTCTGGTTGGAGAAGGCCTTCAGATTACCCATCATGTCCGGCATGAAGTGGGTGTTTATTATGCGCTGGGCCACATCCCTTGCATCCACGGCCCGTATCTTCTCCGCAAGGTCCAGCTGGGCCACCAGTTTGTCGGACATGCTCCCCAGCGACTTGTAGGCGGATATCTTAACGCCTTCGGAGATGCTCCGCGTATCGTGAGTGAAGCCGAAGCCCTCGTACTGCTCCACGGCTCCTATCCGGTTGCTCACCCTCTCCACGGCCTCCACCTCCTTCGGGTTGGCGTATTCAAGGGTCGCCCGGTAAAAATCGAGGTTGTACGAGAACTCCGTGTCTATGTTATGAGCCTCCTTGTCTATCTCAGCCGGGTCTATTCTGGTGGTAAGGACCAGAGGGGCGTCCATGAGCCCGCCGGAGCGGTTGGGCAGGAAGGCCCGCGAGAAGTTCAGAAGCGCGTCCATGAGAAGGAGGATGGCGTCCTCGTCCCCGTCGCAGTTCCTCCTCTTCGCCGCATGGAAGAAGGGATGCCCGTAGCCCACATACGCATCGGTGAACCCTATGATCCTGGCCAGCACGCCACCGGAGGTATGGGGCGCTATCCCTATGACAAGCTGGCCGATGAGGTCGTCCTCGCTCTTCACATTATAATAGGCCTTCTGTTTGTAATACCTCACCAGCAGGTCGTCGATGAACGCCGCAGCCTTCATGAGATAATCCGCGGATTCCCGGGGAATGAGGATGTCCTGAACCCGGAGCTCGCATATCTGGTCGCCGCTTTCGAGAGGATTCCCGTAAACATCGTGTGTGTAGCCGAGTTCCCTTGCCTTCTCCACCGTTATCCCGATCTCCGCCGGTCGGAAGTGCGTAAGGGTCAGGTCGGTCATGTCATACCTCATCGTGCCGTCCCTGTACGGAAATACCCCGTGAAGCGCCCGAAGGATCCCCTTCTCCAGAGGCTCCGGTATCTTCTCATCGGGTATCAGGCCTTTCACCGCCTTTATATCGGGAATCTTCGTATCTTCGAGGCCGAGGTTCTCCAGAGCCTTCCTGTACATGAGGCCCAGAGGGACCTGCTGTATCCTCGGCTTCAATCTCTCGTCCCACTCGGTCCTTACACCGCACTGCGGGCAGACCGCCATGAATGTTATCCCTCCGCAGGACGGGCACCGCATCTGACAGAGTTCCACGAGCACGCCGCTGTCCCCCACCGGGGCGCCGCGGCCCACGCTCCCCTCTATGGTGGCGTTCCTGGTGGTGCCTATGGCCTTCTTCAGAAGTCGCTGGCTCCCACCTGCCTCGCCGATGGGGAAGAGCACATGGGGCGGCGGGCTCATCTTCCTGAGGGCCGCCTTCTCCGGCCTCGCCATCCTCGAGCCTATTCGGGTGGGCGCTCGGGCCATTATCCTGATCCCTGCAAGGGCGCTCACGAGGTCAAGGACCGGCATCCTCTCCCAGCCGTCGGGCATCCCTCTCCTCTCCACGATCCTGCCGTTATCCTCCAGACCGAGGGTATGGAGGAGGGCGTGGGAATAGCGAGGGCTCACCTCTGCGAACCTTGAATCGTCATCCTTCCTGACCCGGTGAAACACGCCGAGAAGCTCCAGTATTCTCTTCGTTCCGATCTCTCCGTCCCGGGGATGGGTTAGAGGGATTATGAGCCTGTCTCCGTCCATTTTCCCATCCAGAACGGTATCTCTGAGAGATATTACGAATTCGGGGGTCAGGTCGTGCCAGAACAGATTGAAGTCGGGATGGAGCGGAACTCCGAGCTCCTCGGACATCTCCACGGCCCTCTCGAACGATGGGTGCTCCCAGTCCTCGGGCAGCGCCTCGCCCCTCTTCTTCGCCGCCTCCTCGAGCTCCAGCCGGTGCCACTCCGGGGAATAGGCGCCGGGGACGAACACATGATTGTTCTCGGCGAACTCTCCGGAGGAGATCAGAATCTCACCCAGATCAAGGATCTCCTTAACGCGCCCGGACACAGCTTTCGCCTCGTCAACGGTGTTCACCTGCCGGACCGTGCCGTTCTTCAGGAGGACTATCGGGCCTTCTATGGAGTCGCAGGGCGCCACCGCTCCCGCCTTCCCCGGCCTCTCCAGCTTTATCTGGGTTCCTATGGCGATGAAGCGGTCGGTGAGCTCCATTGTGGCCGGGTTGAGTCCCACGGCAGCCAGCCCCGTGTTCCTCCCCCTGCCGTACCGCAGGCGAAAACCGCCCGGCTTGGACGGATGGGAAAGGACGGGCCTCCCTGCCAGTATATCGCGGATGTACTTGGTGCTCGGCTTTATCTCGATCTTCCCGTCGCCGCTGCCGCTGGTCTTGCTGGTGAAATACTGAAGGAACTCCCAGCCCTCTATGCCCAGCGTTTTGACATGCTTCTCGATCTTGGCGGCCTTCTGGCACATCCCCTCGGCGATGACGAGGCACATACCGCCCCTTACCCTGTTCTCCTTCACCCTCGGAAGGTCCCTGTGGCCGGAAACCTCGTACTTCTCGGTTCCGTCACCGTTTATGCAGACAGGGCAGTTCTCCACCACCTGGCGTATCTCCTCCGCGGAGGGGGCGTACTGAAGGTGGCTTTTCTGATTGTAGAGGGGGATCTCCTCTTGATACCGCTCGATCTCCTCCTTCGTCGGCTTATAGCGGCCGATATTCAGTTCCCTTCTGACCACATCGGCTATGAGGACGCTCATGGCCTGACCGGTCCCGCCTGCAGAGCGTATCGGCCCTGAGAAGTATATGTCGGCGTAATCGCTGCCGTCGGCATTCCTGCCAATCTCGACCCGGCTTATCCCCTCAAGGGGGGCCACCAAAATCCCCTCGGTGAGCACGGCCAGACCGGCCCGGACGGCCCTGTCCAACGCGTCGGCTCTGGACCAGCCCTCCTGACCCGCAACCTCCTTGGCGATGAGGAGCGAAACAAGTTCCCTTTTTTTGTGCTCTCTGGTCAGCTCCCGTATCCTCTCCGCGATGCCGTCGAGCTTCCACTTCGCCAGCAGTTTCTCCACCCTTGAAGCGAGGTCCTCGGCCCGGGGGATCTCAACATGGTCCTCGGGGTCGCCCCCCACCTTCCTCGCGCTGTCCGCAATGTCGTAGCACCGCTGTGCCTCGGCTTCCAGCGCCTCGAAATAGGCCCTCATCTCCTCGCTCATTACCGCTGACATGGATATCACTGGCGCATCCCATTAATGTGCCCTCCGAAGGATAGCATTACCTTATCTAAATAGGTTGCGATGGATGGATTTTCAGGAAAATATATTACGCCTCTTCGCTTCCCTCTTCACTCTCTCCGTCGTCGCCTTCTTCGGCCTCGGTTTCCTCGTCATCGTCCTCCAGCACCTCGCCGCACTTGGGGCAGAACCTGTCGCTTTCCTTCACAGGAGCACCGCAGCTGGAACAGTAGAAGATCTCCTCGTCCTCGCTGGCATCCAGTTCCGGCTCCGGGTACTTCTTCAGCTTCTCCTCCCTCGCCTTCTGGCTCCACCAGAATATCATGAGCAGTATGATGAAGAGGAAGAGCATGACGGCGGTTTCGTAGAGGACCACCGGAAGGAAGGCCATGTAGGCCGCACCGAAATCCGCATTGATGGGGCCGGGCCTCGGCGGTGTGCTCACATTCCCCCCCGCACCGCTCATGTTCATGTCGAAGTAATAGACCCCCTCATCCAGATGGGTGGCGTAATAGCACGAGTATGTGGCGCTGCTGCCGTTCACCACCTGCATGGGGACGGTGGTCAGGTTATTCCCCCCGATCCTCTGGTAGTTGAGATAGACCTCGGGAGGGCCGGAAGGGGAATAGACGGTGGCGGTGAAGTTGTACTCGGTCCCGGCGTCCCCTCTGTAAGGAGAGACCGTGGCCCCCATGATGTTGCCGGCATCGCCGGATGGAGAGTTCACGGGAGGCTGGGTCTGGGAGAGGAATATGGGTGCCCAGGACACGGTTATCACGAGAAAGGCGATAAGCCCCACGATGAAGAACTTCTTCACATCCCTTATCCCCAGATAATAGGGTATGGCGAATGTGAGGATGCTTATGAGGACGATGGTGTAGCATGTGGCCATGGTCAGAAGGAGCAGGTCTATACCTATGGTTATCAGCAGTATGGCCGGCAGAGCGTACTTCTTCTCTGCGAAGTTCTCCAGCGATTCCTTGAGGCCCATGAAAGTACACAAAGACTGCAAGAATATAAAAAGGTTGTTGCGATGCAAAGGTTTATATCCCGACAGGTCATATTATCGGGCATGGGACCGAACGCGAGGACCGCACTGCTCTTTCTGTTCATGATGGGCCTGTTCGTGCTGGTGGGCATGGCCATAGGGGCCTACTACGGAACGGACTGGCTGAGCACAATGATAGTCTTCATGATATTCGCGCTTGTGGTGAACCTCTTCAGCTACTTCTACAGCTCCAAGATGGTTCTCTGGTCATATCGGGCCAGGATTCTGGACAGGAACGAGTACCCCCATGTGCACGCAATAGTGGAGAGGATAGCCCAGAACGCCGGACTCCCCGCCCCGAAGCTGGCCCTGATTGATTCCATCACGCCCAACGCATTCGCAACGGGGAGGAACCCGGAGAACGCGGTGGTGGCCGTTACCACCGGAATACTGTCGGTGCTGGACGAGAAGGAGCTGGAAGGGGTCCTGTCCCACGAGATGGCCCATGTGAAGGACCGGGACATACTGATAATGACCATAGCGGCCACGCTGGCCGGGGCCATATCCATCGCCCTGAGGTTCGTCTGGTACGGAATGATATTCAACAGGCGCAGGGATGTGGACGGAGTGGCCCTGGCGATACTTCTGGTGGCAATGATTACCGCGCCCATCGCCGCGCTGCTGATACGGCTGGCCGTATCCCGGCAGAGGGAGTTCAAGGCGGACGAGCAGGGAGGCTATATCTGCGGCCACCCCGAATGGCTGGCCGACGCACTGGAAAAGCTGGAGTACAGGAACATAAAGAGGCCGATGCAGCGGGGGAACCCGGCCACGGCGTCCATGTTCATAGTCAATCCGTTCAGAGGGAGCAAGCTGACCGGCCTCTTCTCCACGCACCCGCCCACGGAGGAGAGGGTGAAGAGGCTGAGGAAACAGGCGGAGGAGATGCTGATGGGGCCCGTGAAGAGCGCAGGGAAAAGGGATATCATTTCGGGGGTTACGAGGCTTTAGGGGGCGTTAAATGGCTGAGAAGAGAAAATACGAAGGCTGGCAGTATATTGGGCGGATAATGGCTCCTCTCATATACCTCTTCTGCCTGATTCTTCTATTTCGCCCGGAACGGATCAGTAACGACATACAGCATCAATGGTTCGTTGTCTTGGTCGGCTGTGTTACCGGAACCATCGCGCTTATTGGCGGCTATTACTGGGAAGAGGTGGCCCTATCTGTTGACAGTATCGTCTGGACACGGGGCATCGGACGCATCTATGAGAAAACGATGGAAATTCCAGCCGATGACATCATAACCGTATATGGGATTGACCGCAACACCAAAAGTATTTACATTATAACCAGAAGTTACAGGCGCTGGATTGTATTCCTCAAGGACTGGATCCCGGACATGGAGCAATTCAAAGAAATTGTTGGAAACAAATCAGGCGGGAAAGAGGAATTCATCAATGCAACCAAAACAAAAAAGGGCTGGACGAAGTCGGATATAGAAGCGATAAGAAGACTGCCGTAAAAAGGGAAAGAAAAGGGTTTCACTCGCTCCTCATGTGCACATCCATCTGGGGGAACGGTATCTCGATCCCGGCCTCCTTGTATCTGGCCACGACCTCCTGCCTGATGTCGGCCATTACGCCGAACCTGTTGGCGAGGTCGTCCACCCAGACGAAGACCTTCAGGTTCACGCTGGAGTCCGCCAGGTCCACCACGCTCACCGACGGGGCCACGCCCTCGTCCTTCAGGACATGCGGGTGGGAGTTGGCCACGTCCAGCAGGATCTCCTTGGCCTTCTTCAGGTCCGCGTCGTAGGCCACGCCCACCGCCACATTCACCTTTATCCTGCGGTCCGGCTTCATTATGTTTATTATCTCGTTGTTGGCAAGGCTGTTGTTCGGCACGCTGACCACCTGATGCTTGAACACATTGTAGAGCCTCGTGGACCTCATGCCCACATGCTTCACCTCGTACACATCCCCGTCGCTCATGAGTATCTGGTCCCCTGTCTTGAACGGCCTGTCCATGAGGAGGTATATGCCGCTGAAGAAGTTGGCCAGCGTGTCCTGTGCCGCGAAGGCTATCACCAGTCCCAGTATGCCCATACCGGCCATGACCATTGTGAGGTCGTACCCGAAGTAGTCCAGCAGGGCCATGATGCCGAAGACCCAGATGAGTATGGAGCCGATCTTGTCGAAGAGCGGTATCAGGGTGTCGTCCAGCTCAGTCTCCGTCTTCTCGGCCTGCTCCGAGGCGTAGAGCAGTATGGAGTCCTTGTAGACCCGATACGCAGTCCATGTAAGGACCACTATCGCGATTATGTGATAGATCAACTCCAGCGCGAATATGTAGGCTGGCGGTATGTCGAGCACCTCCAGAGAACTTATGGCCCCGTATATGAATATCAGGACAAAGATTGGCTTTCTGACGATCTCCAGAAACCTGTCGTCCGCCTGCGTCTTGGTCTTCTTCGTGTAGTGATGCACCACAGGATCCAGTACGAAGACTATGGCCAGCGATATGACTATCCAGAGGGCGATGTTGATGAAGAATGTGTATATGTTCTGGTTGTACGGGTACGGCATCGGCGTGTTGAAGAATCCCAGAAGCTTGTTCTTGGAATCGGTCTCCCCACCCATGGGCAGGAGGCGGGAGCTGGTGTGCTCGGTGATGGAAAAGCTCTCGTTGGAGTCCACCGAAGCGAAGTTGAAGAGAACATCCATGGGAACATCCACCGGAGCGAATACCTCCTTCCCGGTCACCGTAAGGTTCATGACGCGGGACTGGCCCGGAGAAAGGACGAAGAACTCGTCCGAGAGCGATGCGGAATAGGCCTTATCCGACACATCCGCCGGCATCTCCGTGCGCAGCGTCACTAGATACGTGCCGTTACCGCCGTTATATACCAGCCATGTGTATGTGGCGGAGCTGCGGTACTCCACGCTCTTGGAATACGACTGATCCACCGCGAAGACCGATGGCTGCGCCGCTGTGGCAGGTCCCACCAGAAGCGGAGAGAACATCAGCAGCACGGCCAGCAGTACGAGGGCTTTCCTGAACATATGACGCGGATGGTAGGGGAGCATATATATCTTTCTGCCGGGAAAGCGGCACCGCGCCACGGCTCGAAGCGGCTGAAAACGCAGGCGGACCGGCGAATTGACGCACCCCCGCAGCGGACAAAACCTTTAAATAACAGATACCAATAGTGCGGATACTCCACATCAGGGAGTCATTTAAACGCTGATAATTTCCGATTTAAGGAGGTCAGATCTTGGCTGAAAAGAAAAAAGCTCCACAGAAGGAAGAGAAGGATGAGAACTTCAATTACATCGTCCGTATCGCGAACACCGACCTGGACGGAGAGAAGCGCCCAGTGATAGCCCTCACAGGTGTGAAGGGGATAGGCACCAGGGCCGCGGAGAGGATCGTCCGGCTGACCGGCATCTCCCAGTACAAGCTCTTCGGAGAGGTCCCTCAGGAGAAGATAGACGAGATTGAGGAGATGATAATCAATTTCCACGAGCACGCCCCCGCATGGTTCCTCAACAGGAGAAGGGACTGGGAGACCAACGAGGACATCCACATCGTCGGCACCGAGAGGCAGATGACAATTGAGGACGACATCAACCGCCTGAAGATGATCCGCTCATACAGAGGAATACGCCACGAGACGCACCACAAGGTCAGAGGCCAGAGGACCCGCTCCAACGGCAGAAAGGGCCTCACACTCGGCGTGAGCAGGAGGAAGTGATAGCATGGGCGACCCCAAGTTCAGCAGGAGAAAGTACAGCACCCCGTCCCACCCCTGGGAGGCCGAGAGGATCAAGGAGGAGCTGGGACTGGTGAAGAAATACGGCCTGAAGAACAAGAGGGAGATATGGAAGCAGAAATCCAGACTGGCCAACTACAGGCATCAGGCCCGAAGGCTGCAGGCCCTCCTGAGGTTCGACGACCCGCAGGCCAAGAAGGAGACGGAGGCGCTTCTCGGAAGCCTTTACAGGCAGGGAATCATATCCCAGAACGCCAATCTCAACGATGTCCTCTCCCTCAATGTGGAGAACCTCCTTTCCAGACGGCTCCAGACAGTTGTCTACATGAAGGGACTGGCCCACAGCACCAAGCAGGCGCGCCAGCTCATCGTTCACGGTCACATATCCCTCAACGGCAGAAGGATAACCGTTCCCGGATATATCGTAAGAAGGGGGGAAGAGGAGTTCATAGAGTACAGCCCCACATCCCCTCTCTCCGATACCATGCACCCCGCGAGGCCCGATGTTCAGGTCCTCGAAGAAGGAGGCGTGGTGACCGCGGAGCAGGGCGCCCCTGCCGCAGAGAAAGAGACCGAGCCTCCGGCAGAAGAGGAGAAGAAAGAGGAGGCCGAAGCGGCCCCCGAAGAAACAGCCGAGGAGAAGAAGGAGTGAGGTGAGAGAATGGGAAAGCAGGGAATAGCACACATATATGCCTCTTATAACAACATCATAATCACGCTGACGGACATAACCGGAGCCGAGACCATCGCCAAATGCACCGGCGGCATGGTGGTCAAGTCGGCCAAGGACGAGTCGTCCCCTTACGCTGCCATGCGGGCGGCCGAGAGGATCGCGGACATCGCCAAGGAGAAGGGCTTTGACTCCATCCATGTAAGGGTCAGGGCACCCGGCGGCAACAAGTCCCATTCCCCGGGCCCCGGCGCGCAGGCGGCCATAAGAGGGCTGTCCAGAGCCGGCATAAGGATCGGCAGAATAGAGGATGTTACCCCCATACCGCACGACGGCACCAAGCCCAAGGGCGGAAGAAGAGGAAGGCGTGTATAAGCGCCCGGAAAGAGTGATTGCATGAGAATAAAGGTTCTGGAACTGGATGAGCAGTTCGGTCGGTTTCTCATCGAAGAGACCACGCCGGCACAGGTGAACGCCATAAGGCGGACCCTCCTCGCCGATGTCCCCAGCATGGCCATAGAAACCGTGGAGATAAATCAGGGGATAATACGGGACGACGAAGGGAGAGAGTACGAGAGTCTGGCGCCCATGTTCGACGAGATCATATCCCACAGACTGGGCCTACTCCCCGTTCCGACCGATCTGGACAACTATGTGTTCAGGGACTCCTGCGAGTGCGGAGGGGTCGGATGCCCTCACTGTACCATAACCTACATCATAAACAAGAAGGGGCCGTGCACCGTCTATTCCGGAGACCTCATCCCGGTGGGGAACGACAGCAGCCTGAAGATAAAGGACGAACTGATACCCATCGTGAAGCTGAAGGAAGGGCAGGCACTCATCGCCTACGCCATAGCGGAACTTGGGACCGGCAGAGAGCACGCCAAATGGCAGCCGGTGACCGGGCTCGGATACACCTACTACCCCACCATAAAAATAGACATGGAGAAGTGCGACAAAAGGTGTGCCGAACTGGTGAAGGCCTGTCCTGCCAAGGCCAAGAAGGTGGAGGGGAACATCGTCACCATCAACAGAATAGAGCTCTGCTACGACATGATGCAGTGCATAGATGTCTGCGAGGACGCCGTGGAGGTGGAGTACGACGAGACGAAGATCATCATGCAGTACGAAACCGACGGGTCGGTCTCCGCAAAGGACGCTATCGAATACGCACTGCTGCTTCTGGATGAGAACTTCAGAAACATCGGCGACAGAGTGGCCATCGTGGACAAGATCTCCAAGGCGAAGGCGACCAAGCCCGCGGCCAAGAAGGCCGAGGAGAAGAAGGAGCCGGAAGAGGACGAGGAGATCAGGGAAGAGAACTTCGATTGA
>CAZKII010000027.1:0-5280 GCA_964552865.1 uncultured Thermoplasmata archaeon | reverse complement strand
GGAGAAGAAGGAGCCGGAAGAGGACGAGGAGATCAGGGAAGAGAACTTCGATTGAGCCAGAAAATATCGCACTATTCCTCCCCAACGTCCATAAGAGCACGCCTAATAGTTTCTTCAATCTCAGGTCGGTTAGACATATAAAAGCGCGAGGTTCGCTCATTGAAGAACCTCTCTAAGACTAATTTTATTTCGGTTTCGTTTGATATTGTATCTCCCTCCCAAGTGATTATTCCATCATCTCTCAAAGCCATTAACTGACTCCTTGGAAAGTTGGAATGACGCTCGATAATGCCTTGCTGTCCATCATACGAAGCTATCTTAATTAAAGCTTGGCGAAGTCTGTAAAACGATAATCCACTTGTGTACGAGTTGCCTATATTAGCTTCATCATTCAAGCGGTGGTAGTTCAAAATCACAAGAATCTGCTCTTTTGTATCTAAGTGCACTACCAAGCTTTTTGTATCTGAATTCGTTGACATCAATTCACCAATATCTTATTGCGCCCATGATACTTAAGCCTTATGTTTGCACGGCGGCGCATCAAAATTTTTATTAATACCCCCTCTTTACCCTCCCCGGAGATGCACATGAGTTCCATGGATGAACTTGCTGAAATACGGCAGAGAAAACTTGAAACCCTGTTAAGGGAGATAAAAGGGAAGGAGAAGGGCCTTTCTCCGAGGGGCGAGCTGAAAGGCTATTACGACAGACCGGTTCCTGTGGGCACGAGCAACTTCTCGGACTTCATAAGCGAGAACGAGCTGGTGATAATAGACTGCTGGGCACCCTGGTGCAAGCCGTGCCTTGCAATCGCCCCCACCATCGAGGCCATGGCAAAGGAGTACGCCGGGAAGGCCGCCTTCGGAAAGCTCAATGTGGACGAGGAGCCGAGCGTGGCGCGCCATTACGGCATAATGGGGATACCCACCCTGCTCATCTTCAGAGGTGGGCAGCTCGTGGACAGAGTGGTGGGCAACATGCCCCGGGCCCGGCTGGAGGAGAAGATAAAAAGCCATGTGGGGCAGATCTGAGACCTGCACAATGCAAACCCTTTTATCCTTGAAAGGTCATTTAGTCCCGATGCTCCCCGGAAAAACAGCTATGCTGCTCGGCCTAATACTTCTCATTCAGGCAGTCGTGGTGCCGCAGGTCGCCATCTCCTCGGAGGTCCCGACGCTCCCTGCCGCCAGCCAGATATATGTGAACGGCACCGTTACCAACAATACCGGCGGATTCCCCGTGGCCGGTGCCAATGTCAGTTTCTTCAACTACAGCACGGGAGCGTATGTCGGGAGCGCGCTTACCAATGCGAGCGGTTTCTATAACATCACTCTGGATGCGGGCGTCTACAACATATCCGCTGCGGCCGCGGACCACTACACCGCATGGGAGAGGAACATCAACCTGAGCGCGAACGGCACGCGCGACATGATTATCTTCGAGATCCCGGGGCGCATGGAGGGGACCGTGGACGATTCCGTACACCCCGTCGCGGGAGCGGTGGTGAACATAACATACATACCGGTGAACCAGACGGTGCCCGTCGTTCTGAGCGCCGCCACAGGGGCTGACGGAAGCTTCTCCCTGGAGAACATCACCGCAGGGAGCTATACCATCGACATAAGCGTCGAAGGCTATCCCCCGGAGCAGAGAAGCGTGAAGATATCATGGAACAGGACCACGGTTACGACGGTCCACCTCAGCGGCGCCGAACTGACAGGGGTTGTGAAGGACGACTCCGGGACCCCCATGGAGGCGGATATCTCTGTGGACAACGGGACAGCGTGGTTCAACACCACATCCGGACCGGACGGGGGATATTCCATATCCGGCCTGAGAGCCGGCGACTACAACATCAGCGCCGTAAAAACAGGGTATGTGGCATACAGAAGCAGCACCTCCATTGCCGCGGGAGAAAGGGCATGGGAGAACTGCACTCTCATGGGGGGCAGCATTGCGGGGAACATAACCGACGATGCTGGACGGCCCATAAACGGCGCTGCGGTGCGGCTTCTGAGCTCGGGAACGGAGGTCTTCTCCACCACAAGCGATGCGGCCGGATCCTTCGGGATGATGTCCATCCCAACAGGGGACTATGTGCTTTCCGCCTCCATGACAGGTTATCTCAGCGTCTCGGAGAATGTTCATGTGGCCGCAGGGCACACCACCTATCTGGATGTGGCGCTGACCGGCGGAGCGCTGAAAGGACTCATAAGCGACGACGCGGGGAGGCTTGTCTCCGGTGCTCTGGTGGAGCTTCTGGGAAGCGATTACAGCTCGAACAGCAACAACTCGGGCAACTACACCCTCTCGGGAGTTCCGGAGGGCGATTACTATGTAAAGGCCTCCAAGGACGGCTATCTCACATCCATAACCGAGAGCCCCGTACACATATCGCCGGGCGCCCTGGTATTCCATAACTTCACCCTCAGAGGGGGGACCCTCACCGGCACGGTGGACAACGGCACGAGCGAGCTGGGCGGAGTGAATGTCACCCTCATTCTGACCACCGGCGAGAACCTCACGGCCACGACAGATCCCTCCGGGAGATATATAATAAAAGGGATCCCAGCGGGGGTTTATGCGGTCACGGCGCGCCTCGAAGGCTATCACAACAGCACCGTCGGCGGAGTGGTAATAACCGCAGGAGAGACCACCGCCCTCGACCTCACCATGGACGAGCTTCAGGGCTCCATCTCCGGGAATGTGAGGAGCAGTACCGGACCGGTGGAAGGGGCGAGGGTATGGGTCAGCATAACCGACGGGATACGATTCGCCTACACGGATGCCGCGGGAAACTACACCATAACCGATGTGCCTGCAGGGATCTACAATGTAACCGCAGAAAAGGACGGATACTATCCCGACTATGTGGCCGGCGTAACGGTGACCAGAGGCGCTGTGGTGAGTGATGTCAACTTCACGCTGGAAGGAAAACTTAGCCGCCTGAGCGGCGTCGTATCCAACGGAACATACCCCATAGTGGGGGTGAACATAGAGATTCTGGAGCTCAAATACAGCACGGAGACGGACCCATACGGCAGGTATGTCATGGAGAACATCCCGCCGGGAACATACACGGTCGTGGCCACCAAACGGGGATATCAGGCCAACGCAACATACGGAGTGGTCATATCCATGGGAGAGGTCATGGAGCTCAATTTCACGCTGGAGGAGATTCCCGGAATCGTCTGGGGCTATGTCAGGGATGCCGATGGAAAACCCATAGTTCAGGCCACCGTGGAGATCGCGGGAGAGGCCTACACCACCACCACCGACATAAACGGGTACTACAAACTTGCAGGGGTCACGCCCGGCATCTACGCCCTCAGGATATACAAGAGCGGCTACGAAACCTCCGTCATAAGCGGAGTAAACATCACCACGGAGTACGAGAATCATGTGGATGTGACGCTGCAGCCTGCCGGCGGAGGCGATAACGGAGACGAATGGAGCCTCATACCGGGGATGGACATGGTCCACTCATTCATGGTGATAGGCCTGATAATAGTCCTCTCCCTGATGTTCATCTCGATACTCTACATCTACAGGCACGGGAAGAAGTTCTCGGAGACACGGTTCATGAACATGCTGAAACAGATGGCCGAGGGTGAAGAAGCGGAGGAGACAACAGCCGATTCGGAGGGGGCGGAAGATGAGGAAAACTCCGAAGGGCCTCCAGAAGAGGGCCGTGAAGGCGAAAAAGCAGAGGAAAAGGAGCCGGTAAAGAAACGCCTCAGAAAGAAAAAACTAAAGAAGAGATGAGGCTCAGTCTATGCCCATCTCCCTCTTTATCTCGAATGCCTTTTTCTCCACCGACCTCTCTACCTCGGAGTATATGCTGTTCCCCTTGGCGTCTATGCCCACCAGCAGCGGCCCGAAGTTCTCCGCCTCGATTATCCAGATGGCCTCCGGCATGCCGAACTCGAACCATTCCACCCCTCTGACCTTCTTCAGACCACGAGCCGCCAGGGCGGCCGCACCTCCGGTGAGGGAGAGATAAACCGCTCCGTACTCCTTCATGGCGTCCACCGTGGGCTGGGACATCCCCCCTTTGCCGATTATGGCACGAACATGGAACTTCTCTATGAATTCCGGCTCAAGCGAGTTCATTCTGGAACTGGTGGTGGGGCCGGCCGCCACAACCTCCCATTCTCCCCGCTCATTCTTCTGCATCACGGGACCGCAGTGAAATAGAACAGAGCCGTTGAAATCGACAGGGGGCGTTCTCCCCTCTTTAAGCCCTTCGAGAGCGTGGATGTGTACCTCATCCCTGCCAGTATAGACGATTCCGTCCAGATATACGACATCTCCGACATTCAGTTTCCTCACATCCTCCTCTGTCAGCGGCGTTCTGAGCCTGTACTCCATATCAATCCCTCCTCCATAAATCAAGATACTTGACCTCTCCGCTATCGCTGATTCTGGCCGTGGCCCTCCTCCCTGTCCAGCACTGGGTGTTCACCGCAACGGGCAGGCTGGCCGTGTGGCAGTAGGCGTACTCCACATGAACATCCAGCGCAGTTGGGGACCCTCCCATGCCCATGGGGCCGATTCCCAGCTGATTGATGGCCTTCAGAAGCTCGTCCTCCAGCTCCGCTATCTGCTCATCCGGGTGCCTGTCACCTATGGGCCGGAGGAGGGATTCCTTGGCGATGTGCATGGCGATGTCCGATGTTCCACCTATTCCGACACCCACCACGGTGGGAGTGCACGGTTTCCCCCCGGACCTTATCACGCAGTCGAGAACGAAGTTCTTTATCCCCTTGAGCCCCTGAGACGGGGTGAGCATCGACATGAAGCTCATGTTCTCCGAGCCAGCGCCCTTCGGGAAGACGGTTATCTCCAGCCACGGGTCGTCTGTGGGGATGTAATTTATGTGCGGAAGGCCGACGCCGATGTTGTTCCCGGGGTTCTTTCGAGTTATCGGGTGCACAGCGTTCGGCCGCAGCGGAACCTCTTTCGTGGCCCTTTCGAGGGCGCTTTTGATGGTTTCCTCGAAATCCGATATGCTGTCAAGGAGCTTTAGATTCCCCCTGACGAAGAAGATATGAACACCGGTGTCCTGACAGAGCGGCCTCCTCTCCCCCATGGCTATGTCTATGTTCTCCAGAATCGCCTTGAGGTTCATCTTGGCCATATCGCTGTCGGCATTCTCATAGGCCTCTGTGAGGGCTTTCTTAACATCCGGGGGCACGCCCGTGCTGGCATCGGCCAGAAGGCGGAAGACCGTTTCCTCGATAATCTTCATGTCCATCATAACACCTGCGGAGAGATAGG
>CAZKII010000026.1:0-18909 GCA_964552865.1 uncultured Thermoplasmata archaeon | reverse complement strand
AACACCCGGCCCATATGATGTGGGAACCTGCTGGGTAAACATCACCGTCGCGGACACAAGAGGTTCAACCGACTACCGCAACCTCACGATAACGGTCATCAATGTCAACGACCCACCCACAATAACGACAACTGACATAACCACAGCCATCCAGGATTCACTATATTCCGTCACATACAACGCAAGCGACCCGGACAACGACACCCTAACATGGTCTCTGTCCACCAGCGCCTCATGGCTTTCACTCACCAACTCAACGATTTCAGGTACACCCGGACCGTACGATGTCGGAACCTGCTGGGTGAACATCTCCGTTTCCGACGGAAACGGAGGAATCGACTATCACAACTTCACCCTGACAGTTCAGAACATCAACGACCCGCCGACAATAACGACAACCGACCTGACCACAGCCACGCAGGATTCTCTCTATTCCGTCGATTATTCGGCGACCGACCCCGACAATGACACTCTAACATGGTCTGTGACGACCGATGCCGTATGGCTCAACCTCGATGGCTCCCATCTGTGGGGGACCCCCACCAACGCGGATGTGGGAACCTGGTGCGTGAACATCTCAGTATCGGACGGCAACGGTGGAACGGATTACCACAACTTCACTCTTACCGTTCAGAATGTGAACGACCCGCCAGAAATAACGACGGCAGACACCACGACGGCCACGCAGGACAGTCCCTACTCAGTGGACTACTCCGCCACCGACCCTGACGGCGACGCTCTTTCGTGGTCCCTCGATACGGATGCTGGCTGGCTTACTCTTTCTGGCTCCACCATCTCGGGCACGCCCGGCAATGCGGATGTCGGAAGCTACTGGGTCAATATCTCGGTCTCCGACGGCAACGGAGGACTTGATTACCACAACTTCACCCTCACAGTAAAGAACATCAACGACCCACCGACCATACGGAACTTCACTGCGCCCGACGGAGCGCTGGACATCCCGTACTCTCTCCTCATCACGGCGAGCGACCCTGACGGCGACGCTCTTATGTGGTTCATGAGCGCTCCGTCATGGCTGTCCATCAACTCCTCCACGGGACTGATAACGGGAACAGCTGCGGAGGCGGGGAGCTTCACCGTGAATGTCACGGTTTCGGACAGCCACGGCGGAACGGACACGGTCTCGTTCACCCTGCATATCTCCGCGGACTCCGACGGCGATGGGGTGAACAACACCGACGATGCGTATCCCTTCGACCCCTCGAGATGGGAGCCACCTGTGGAGTATCACAACGAGACGGTGTATGAGAACCACACTGTCTACGAGAACCAGACGGTGTACATCAACAAAACCGCATGGGCGCCCATAGAGGACACATATCTCAACGACACCGACGGCGACGGGATGCCGGATTCGTGGGAACTCCTGTACGGTCTGAACCCCAACAGCAGTGCGGACGCATCTCAGGACAAGGACGGTGACGGAATAACGAACCTTCAGGAGTATAAGGACGGCACATCGCCCACATACGCGAACAACGAGGGGAACACGGAGACAAACGGAACATCCGGCACGGAAATAGTTTCCTCGAACGCTCTGCCCATGCTCCTTGTGGGCCTGCTCGTCGGGGCGTTGATCGGCGCTCTGATAATGGGTGCAGTTAAGAGAAAATCCGCTTCCGACGGGTCGGAGGAGGAAAGCGATGAGATTACAGAGGATGAGGATTATACCGGCGATGACATGGAAGAGGATCCGGAGCTCCGTGAGGGAGAGTAAATCCCCGCCAAACCCATTACCTCATTTTTTCTTCATCGCTTATTTTCTGGGAACAGTAGCCGCTCATTCCGAGAGAATTTTCTCTATGTGGTATCCCTGAGCCATGAAAACCGGTCGAGCCTTGACCCTGGGGGTATGCCGTTGTTGTACTTGCCAGTGAGCACTCCTGGGGCCAGCGGACTGAATGTGGTCAGGCCTATTCCCGGCTCGTCGTACAGCGGGAGGAATTCTTCTTCCACCTTCTCCCTCACCAGCATGTTGTAATGGGGCTGTTCGACAATCGGTGGCATGAGCCCGATCTCTCGGGCGATTCCGGCCGCTTCTTTGATTCTGTCGGCAGGCCACTCGGACGTGCCCCAGTAAAGGGCCATGCCGCTGTCAAGGATGTATTCTATGCCGGAGATGGTCTCCTCCAGCGGTGTTTCCGGGTCCGGTCGATGGCAGTACATTATGTCCACATAATCGAGTCAAGGCGATTGAGCGATCTCTTCAATCCTTCAAAACAGTGGATTCCCCACATCTGCCCTATTTTCCCGCCCTGCATACCCTGTTTTCTCGCCCTGTCCAACTATAGCGCTAAAGTGCCAATTTCAGGGGATAAATCGCTTATGGCCGATGTTCCTATCTCATTACGGCGCAGTTTTTTTATACTATAAGAAAGTGACACCTTCGAGACCATGGAAAGAGAAGCCGTACTCATGAAGATAAAGGCCGCCGAGAAGGAGGCTGCCACCAGAAGGGAACAGGCTCTCCGGCAGGCCGCAGCCATAAAGGAGAAGGCGGTAGCGGAGGCCAGCGCCATCGTCGCATCGGCCGAGAAAGAGGGGAGGAAGATGATGAAGGATGCTCTGGATTCCGCCCGGGCCGAGGAGGAGCGGAAGAGAGCGGAGAGGCTGGCCGAGGCAGACAGATTGGCGACCGTCCGCAAGGAGGGGGCTGCCGCTCGAAAACCTCAGGTCATCCGCGCGGTTGAGGATATATTTGCGAGGGAATTCGATGTTCAAGACTGAAAGGATGAAGCGAGTGCTCCTTCTGGGCACAATGGACGCCCTGCCGGAAACAGTGGATTTCCTCTACAGGGCCGGCTCCTTTCACATTATCGATTACAAGGAAACTGACGATGTATTTGACATAGGGAACCCCCTGCCAGAGGCGGAGCGCGCGTCCCGCCGGCTTCTGGACATGATGAGCATTTCCCAGAACCTCGACATGGAAGAGGAGGAGTTCCCTACCCGTGAGAAGATTCCCGTGAAGAAGATTCAGGCCGAAATAGATGCGGCCATATCCAACCTTGAGCTGGAGATAAGTTCGGAGGCACATGCCCGGAAGGAAGTGGAGGGCCTTCTGGCGGAAAAAAGGGCGAAGCTCTCTGCTCTGGAGCCTTTGAAACACATAGACCTGCCCCTTGCGCTTCTGAGGGATTACAGCTCGATTTCCGTCTTCGTGGGGCGTGTGAAGTCGGACCCTACCCCTGCCATATCCTCACTCGGTGCGGATTACGACATCATAACAGGGGAGGTCATCGTTCTGTTCATAGATAAGAAAGCGGAGGCGAAGGCATCGGAGATCCTCGGAAAATCGGGTTTTTCGGAGGTGCCCCTGCCGAACATAAGCGAGAAGCCCCTTGCCGCCATTCACAGACTGACCTCGGAGATCGGCGACCTCGAAAAGCGCCTGGCCGGGATCAACAGCAGAATCGAGACGCTAAGAGAGCGGCACGGCCTCTTTGTTCTGGCATCCCTCGAGGAGCTTTCGATAGAGGCCAACATGGCGGAGACACCCCTTCGCTTCGGAACCGCCTCTCACTCTTTCGTTGTGGACGCATGGATCCCCGCTTCCTCACTCTCCCGATTGAAGGGGGATATGGGTGGCATAAAGAAGGGAGTGGTTGAGCTTCTGGAACTGGAATGGGACCGAAAAAAGGAGGAGCCACCCACCAAGCAGAATCTTCCGAAGCCGGCCAGACCTCTGCAGATGCTCATGGAGATGTTCTCGCTTCCGAAGTACGACGAGGTGGACCCGACATTCCTGATGTTCCTCACATTCCCTCTGTTCTACGGCCTCATGCTCGGAGATATGGGCTACGGGATCGCAATTCTCGCCCTTGTTCTCTCAGGCGGTTTCACGAAGCTTATGAAAACCCTTGGAATGGGCGGCGGTGCTCCCGGGCTCAATAAAATCCTTCTCTACTCCGGCATCTCCACCATAATATTCGGCTTCCTGTTCGACGAGTTCTTCGGCTTTGAGATACTGGGCCACCATGTGGAGTTCTCCCTGATGGGCATCGAATTCCCGGTCCACAGGGCCAGCCCGGAGATGGTGGGAGCCATGCTTGTACTCTGCGTCTATATCGGAATCGCTCACCTGTTCATCGGTTATGTCCTCGGTTTCTTCACGGTCAAAGCGGAGCACGGGCTTAAAGAAGCGGTTCTGGAGAAGATCGGCTGGATTCTCATACTGGTAGGTTTCGTACTATTCTCATTTGCAGCCCTCCCCTCACTCATACACGGCACGGAGATGTCATTCACGAACCCCCCGATTCTTGCGGGAATAATACTCCTTGTTATCGGAATCGTCATGACCTATATGGTGGAGGGGATAAACAGCGTGCTGGAACTTCCCGGGCTTGCGAGTAACCTCCTTTCCTATACGAGGATTTACGCAATCGGCCTCTCGTCCGTCGGCATCGCAATGGCGTTCAACGAGAACATGGCCATGCCTGCCATAGAGGGGGGCGGTGCTGGTGTTGCAATAGGCGTCATAATTCTCATCTTGGGGCATTCGCTCAATCTTGCCCTTGGCCTTATGGGGCCGCTCATCCAGACATTAAGGTTGCATTATGTGGAATTCTTCTCGAAGTTCTACATAGGCGGCGGGGAGAAGTTCAATCCCCTGAGATACAGAAGAAAATACACAAAGGAGGCATGAAAAATGGTACTGTTAGAAGGTGCAGGAGCAATAGCGATGGCGGCGGGAATAGCGATAGGGCTGGCAGCACTTGCCACGGCATGGGCCGAGAAAGAGATCGGTTCCGCAGCTGTGGGTGCGCTGGCTGAGAACGAGAAGATATTCGGTAAGGCGATGATCCTCACGGTCATTCCGGAAACCATCATCATCTTCGGGTTCCTGATCGCTTTCCTGCTCATGGGAAAGATGTAAAAGGGAAGAAGTGAGCCCATGGGACTGGAAAACATAGTGGAACGGATAGTCGCCGAGAGTCAGGCGGAGGAGAAGCGCATTATCTCCGAGGCAGAGGCGGAAAGGCAGAAGATGCTCGGCGAGGCCGGAAAAAAGAGGGATGAAATCCTCGCAAACTATCGAAGGCGCATGGAAGAAGCCGTTGTTCAGTTGAAGCAGAGAGAGGCCGCACGAACGGAGGTCGAGGTCAAGAAGAGGCTTCTCGAGTCCCGCAAAGAGATACTGGACTATGCCCACAACGCTGTTCTCGACCACTTCCGCAACCTTCCGGACGATGTGAAGAGGAAGTACTACTCCGCAATGGCCAGAAGAGTGGTGGCGGAGCTTTCCGGCGGTGTCATCCGCTGCCGTGCAGGGGAAGAGCGTTTCTTCTCCGGAATCCCGAACTTCACGGTGGGGGAGAACATAGACTGCATCGGGGGATTCCTTGCTGAGAGCACCGACGGCTCTGTGGTTCTGGACATGAGGTTCGACGACATTGTGAGCGAGATATGGGAGAAAAATGCAGGTGAGATATCCGGCATAATTTTCCCGGACGGTGAGATGTGATGTCCTTCCTTTCCGGAATCGTCAGGCTCCCCGTAGACAGGGGGAACTACCCCTATGTCACCGCAAGGGTCAAAGGGAAGAAGAAGAACCTGCTCTCTTCCGACACATATCCGAAGCTGATGAAGATGGAGCCGTCCCAGATCGCCAGACTTCTAGGTGAGACTACATATCGGGAGGAGATGGTGGCCCTTGCCCCCAAGTACTCAGGCAGCGAACTGATAGAGAAGGCCCTGAACATGAACCTTGCAAGGAACTACAGGGCTATTCTCTCGTTCTGCAAAGGGGACCTGAAACACATGGTGGAGGAGTATCTGGACATGTGGGATGTGCGGAACATAAAGACCGTGATCCGGGGCGTGGAGCACGGAATCCCGCCGGAGGAGGTTCTGGAATCGGTGATCCCCGCAGGGTCGTTCTCGGAGGACTTTCTGAGGGAACTTGCGGGACAGGATAGGACGGAAGCGGTGATAGACGCCCTCGCCCGGAAAGGCTTTGCCGTCCCCCCTGCCGATCTGATGGAGCGCTTCTCTAAGTCAAGGGACCTATCCGAGATCGAGGATTTCTACGACAGGGAGTACTATGTTACCCTGCTGGATGCGATAAAGGGGAACTCCAGGCCGATGAAGATATACCGCATGTTCATTCGGAAGGAAATAGATGTGGTCAATTCCAAGAACCTTTTGAAGCTGAAGCTGGAAGGGATGAAGCCCGAGAAGATAATGGGGTACATGATACCCGGAGGCTCTGCCCTGACGGAGGAGAGGCTGAAAGAGATCTCGCGGATGGATACGAAGGAGGCACTTGATGCGATTAAAGAGGCGCTTCGAGACGACCTGCGCGGAGTCATCCCGGATGCAGGGGCCCAGCGAATCGCCCTGGAACTGGACCGATACCTTATGAGGACATCCGAGAAGCTGTCGCGCATCTATCCGCTCTCCGTTCTGCCGGTGATCGATTTCATCATACGGAAGAAGAAGGAGGTGGATTTCATCCGGATAATCGTGAAGGGGAAGGACAACAACCTGCCGGAGAGCATGATCAAGGAGTTGCTGGTACTATGATGGAGATAGCGGCCGTGGGTAGCGAGGACTTCGTTCTGGGCTTCAGGCTGGCGGGCATCCGAAACATTCACGCCACCGCCCCCGAGAATCTGGAGGCCACCATACGGGAGGTCATGAGCAACGAGAAGGTGGGGATCGTGGTTGTCCATGCGGACGAGATACGCTCCCTTTCGCAGGGGTTGAGGGCGAGGATGCTGGATAGCATACACCCGGTCTTCATAACCATAGGCGGAGAGGAGGACGAATTGAGGGAGAAGGTCAAGAGGGCCATAGGCGTTGACCTTTACAAATCAGGATAATTAAGAGAGAGTGATGTTATGAGCGAGAATGGTGAGATATACAGGGTTGCCGGCCCGGTGGTTACGGTTACGGGCATATCCCCCAGGATGTACGATGTGGTGCTGGTGGGAGATGAGAAGCTGATGGGCGAGGTGATCAAGATAGAGGGCGGCAAGTCCGTCATACAGGTTTACGAGGATACCACGGGTATCCGGCCGGGCGAACCGGTTGTGGATACCAAGGGGCCGCTGGTGCTGGAGCTCGGTCCCGGCCTCCTCAGCGGAATATACGACGGCATTCAGAGGCCGCTTTCCGTGCTGATGGAGAAGAAGGGGGACTTCATCGAGAGGGGAATCACCGCCAACGCCCTTGACAGGGATAAGAAGTGGCAGATCGATGTTAAGGTCTCTCCGGGAGATGCGGTGAAGGGCGGCGATATCATAGCCACCACCATGGAGTACGAACTGGAGCACAGGATAATGGTCCCCCCCAAGATAAGCGGCACAGTGGCCGAGGTCTTCCCCGGTGAGAAGACCGTTGAGGAAACGATAGTGAAGCTTCAGGACGGCACGGAGATAAAGCCGATGCACAGGTGGCCGGTAAGGCAGCCGAGGCCGGTGAGGCAGAGGTTGAAGCCGGACATCCCACTAACCACGGGCCAGAGGATTCTGGACAGCCTGTTCCCCCTTGCAAAGGGCGGAACCGCGGCGATACCCGGCGGGTTCGGAACGGGAAAAACGGTCACACAGCAGCAGCTGGCCAAGTGGAGCGATGCGGATATAGTCGTTTATGTGGGGTGCGGCGAGAGAGGGAACGAGATGACCGAGGTTCTTACCGAGTTCCCGGAGCTAAAGGACCCGAGGAACGGCGAGCCGCTCATGAACCGGACTATACTAATTGCGAACACCTCCAACATGCCGGTGGCGGCCAGAGAGGCCTCGGTTTATACCGGAATGACGCTGGGGGAGTATTACAGGGATATGGGCTACGATGTGTCGCTCATGGCCGACTCCACCTCGAGATGGGCCGAGGCCATGAGGGAGATCTCTTCGAGGCTCGAGGAGATGCCGGGAGAGGAGGGATACCCCGCTTATCTGGCATCCAAGCTGTCCGAGTTCTACGAGAGGGCCGGGAGAACGGTCAGCCTTAACGGAGAAAAGGGCTCCATATCCGTCATCGGTGCGGTTTCCCCGCCGGGCGGAGATTTCAGCGAGCCGGTCACTCAGAACACGCTGAGGATAGTCAAGGTCTTCTGGGCCCTCGATACCAAGTTGAGGGAGAGGAGGCACTTCCCCGCCATAAACTGGCTTACCTCATATTCGCTTTACAACACCACTCTGGAGTCATGGTACGACGAGAATGTGGACCCGGAGTGGGACTCCCTGAGGTCATGGGCCATGGGGCTGCTTCAGAAGGAGGCCGAGCTTCAGGAGATTGTCCAACTCGTGGGTTCCGATGCGCTTCCCGAGGACCAGCAGTTGATTCTGGAGATAACCAAGCTCATACGGGAGTTCTTCCTCCAGCAGAACGCATTCCACAGCGTGGATACATACAGCCCGTTGAAGAGGCAGTTCGCCATGATGAAGGCCATAAAGGTGTTCGCAGACTCCGCTGCGGAAGCACTCAAGAGAGGTGTGCCGCTCCAGAGCATCGCCTCCCTGCCCATGAAGACCGAGCTCGGAAGGTCCAAGTTCGAGGAGAATGTGGATGAGATTCTGGAGAGGATCATAAGGGAGATGCCCGCAGAGATGGCGAAACTCAAGGAGGCGATCTGATGAAGGATTACAGGACCATTACCGAGATAGCCGGCCCTCTGGTTTTCGTTGAGAAGACCGAGCCGGTGATGTACGGAGAACTGGTGAGCATAATACTGCCCGACGGCTCTCAAAAAAGGGGTCAGGTTCTGGATACCTCGAAGGACCTCGTTGCTGTTCAGATATTCGAAGGGACCGCTGGAATAGACCGCGCTTCCCGGGTGCGATTCCTCGGCGAGACCCTGAAGATGCCAGTGTCGAAGAACATGCTCGGCAGGATTCTATCCGGTGCTGGTGCTCCTCTGGATGGCGGCCCCCCGATCATTTCGGAGAAGAAACTGGACATTACCGGTGCGGCCATAAATCCCTATGCGAGGGAGTCGCCCAAGGAGTTCATTCAGACAGGGATCTCCACAATAGACGGCATGAACACGCTGGTAAGAGGGCAGAAACTGCCGATTTTCTCCGGCTCCGGCCTTCCGCACAACGACATCGCGCTTCAGATAGCCAGACAGGCGAAGGTTCCCGGTACCGAGGGAGAGTTCGCCGTGGTCTTTGCGGCCATGGGGATCACCCACGAGGAGGCGGACCACTTCATGGACGACTTCGAGAGGACCGGCGCGCTTCAGAGGGCCGTTGTCTTCCTGAACCTTGCGGATGACCCTGCGATCGAGAGGATAATCACCCCGAGGCTTGCCCTCACCACAGCGGAGTACCTTGCATTCGACCTTGGTATGCATGTTCTCGTCATCCTCACCGACATGACCAACTACTGCGAGGCCCTGAGGCAGATAGGAGCGGCCAGAGAGGAGGTCCCCGGAAGGAGAGGCTACCCCGGATACATGTACACCGACCTTGCCATGCTCTACGAGAGGGCGGGAAAGATAAAGGGGAAGAAGGGGTCCATCACTCAGGTTCCCATTCTCTCCATGCCCGGAGACGACATAACCCACCCGATACCGGACCTCAGCGGTTATATCACCGAAGGCCAGATCGTCGCCGACAGGGGGCTTCACATGAGAGGCATTTATCCCCCGATCAATGTTTCAGCATCCCTTTCGAGGCTGATGAACGCGGGAATCGGGCCGGGGATGACGAGGGAGGACCACAAGGCCATATCGGACCAGCTGTACGCGGCGTATGCCGAGGGGAAGGACCTGCGCGGTCTCGTGGCCATTGTGGGGAAGGAGGCGCTCTCGGACAGGGACAGAAAATTCCTGGAATTCGCAGACCTCTTCGAGGACAGGTTCGTCCGACAGGGCCAGAACGAGGACCGCTCCATAGAGGAGACGCTTGACCTCGCATGGGAGCTCATCGCCAGCCTGCCCGAGGATGCTCTGACCAGGATCGACCGCAAGTTCATAGAGAAATACCACCCGGCTCACAGGAAGAAGGAATAAAGAGGGAATCAGATGGCCATAAGAGATGTGAAACCGACCCGCTCCGAACTCCTCGGCGTGAAGAAGAAGATAGCCATATCCAGAAGCGGCCATAAACTGCTGAAGATGAAGAGGGACGGCCTTATCATGGAGTTCTTCAACATTCTGGAGAGCGCTAAGGAGATGAGGGGGACCCTTGTGGAGCAGTACGAGGCGGCGCAGGAGAGCATCGCAATCGCGTCCGCAGTGGAAGGTTCCTTTGCGGTGAAATCGGCGGCCTTCGCCCTGACCAAGCACCCGGAGATCGAGCTGGAATCGAGAAACCTCATGGGCGTGGTGGTTCCGCAGATACAGGCCAACAGCATACGGACACCGGTGGACGAGAGGGGATACGGCCTCATCGGCACATCTCCCTACATAAACGACGCCGCCAAGGCGTATGAAGAACTTGTGGAAAGCATAATACGGGCTGCGGAGATCGAGACCACCATGAAGAAGCTGCTGGACGAGATCGAGAAGACCAAGAGAAGGGTCAATGCTCTGGAGTTCAAGGTGATACCGGAGCTGCAGGAGGCCGAGCGGTTCATTGAGCTGAGGCTGGAGGAGATGGAGAGGGAGAACACATTCCGGCTGAAGAGGATAAAGGACAAGGGAGAGTGAGATGCCGGTAAGCAACATTCTCAACTACACACCGCCGCCGGACGAGGAAACCTTCAGGAAGAGAAGGAGACTGCTTATCATCGCCGTAATCGTGTCGCTGGCCATGACCGCAATCGGCTACGCAATGATCCTGATGATATTTTTCGGGTGAACAAAAGTATTATATGTTTCTCATGTATTCTAGCTAGCATATGGCCAAAAATAGGAAATGGGTCAATGTCAGGAGGCTATTCGCCTATATATTGGTGCTGGAGGTGACCACAACTTTGGTCCTCCTCCTCTCCTTGCTGTGGGCCTGGCTGGAGTCCGGGTATTCTTTCTTCCTCGCGATATTTCTCATAGCTTTTTCATTCTTTCCTCCTCTTATTTTTGTTACAGCAATTGTTGTCAGAAGGAAGTACGAACGGGATTACGAGTACAGAACCTTCCGGTTGCCACCTATGGTGGTAATATCTGGGGTAGAGAGGGCACTGGGCCGCGCTGGAGCCATGGGTGAGAAGAAGGGGCCTCAGAAAGCAACAATGAGATTTTCACCGGACGTTCACGAGGTCTTTCTTCTGTCCGACAGTGGCTTGGCCGTTAAGGTTTTCGGAAATGCGATCCAAAACGGTTCCCTGCCCATCAGGACAATCGTGGGCATCGGCCCCATTTCCCCAGAGAATATGGACATAAGCGAGATCGTAAAGGTAGCCGTGGACTCCGAGCTGACCCGTTGAATTGAGAAGTGGGGCCGGGGGGGGGATTTGAACTCCCGTATACGGATCTGCAGTCCGCCACATGGCCGCTCTGTCACCCCGGCACGGGGCCTCCTAATATTTTCGGGTATATAACCCTTACACCCGCTCCGAAAAAGACCGCTAACCTTATATGCTTTTATTCCTATATTGGCCACATGGAAGACACACCCACGGTAAGGAAGGTGGCCTACTGCGTCACATGCAAAAAGGGCATCCCTCTGGAGAACATGGAGGAGATAGAGAAGGAGCTGGCCGGCATGGGCCAGACGCTCAGGGACATGAGATGCCCGGTATGCGGGACGCCGCTGGTCATTAAAGAGGAGAAGATGGAGCAGAGCTAGTCTTTCCCTTCCTAAGCCTTCCACTCCGACAGCGTTGTCGTTCCCCTCGGAATCACCAGAACCCTGCTGTTCTCGCCGTATTCTTCAATGGCCTTTTCCAGCGCACCCTGAACGCTCTCCTCATACTTGAATCTGAGCAGGCCTTCCACGGTTTCTTTGTTCATCTCCGTTACCATGCTTATCTTCGCTCTCTTTATGGCGTTGTACTGGAAATACACCTTATGGCCTCCGGGGATGAACTCCTTCCTCAGTGCGGCCTCCACCTCTTCCGGGGTGTCGTATTCTCTCAGCCACTCCTCGTACGCTTTGCTCCCCATTCCGTCGGGGCATGCGGCCACCAGGATTATGCGTCCTCCGTCCTTTACCACGGGTAATGAGAGGTGAATCGCCTTGTATGCCTGATACATGTTTATGTCGTGCGGGTTGCCGTCGGCCGCGGCTATCACTATGTCCGCCTTCTCCTTGACGCTCACCTTATACATTCGGTCTATGAGCTCCGCACCCTTTCTCAGCACCATGTCGAAATCCCCGGCAAATGCCCCGACTATCTCGTGCCTGCTGTTCTGAACCACATTGAGGGTGAAGTCAGGGGGTGCCAGCCTTGCGGCCTCGGTCATGTTCTCGTACATGGGGTTTCCGTCCAGAATGCCGGGGGCGGCGGTGTGGTCGAAGAAGTTGGCGATGTAGTTCTCCTGAATCGTCTTATAACTGCAGATTCCGGGCAGGATGCTCTTTCGCCCCCCTCCGTACCCTGCGAAGTAGTGAATCTCCACATCGCCCAGAAGTATCTTCAGGTCGGCCTCCAGATATGCGTTCTTCACCTCTATGTCCGTTCCTCTGGATGTGGTGCCCACATATGTGAAATCGTCTCCGTGCGGGTCGTTGCTGATGTATCTGACCCTGGAAGCGATGTCCTTTCCGAGAAGGCGCTGGGCCTCGTCGTCCCTCACGGTCCTGTGGGTGCCGGTTGCGAATATGACCGTTATCTTCCCGTCTGGAATGCCGGCCTTGTTCAGTACCTCCAGAACCGGCGGCATCATCTCCCATGTGGGGCAGGGCCGCGTGTTGTCGTCCACCACTATGACCGCATCCTTTCGTCCTTTCGCAATCTCTTTCAGAGGTCTGGAGCCCATCGGCCGTTCCAGTGCGGAAACAATGGCCTCACGCGCGCCTTCCTCCGGCGAGATGTCCGTTGGCAGTATGACACCGGCCAGATTCCTCTCCGGAACGCTGACCTTCAGCTTCCTTTCTCCGTAGGGCAGTTCTATATCCATGGTATCGCTCCCTGTTTGCGGAGGATAAAGGGCCGGGGGGATAAAAGGTTTTCAGGGAGTGGGCGGATGTGGGGAGTTAGGAACCTGTTAAAGACAAAATTTAAATAGTTTACATGCATACAGGTATGTGGCGATATTATGGCAGGGAGAAAGGCTTTATTCGCAGCGGTTGCGGTGGCTTTGATGCTCACTGTGACCTTCCAGAGTGTGGTTGCCTCTGCGAACGGTATGGGGCAGGAGTGGGACATTGCGGAAGATAATGATGGGAATCTTCACATGGTTTATATTGGGATGGATCCCAATTTCAACCCTCGAAACATGACGAATCGAGATACGGAGGTCTTCTACACAAATAATACAGGAACGGGCTGGCATGGCTTTTTCAGGCACTGGAACGAGCCCACACAGTTGAGTCATAGTGACTGGAATTCCGTTTATCCGAGAATAGCAGTGGACAGGACTTTTGGCTATCTTTATGTCATCTGGATTGAGGAGAGAACAGATGGCGGTGTTATAATGTACACCGCAAGCAGGAACGGGACTGACTGGACCCTCCCTCTTGAGTGCATCGCAGCTCCGAATCTGCAGGGGAACCCTCTTCTAGACCTTTCTGCGGATAATGGAACCCTTACCATTACATGGAAACACGGAGGGGTTTTTGTTTTCGATGCCGATTCCGATGCTGATATGCTTCCTGATAACGTAGATACAGATCCTTTTGTTTTCAATGCTCCAGACGGAAGCGGTTTTACGCCGGATGCGGTGGCATATAACCCAGACATCGGGGTTAGTGTGGCTGTAGATTACGCCGATAACAATACTACGGCAATTCCCGTTATCAGTTCAATAGTCCCCGATGTATATCTCAACGCAAGCATCGGCAAGTACTTTTCCGTGGAAAGCAGTGATACTTCAATATTAAGTGCCTATGTACAGATGAGGATAGATTTTCTCCCTTCGTCGGTAAAAGAGCATCAGTTAAGGATGTATTATTTGGATGGTGATGCGTGGAGGATAATGATGATGAAGTCTCTGGGAGAGGATACTGGCGTCGGTGATGGCGCCGTGTGGGCAAAGACTTCCCATTTCAGCACATATACCGCTGCTAATACGCTCTCTGTGGACAGTGACAACGATGCTTTAAGCGATGGAGAGGAGATAAATGTCAATTCCGCTAATTCCACTGTAATAAACGCCTTTAGCGATGGCTCATCCACCATGTATCTGAATTACATCATACCCGGAAACAAGACCATATCTGTGAATATCCCTGTGAAGAACGGTACGAAGCCGAGTGCTGACATAGGCTATATGTCTATTTCCGGAGAGCTAAATCCATTTGGGAATTCGACGGGTGTGGAGAATATTAGTCTTTATTCCGGAAGCAGTTTATATCAGAACTGGGTCGCATATGTCGAGAACTCAAGGATATATGTTAAAAATATTCTGACTGGTCAAAAAATAAAGGTAAGTTCGGATAATCCCACTCCACCTGGGACAGATATCAATCCGGCGATATATGGAGATTGGGTGGTATGGACAAGGGTGAAATCTCCGCCTCAGCCGGATCATGGTTCTGACCTTTATATCATGGCGTGGAATTTCACTTCACAGGAAGAAGTATGTGCAGGAGGAGGGGGTTATGACCCGGACATATGGGGAAATACCACTGTGTGGGGGACATATTACAACTTATATGTTCTCAGAACTGATGGGACACACTACGCAATCGGGAGCGAACAGGCATATAAACCGAAGATATGGAATTCTTTTGTGGCTTATTCCACCGGCCTCGCAGGTCCGACAAACCACACTCTCCATCTCTATGACCTTTCAAATAATTCCGAAATACTGAAAATATCGGGTATCACGAACCCTGTATATGACATAGCTGGCAACTATCTTGTATACACTGCCGACGAGATTAACGGAATAAAGACATATAATATCATAACGCACGAAACGAGATTGATATCCGCCTCTGAGGTGAAAGAGATATCCGCTTACGAGGACGCCTTTGTATGGACTACATCAGCAGGGGAACTGCATTACTTTGATTTATGGACTGGTGAAGAAAAACTTCTGACTGTAGAATCTGGTTCCAAGCCTATGAATCCCATGATCTGGGGCAACAATATTCTCTGGACGAACAGCAGCGGCCTCCTCCTCTTGAAGGAAAAGATCTATAGAGAAGATATTTCGATGAAAGTCGGCTCCGCACTCAGCCCTGTATGGTCTTCCGATGCCCACATGAGCTGCTCCGCAAGCCCTGAATTCTCGTATGCCATGAACCGCTATATATGCGAAAATCTCGGCGAGAATGATACCTATATTTCGGTTCCCATAACTATCTCATCTTCATCTGCCGGAACGGTAATACTGTCCGCCCTCAATATTACGGTATCTGCCATTACGGCCGACCCAGTGAATAATGATACCGACGGAGACGGCATAATAGACGGTTGGGTCGATTTGAACGGCAACGGAATATACGATCAGGGAGAGACGCCGGGAGAGTGGACTCTTGCCACTAGTGTTAGCGTTCCTAACTTTATTGGCACCGCCAAGTCGAGAGAAGTGGCCGGTAATGTCGATGCCATGACCGGAGATCTGAGACTGACCAGAAATCTCATTTCAGTGGGAACGGGAGCTTCAAAAATTGACCTTGCTCTTGCTTATAACAGCCAGAGAGCCAGCGAGGCCTCCATATTCGGCACGGGCTGGACTTCTCCGTATCTCGCGCATCTGAACCTGACTAATTCCAGTTACGCAGATTACTACGACGGAACCGGCGCGGCATGGCGGTTCAAGGCCTATGCTGACGGGCTTTACAGCACACCGCCCGGCACCGATATAAAGCTTGTTGAGAACGCTGGGAATTACTACATTACCTCAATGGACGGGTCGGTCAGAGTGTTCGATAGTTATGGGAAGTTGACCCGTATGGAGGATAAAAACGGTAGAGGGGTTGACCTTTTATATGGCACGAACGGAGCTCTGACGGGAATCGCCTCGGATGCAGGACTTGGTCTTTATTTTACATATGATAATGACGGCTATGTGAATGCCGTTTCTGATGATATGGAGCGGAGCGTGAGGCTTGCCCATGATGCGAACGGAAACCTTCTTTATCTTACCGACCTGAACGGTTATGAAACCAACTATTACTACAACGCCACCGGTCTTTTAACCAAAATTATAAGTCCGTGGGGTCTTGCTACGGAGTATGCCTACACAAAGGCGGGAGGAATCGGACCGTGGCGCGTTCTAAATGTAACACAGGGCGAGTATGTGAACGGCAGTATTCTTGATGGTGTTGTGGTGGCGGCCATGAGTTACACATATCCCGCATCTACCGTAGATACTGATGCAGAGGGAAACACTTCATTGACGGAATTTGACGCAACCGGTTCCGTTTCATCCTATACGAATCCCGAGGGAGTGGAGACGGAATACGAGAATGATTACTCCGGGCATACCGTATATTATACTGACGGAAACGGAAATAGCCAGCAGATAACATACGATGCCTATGGCAATCCCATTAAGATAATCAATCCGGACGGAAGCTCGAGGACGGCCGATATTCTGGTCCGAAAAGAGGGTGTAAGGGAGATTTCGCTGACACGGAGTTCCGTGAACGAGATTGGCGCTCTTGTAAAACACTATTTCGACTCACACGGGAATGAAATAAGAACGGTTGATTCGCTGAAGGGAGAGACACTGCGTTGGTATGATGCCGCGGGCCGTCTCATAAGGACAAGGGATGCCCGCTCTGCGGAGACATTCTATACCTATGATTCCCACGACAATATGATCGAAAGCGTCGATGCTCTCGGAGGAGTCAGGGCATACACCTACGATACTGCAGGGCGAAAGCTCTCATACACGGATGCGAACGGGAATATTTACAATTACTCCTATGACAACGAGAGCAGAATGATAGGAAGAACGGATCCCTATGGTCGGACAGAGTCGTGGAAGTACGATTCAGCAGGAAATATGCTATCTTACACTAATAAAAACGGAGATGTCTGGACATATACCTACGATGTGTTCGGCCGGAAGGTCTCGGAGACCAATCCGCTCGGCGGAACCGTCTCTCTGGAGTATGACAATCTCGGCCGTATCGTGAAGCGCACGGATGCGCGCGGGTACTCGACAACCTACGGGTACGATGCAGCCGGGCGGCTCATTCTCCAGACTGACGCACTCGGCCATTCCACGACATACGCATACGACAACAACGGCAACAGAATTTCGAAGACCGACGCACTCGGTCACACATGGACGAAGGCATACGATAATAGAAACAGGGTCATATCTGAAACCGACCCGCTGGGAAACACGGTTTCTTATACTTATGATGAGGCGGGGAACCTCATTTCCTCAACAGATGCCATGGGCTACGAAAGCACATACGAGTACGACCTGTTCGGCCGGAAGGTATCGGAAACAGATCCGCTGGGCGAGACCGTGCATTACGGATATGATATTCAGGGGAATGTGGTGGCGGTAACGGATGCGAACAACCACACATGGCATTATTATTACGACCTCCTTGGCCGGAAGGTTCACGAGGTTACGCCCACCGGCGAGAACTGGAGTTTCACATACGATGCGAATGGCAATATGCTGACGAGAACGGACCCGGATGGTCTGACAACGGTATATGACCACTGCAAGCTGAACAAGGTGATAAACAAGACCTACCCGGACGGCTCGTATGTTGTCTATACTTATGACCCCGGCCACATGTGCAGGCCGCTCTCAATGACCTATGTGACCCCCGACGGAACCTACTCCGTGAGAAAGACGCTGGACGCTCTGGGACGGCCGGTCTCTGTGGTGACGGACTACGGGAGTTTCACGAAGGAAGTGGACTACACATACGATGCGAACGGCAATGTTCTGACGGTGAGCACATCGGACGGGCGAACGATATCATACACATACGATGCGGACAACAGGGTCATCTCGGTGTCTGATTCGGCCTCCGATGTGTCCGGCCATGTGGTGGAATACACATACGACGCGGCCGGAAGGCTGACGGAGAAGAGGTTTGCGGGCGGCGGGGAGATACACTACTGGTATGACGATGCGAACAGGATGATCAGAGAGTGGTATCTGACGCCGGAGGAGGCTGCGGAATACAATGCGCTAACAGCCTCTGCAAATCCTGTAACTTTATCGGCAGGAATCCAGCCCCAGATAGATGGCACCGGATATCCTCCTCTTGCGGGTAATCCAAATCCGAAGGATGGTGCGACAGGAGTAAGCGTGAATCCCACTTTGAGTGTGTATATAAATGATATTGATGGGGCCAATAAGGTAACCGTAAAGTTCTATAATGCAGGAGATGGCAGCCTTATCGGTTCGGATATTGTGATTATGGATCCCCTCCCAGATGGCAGCAGTAGCGGTTTTGCATCAATTGAGTGGTTTGGCCTCTTTTACTCAACCACCTATTCATGGTATGTTACTGCTACGGATGGCGATGGTACGACTACCTCCCCTACTTGGTCGTTCACGACGCAAGCAATGCCGAACATGTCGCCGGACGCCCCAATTAAGCCACTTCCCAAAGATAACTCCTATTCGGTGGATATAAATCCGACTCTGAGCGTTGATGTCTCCGATCCGAATGGGGACAGCCTGACGGTCTATTTCTACGATGCCAGCAACAATAATCTCCTCGGAACGAAGTACAATGTTCGCAGCGGAAGCCGGGCATCCATCCAGCTCTCAGGCCTTGCCACATCCGCAAACTATGCGTGGTATGTGAAGGTGAGCGACGGCCAGTACACCACAACCTCGCCCACATGGACATTCCGAACCCTCAATGTCTCGATGGACCTCCGCTACTCCTACGATGCGAACGGCCGAGTCACCGCAAGGTACGAGCAGAGCTGGATGACGAACTACACCCCTGAAATCAC
>CAZKII010000025.1:0-19142 GCA_964552865.1 uncultured Thermoplasmata archaeon | reverse complement strand
TACTGGGTGGATGACGATATAGAGGAAGGGCTGGAGGAAATGCCGAAGTACAGGTAAAATGGAGAGAATAAGATGGTGATGCTATGGCAAAAACCCGAAGCAACTCAATTAAAGTTTTTGAAGAAAACATGAATAATCTGTTGCATATTATATTTGCTCTTGGTTGTTCTGGAGCCCTCGTTGAAATATCAAAAGAGAAGTTGTATCAGGATGTGGAGAACCCCTCGGAGATAATTCAAGTGATGGATGAAATAATTGACTCCTACGATAATGAAACCATCATCTACATCCTATTCAGTCACATTATTACAATTATGGAAGTTTATCTTAAAGATAGAATTATCGAAGAATTTCAAGAACACCCAGAGAAGGTTGTAAAATTCATAAAAAAATACCATCTCGACAGAAAAATAACAAAAGAAGATGTTTTAGTTGGGCCAGATGGCTTTGCAACTTCAATATTGGATGGAATCATCTTTCACCAGATGAAAAAAGTACAAAAGATATATGAAATAGTATTTGACTTCGATATTCTTCAATTCATTGACTATAAGCATCTTGAATTTTTCATTACCTTAAGGCACGAAATCGTGCATAGAGGAAATAGAGATAAATTCAAAAAAATTGGATTATCTAAAACAAAAGTTGTATTTTATCTTGGAATCATTAATCGATTTATCCTCTCTATTGATTATTACATCGCCCATGGAAAGAAAAGAAAAAGATTCCCACGCCCATTCCAACTGGAGTCACAAAAAGATCGAATCTTATTTGAGTGGGATGAGTTTTATCACAAGCTTAATTATATGCAAATTAATCGAAAGCCACTTCCTTAACCGCCGTTTCCTAGCGGGACCCCAATGTACAGGTGAAACTGCCGAAAACAAAAATAAATAAAGGGTTTATTTCAGAACTTCGGCGGCCCCGGATTCTCATCCGAGGGCTGGTAGTACTCCGGCGGGCTGTAATCCTGCTGAACCGGTGCGCTTTCCTGAACTGCCGGGGCCTCGCTCGTTTCCACTTCCGTAACTTCTGTTTCCTGAGGCGTCTGCCACTTCTTTTTCATGTAGATCATGGCGGCCAGACTGCCGACAATTACCAGTATCAGGGCGATGCTGAACAGGGCCAGAGGCGTGGTTATGGAAGAGGGAGGATAGTCGGAGAAGGTCATTTTCACCGGGGTGTCTCCGGAAACCGTGATGTTCTGTACCTGCTCCGTATCGACGGCCTGCATCATGTAGGTGGTTATGAGCCTTGCCCGGAGGGTGTAATCACCGGGGGCCACGCGGAAAGACACCGTACCTGCCTCACCGGTCATCCCGTAATCTATGGCCTCGCCGTCCTTTTCCAGAACCACGGAGACATCGCTCAGGGGCTTGTCCGAAGAGGAAACGGCGGAAACGGTCATGCGGTATATCGAGCAGTCCAGCGTCATCTGGCGCGACGACGAGAACTCCACATTGAGGGTTTCGTACACCTTCACATCGTGCCAGTAGGCCTGAATGGCCTTGCTCCCGCCGGGAAGTCGGAATGATACCCGACCCGCACTGTCAGTGACTCCGAAGTCCTCCACATTTCCGGTATCCGTATTTCTGGCCACGATACTCACGAAGGAAACGGTATCGCCGGAGTGGTCCTCCGCAACCATGACGATGTTATAGACCGTGCAGGAGATCTCCTCCGTGAAGGTCGGAGCCGTGGTGTTGAAGGAGGCGGCGAAGGTGACCGAGGCCACCGACACGCCCTTCCAGAAGACGGAGGCGGAGTACTGCCCTCCCGGCACGCGGTAGAGCCGCGCATCTCCGCCGGAGCCAGCACGGATCGGATTTATGCTGGATGTGCCGTTGGGGTATGAGATGTATATATCGGCGTTTCCCAGATCGTTTCCGTCGGCATCGCTGAGATGGATGTTCAGGTCGCCAACATTCCCGTATATCTTCACCTGCATGTCCGAGGTAACGGTCAGCGTATTCCCTTCCACGGTGTTGTTTACATCGCCGTTTATAACCATGAGCGTATCTTCGGACATGATATCGGTGCCGTTCCAGATGGCTTTTATCGTATATGTGCCGCTGTAGACCCCTACGGACAGATTTCCGTTCCCATCGGTGATGCCGGAGGCGAGAACCTCTCCCGAATAGATAAGTTGTATTTCAGCCCCGGGAAGTGGCTCGTCAAAGGCGTTCACAAGGTTTATGTCAAGCATGTTGGGGAGTCCGATGTTGAAATAACCGGTTCCCGTGGCGCCGTACGGGCCGTACTCGTAATTCTGCATGTGGTTGTAGTAGTTGTACCCGTTGTTATCCATGGCATAGACGAAGACAGTGTATGTGCCAACGGGCAGGTCGTTGTAGCTGATCGATTTCCCGTAGATATTGTTATAAGTGGAAGGGGTCCCCTCGAGAAGGTCCATCGTAGCGTTGTCGAGGAGAAGGGAGCCGTCGGGCATAACCACCGTAACCGTGGCCCATCGAATATCATAGCCTCCGAAGGGGTCGGTGAGGTTGGCCCTTATCTTTACAACCTTCTGCTGGGAATTGGGATCGAAGGAGATGGTGGGATTGTTGGCGTAATCGAGGGTATAGACATCCGCCACGCGAAGGTAGTCAGTTGAGTCGAATACGACGCGAGAGTCGTAGGTTGCGTCACCGTACCAGGCCGTGAAGTAGGAAGAGGCCCCGCCCTGTATCTCCACATGAATCCTTATGCTGGAGCCCGCCTGAAATGTGTGATGAACATCCACTGCCGTAACCGAGTAGGAATCGATGCTCGTGGTCAGGGTGTAGCTCTCGGGGCCGCCGGTGGCCACAAGGCTTTCCGTCGTCTGGGTTCCGCTTTTGTAGGTGACCTCATAGAGCTCAAGGTTGATGTTGGCATTGGCGGAAACACCCGTGGTGTTGGCAAAGATGTTAAAGGTTACATTCCCGTTGACGGCAAAAGGGCCGGCCAGCTGCGGAGAGAGATACCAGTCAAGCCTTACGGTCTGCACATCTCCCGCACTTGTAGCCCTGTTCCCGAGAGTCGTATTGGCCACATGGGTCGTGGAATAGTCGAATATGTACTGGGCTTCCGTGGCATTATGAACATAACACACCATCTGCTTGACTCCAGTACCGTATGCTCTCGTTCCCTCGCCCTCTGCTCCCTGAACCGCAAACATTCCGGCGAAGAGGAGGGCGACCATTGTTATCGCGATAATTTTCTTCATGTCGAACACCGCACCAAAATCCCCGGCAAGCATATTTAATAGATTTGGTACAGCAGTCTAAGAATCAATAAAAGGAGGAACCCAAACCCTTATATTCTCGCTCCCTTAATCCTATCTAAAGGGAAAGCATGGACAGCGTAACATACAGGCAGATCGGAATCATCCACTCGCCCTTCAGCGAGCCGAAAGGGGTACCCATCCAGTCCTCGGCGGCCGAGGGTATTGAGGGAACCGTTGAGGTGTTTCCGGAGTTTGCGGAAGGCCTTGAAGACCTCGGCGGCTTCTCCCACATCCTTCTGCTCTACCACTTCCACATGGTCAGAGAACATCTGCTGAAGGTAAGGCCTTTCATGGACGAGGATGAACACGGCGTATTTGCGACCCGGGCCCCGAGCAGGCCGAACCCCATCGGTATCTCCATTGTCCGGCTTATCAGGATTGAGGGAAACATCCTGCATGTTCGGGATGTGGACATAGTGGACGGGACTCCTCTTCTGGATATCAAGCCGTATGTCCCGGAATTCGATGTGAAGTCCGTCGAAAGAAAGGGGTGGCTTGAGAAGAATGTGAAGAAGCTCCCCACCTCAACGGATGACGGAAGATTCGTGGAGTAAGATGCTCGGCAGAAGGGAGCAACCGAGAAAGCACGGGAAAGCCTTATATCCCCCCACCCTTAATCTCCATCAGGTGAACAGATGGAGAACATAAACATCTATTTTACGGGAACCGCCGGATCCGGCAAGACCACCATGGTGGCGGCCTTTCGGGACTGGATGTCAGAGCACGGGTACGACTCCGTGCCGGTGAACCTCGACCCCGGAGCGGAGATGCTGCCCTACACGCCGGAGGTGGACATAAGGCACTGGCTCAGGCTCGACGAGGTGATGGAGCAGTTCGGGCTGGGACCAAACGGCGCACAGGTTGCAGCGGCGGACCTCATAGCGGTGAATGCGGAGAAGGTGAGGGAGGCCTTCGACGACATGGAGACCGACTACTTCCTCATGGACACGCCGGGCCAGATTGAGCTGTTCGCCTTCCGGGACGGCGCCCCGCATACGATAGATGTGTTCGGCCGGGAAAGGAGCATGGTGGTCTTCATCTTCGATCCGACGATGGCCCATACCCCGTCCGGTTTCGTTTCGCTGCTGATGCTCTCGGCCACGGTGCAGTTCCGGCTCGCACTGCCCCAGATTAATGTGCTCGGAAAGGCGGACACCCTGACCGAGGAGGAGCTGAACGAGATAATGGGCTGGAGCCTTGACTACTACGCCCTGTACAACGCAGTTCTGGAGAGCAGCGGAGGGATGGAGAAGAATCTGGCAGTGGAACTCTTCCAGACCCTCGACACCATGGGGGCCCTGAGCTCGTTCTTCCCGGTCTCCTCGCTGGAAAAGACCGGATTCGAGGACATTTACAATGTGGTTCAGCAGATATTCGCAGGCGGAGAGGACCTTGAGCTCCGATAGGTCATGTGAGCGGAAGATATAAATACTACCTGTGAGCAATGAATACCGCAGAAAGAGGTGCGTGCATGAACCGGATTACAAAGCTTAACAAGGGGATGAAGAACACACTGACAGTCGATTCTCTCACGGAGGCCATCATAAACGGCATAGACCGCTATGGCATGCCCGAGGAGGAGGCGAGAGGTACCGCAGAGCACATCCTGAACTTTTTCGGATACAGCGAGAGGATAATCGACAACATACTGGAGCCCGGAGACAGGGATATCTTCTATCTGCTGGAGGACACGGGGATCCTCACCACCGAGAGGGAGGAGACCAGCCTCTACGACGGAAGGGAATGGAGAATTCACTACTGGAAACTGCAGAAGAGCAGGGTCATGCAGCTCGTCGAGAAGGGAGAGGAAAGAAAGAAGAAGATGGAGGACCCTGCGAACATATACGAGGAGATTCCGGACGATGTCTGGAGTTCGAGAAACCTCGACGAATAGGGTACTTTCACCGAACCCCTGATTATTCTTATATATCGACTGGCCTATCGCCCTGTGTGGAAAAGAGCGGAGTGCCGGGATTTTTTCCCTACGAACCCCGGGAGAACCAGATCGAGCTGATGGCCCTCATTGAAGAAACGGTTCTCAGCGGCAGGCATGCGGTCATCGAGTCAGGCACGGGGAGCGGCAAAACAGTCTGCTCCATATCCGCGGCCCACGGAGCGATAACAGGGGGCAGGAAGAAGATACTCTATCTCACCAGAACCAACAGCCAGCAGGCTCAGGTCATCAGGGAATCCGCTGCCGTGGGAGTCCGGGCCGTGGCGATACAGGGGAGGGCGAACATGTGCCCCCTGATGGATTCCGACAGCGAGTTCAGGAACGGAACCTCCGAGGAGCTTGCCAAACTCTGCAGGGACTACAAAAAAGAGGGAAAATGCCCCTACTTCTCCCGACTCGGAGAGAACGGAGAGGAATGGGCGATGGAAAAACTCGGCGGAAGGCCGTTCACCGCGGAGGAACTGAGGGAAAGGGCGCTCGGCCTCGGGATCTGCCCCTACGAAGCGGCCAAGATACTGATGAGGGATGCCGAGCTTGTAACGGCGCCGTACATATTCTTCTTCAATCCTCATATCAGAAGGGCACTGCTCGACTGGACGGGTGCATCTATTCAGGACATCGTGCTGATAGTGGACGAGGCCCACAACCTCCCAGACTACTGCAGGGACATCGAGAGCGCGGAACTGAGCCTGAACTCGCTCTCTGCCGCCAGAAAAGAGACGGAGGAGTTCGGAGACCCGGAGATAATGGACGGCTTCAGCGTGGCCGACCTCATAGACCTCATGGCGCGCGTCATAAAGGAACTGGACGATGAGTATGTGAGGGAAGAGGATTCGTTCATGCCCCCCGGTGCGGTGATGGAATTTCTCATGACTGAAACGCACAGAACATCCACCAGCCTGCACAGGGCCTTCGAAAAGACGCTGGAGTTCGGAGAGGCCATAAGGGAGAAGAAGAGGGCGGAGAAGAAGCTCCCGAGGTCGTACATCCATTCCCTCGGCGCGTTCATGCTCTTCTGGTCGGAAATAGATGCGGCGGAGTATGTGAAGCTGATCATCAGGGGAAAAGACAGGGGAGAGGAGAGGAACAGCAGGCTGGAAGCGGCCTGCCTCGACCCGCGGCTGGCGTCGGCGGCGATAACGGAGTGCAGTGCGTCCGTGCACATGTCAGGAACGCTGGCACCTCTCGAGGAGTACAGGGCATCCATCGGCCTGCCGGAAGACTCGGCTCTGGCGCGCTTCCCCTCGCCCTTTCCGCGGGAAAACCTGAAAATCCTGGCGGTTGACGATGTGACCACGAAGTACGACGACTGGAGCCGGGACAGAGGGATGCCGGAGCGAATTGCGGCCCACATTGCGGCAATAGCCGAGGCGGGTGGGAGAAATACCGGTGTGTTCTTCCCTTCCTACGGGATAATGTCGGCCGTGATGAAGAACATACCCCCTCCGGAAAAAGGGGGAATCGAGGTCATAAGCGACGAGAGGGGGATGGGACAGAAGGAGCTTCAGAAAAGAATAGAGGACTTCCGCAGGGGCAGCGGGAGCGCGAGGATTTTCTCGACGGTGATGGGAGGAAGGGTGAGCGAGGGGATAGACTTCCCTGCCAGCGAGATGGAAATAGCCATAATCGTGGGGATACCATACCCGAAACCCACGGCAAAGCAGCAGGCCCTGATGAGGTACTACGACATAAGGTTCGGAAAGGGCTGGGAATACACCGTAAAAGCGCCGGCGATACGGAAGGTACAGCAGGCGATAGGGCGTCTGATACGCAGAGAGACCGACAGAGGTGTGGCGGTGATTCTTGACAAAAGGGCAGGGGCACTGAAAGAGGGGATAGATTTCGAGTGGACCGAAAGGGCGGAGGAAGAGGTGAGGGAGTTCTTCGCGTGAAGCGGAACCCCCCTTTACAGAACCGAACGGCTTACTTCTTATTCTTCCGCTCTATCATCGCCATGAGTATCACGCCGGCCAGTATGATCCGCCGGTCAATGTTGTTGGGCACATTGAGGCACTTCATTTCCCAGATATCGCCTATTATCTTGAACTTCTGGTTGATTTCCACAACAGGCACATTCCCGTTATACATGACCATCTTTTCCGGTATGAGGCCGCCGCCGGGCAGGTATTTTCTGGCCAGCCCCCTTCCCGCATTCTCCTTAATCTCTCCGATAAGGTTGTTGTTAGCGTCATACACACCCCATTCGTCCGCAAGGAACGTCGATTTCAAGAATTTCCTCTTGATGTAGCCGAGGATCTGACCTGTCTGTGCATCGATAACATTGAAGGTCCCCCACACATCTATTATCTGGGCCTGCTTGATTATCAGCAACTCCTGAGTCTTCTTCTCGTCGGTATAGACCCGTATATCCTCCTTTAACTTGAAGAGCTTCTGTGCGGTAAAGCCCAGAATTTTGCCCTGCGCGTCCTCGATCCAGTACTTACTTCCGATGGTAAGCACCTTTTTCCTCACCCTGTAGTAGTCTTGATACCATATCTGACTCATCTCTTCACCACCGTATGCATTTAATGCGGGGATTCAATAGCACTCTGATATATATGTCTTTTGCTAAAGCCCTAAAATTTTCCTAACAGAATTCATCGAATGAGCGAGCAAAGGCCCTTGCCATCATGTGTGCCAGCCTGAGCGGTTCCGGAGTGTGGCCCTTTATTATGCTCGCTCTGATCACCTCTTTCGCCCCTTTAAGATCCGTCCCTGCAAAGGAGATGTAAAGAACACCGTCACCTGCGGTTATCTCGTGTATTTCTCTGGAAGCCAGCATCTCGTACCTCTCCTCCCATTCCTCGAAATGGGTACGAAGGGCCGCTTTAATGGACTCCGGATTCGGCCTGTCAGAGGTGACCGTGATCACCGGGATTCCAGTGGTGCTGTTGAGCCGTTCTATATCAACGAGGTTAAAGCCCGCAAGAGCGGCACCGTCTATGAGGATCGCGTGGAGGAGAGGGATCCAGCCACTGGACCTCACCATCTTGGCGATTCTTTCGGCGGAATCCGTTCCGTCTACCACCACAGAGCCGAAAGCAGCACCTTCTACATACGAGGGAAGGCGGAGCATGACGCCGGCAAAGGGGCATCTCTTCTGAGCGAAGGTAAAAGGGCCGTCATCCACTCCGAGGACTCTTATGTGCGGTTTCATGTTCTCGTGTGTCCATACGAAGGATAAGGATATAAGCGTATCGGCAGAGAAAGGAGAAGAACGCCGTTAGAGTCCCTGTAATCGCACGAGAATAAGCATAAGTCACATCTGTCACAACAGTTGCGCTGTAATCGAGCGGAGGACACAAAAATCATATATATACCATAGTGTATCCCTGCCTGTTAAATCCTGACACGGAGGAGAGATTCATGGAAGAAAACCAGAATACAATGAAAGACGAGAGGATAAAGACCTATGTGTACGGTCTGGATGATCTTATGGAAGGGGGAGTTCCGAAGAACTATATCGTTCTCGTGTGCGGGCACGCGGGTACAATGAAGTCGTCCTTGACCTATAGCATAATTTATAACGCCTATAAGGAGAAGAGAACAAAATCCATCTACCTCACGCTGGAACAGAGCAAGGAGAGCATCAGGGAGCATATGGAGAAACTGGGAATGCCTTCCAGAGGAATGGACAACCCGGTTGTCATAGACCTTGCAAGGGTAAGGAAAGAGATAGCCAGCAAGGAGGACAAACCCAAAAAGGTCGACTGGTTGAACTCAATCATAGGGGTGTTGAAGAACTACAAGGAGAGGTTCGGCTGCGAGGTCATCGTGCTGGACTCTCTGGCCGCGCTCTACGCCCTGACATCCTTCAAGAACCCAAGGGCCGAGCTGTTCGAGTTCTTCGAGAGGCTCAGAGACCTGGATGTGACCTCCTTCCTCATATCGGAAGTCCCCACAGACAGGAATGTTTACGGCCTTTACGGGATAGAGGATTTCCTTTCAGACGGTATCCTGCACCTTAAGGTTCAGCAGACGGACAGGGGCTCCAACCTGTATCTCGGTGTGGTGAAGATGAGAAAGACGCATCACTCCAGAAAGTTCATGCCCCTGATATTCGAGAACGGAAGGTTCGAGGTCATAACGGAGTGAGGTGAGAAAATGCCCGCCAAAAAGGAAGAGGGTATTGCAATAGAGAACCTCCCGGGAATCGGGGCCAGAAGGGCAAAGCTCCTGAGAGACGGAGGATATCCCACTGTGGAGTCCCTGATGGACGCAACGGTCGAGGACCTGGTGAAGATAAACGGCATCGGAAAGAAGATAGCGGAGTGGATCGTCTCGGCCGTGCATGAGGACGAAGGTGACGAGGTAGTCGGAAAGCAGGTAATGCAGAAGGAGGAGAAAAAGGTGGACAAGATGGAGAAGTACAGCAGGCAGCTTCTCGAATGGTCCACTCAGGGATACGATGTCTCCCCTCTCGAAAAACTCATAAAAGACGGCGGGAAGGACCTCGACAGAATGTTCGCCGCCTATGAAAAGAGCATTGAGCGCATAGAGCACATCAAAAAGGACCTGTCCACCCTGAATGTGAGCGGGCTGGACGAGTATGTCGACAGGATAATGAAGATGATCGAGCGTCCCTCTAAGATCAAGCAGATAGAGAGGGAATACCTCCTCATCAAGAAAGCGGCGGAAATTCGGGACCTTGACTACGAACTGCGCAAACTCGCAGTTCCCGGCCTCAAAGACCGGGTGGAAGCGGTTCGGGCGAAACTCAGGGATCCCTCCAAGCTGGAGGAGGTGAAGATAGACCTCAAAGACCTCCAGAGGGACTACAAAGAGAACTACTTCCTCGAACAGCTGTCACAGGAGATGGCCCCGACGCCGCCCATGGAAAAGAAGACGATAAAGGAGCTGCAGAAGAAGGAGACCGGTGCCAAGATGATAGTGGACGACCTGTTCCTTCTCTATAAGAAAGACCTGAAGCTCATATCCCACCACACGACCAGGACCCTCAGCAAGGAGGAGCGGAAGATGCTTCTGGCCCAGCTTCAGACGATCCGAAGCTTCATAAAGATGGGGAAGAGCTACAAATCCGGCATGCTCAACATAATAAAATACAACGGAAGGTTCATCTTCGTTCTGGAGGGCAAATATGTCATCATGGCCCTGTCGGCCCACGGCAAGATAGAGAAATGGGCGGGCAAACTGATGGAGAAGGTCATTGGCCTCATAGAGAAAGAGGACCAGGAAGCGCTGAAGAACTGGGACGGAGATGTGGCCAAGATAACCAGCGAGAAGAAGAACATGAAGGCACTGCTCTATGTCAGCTCCAAGCTGAGCAACCCTCCTAAGAAGTAAAACCCTTACCTTCAAACTCCTTCCCGATCTTTATCTTTTTCATCCGTATTATACTAAAGGCTGTCAGGAAGAAAGTGGCCGCGGCCAGAAGGATCAAAAAAGGAAGAGGTGAGGCACTGTCCCGGAAGCTGCTGCTCGCCGACGCAGAGGCCGGGTCGCTTGTTGTGTTAAAAGGGGTGGGGACAAAGGAAGATGGGGAGGTTTCATTGCCGGCTGCCACGCCGACCTGCTGGGTGGTTCGCTGTATCGCCGGGCTGTCCGAGGCAAGGGAAAGCCCGGAAAGCAGGACAGCACATACCATGGCAATGATCAGGAGGGATAGGTTCGGCCGGGTGTGCCTGCACTCTTCCATGATGCTATATCGTACCACGGCATATATCAAGAGTGCGACAAAAAAATCTTTGATGATTGTCACGCCTGATTATCACCGCTCCGGGACCCGTCTTAATCGACATTGCGGGAGAGAACGAACTCATAGACCACCTCGGGCGGCCCGGAAGAGATCGGCCTGATGTCGTCTATCTTCTCTCCTTTGACCAGCATGGCCTCCTCTATCCAGCCCATTATGGTGTATTCAAGATAAGGGTGCTTCCTCGGAAGGCCGCTCAGGGTGATGCGCACCCTCCTCCCCCGGATCTTCAGATCGGCCGAGCCGAATGTGAAGTAGAGGCGCCAGAGCATGGGCAGGACCCTGGAAATGAATGTCTTCAGGTCCTTCTCCTTCATGAAGTTTCGATACGGGCCTTCCGTAAGGACCCATCGCGCCGCCATGCGCCCCCACTCCCAGTAGGCCATAATGTCGTTGTGATAAAACCTCGCCAGCAGTCCGTCGTTGAAGGCAAGGAAATTGTCCAGAGGAATCTTGCTCGTGGCCAGAATGTTCTGCTTCCAGAACGGATCTCTCTCCGAAAGCGAGCGCATGTACTCGGCAAAGGCCTCCCGCCCGAAGCGGGATTCTATCATCCGCCTTCTCGACTCGAATGCGATTCCGCGAACAAAGTTCCCTTCCTCCGGTGTCATGAGAAGCTTATGGAAAAATAGCGACTTAAAATCTACCACTCTGTTATCGCTTTTGATAATCTTCAAGAGGAAGGATGCCTTCGCCCATGGCCTCCATCATACTGGACAGTGGGAGTTTCTCCTCCTCCTCGTATATCTCCTCCAGCCTCGCCCGGGTGACGGGGTGCTCCGGAGCCATGCCGCAGCAGGTGCCGGGAAGGATGGATATCTCGTAGGTTCCGATCTCCCTCGCTATGCGAACAATGTCGTCCTTGTCCATGGATATCAGGGGCCGGATCACAGGGAGATTGACAGCCTCTTCCTCCGCCCTCAGGTTCTTCAGCGTCTGGGACGCTACCTGGCCGAGGGAGCCGCCGGTGAGTATGAAATCCGCGCCCTCCCTTTTCGCCAGCATCTCCGCCGCTTTCAGCATCATCCTCTTGCACAGAACGCAGTGGTACTTCATACTGCAACGGGATACGAACATCTGGTGATTTGGATGGTGCGGAGCTATGAAGAGTTTAATCTTTTTGCCCGTGACCCTTTCCAGACGATCGACAAGAAGCTTCACCTTCTCCATTGCATTTCTGGCCTGCGGGCCGTTGTCCATGTGGAGAGCGATGACATCCACCCCTTTCGTCAGCATGAGGTAGACCGCCACGGGGGAATCGATGCCGTCCGACAGAAGGGCCACGGCCCGGTAACGCCCGCTCACGGCCGCACCTCCAGAAAGTCGAAGCGGTGCATGGAACAGGCGGGGCAGTCATGCCTTCTAGGGATGCGAACCACCTCCATGGAGGGGGGCCATGTTTCCACAAGGATGAGGCGGCCGGGGGCACCGACTCCATCCACGATATAACGGATGGCCTCGGACGCGGCCAGCCTGCCGATTATCTGGGGAATGAGGCCGTAAACACCAGTTTCCTCGCAGACGGGATATGTTCCCGCCTGCGGCAGTTCGGGTATGAGGCACCGAATGCACGGCCCCTCCGGAGGAATGAACATGACATTTCCGCCGGTGGCCAGAACCCCTGCATAGACCCACGGAATCCCGTGTTTCATGCAGGCGTCGTTTATAAGGAACCGGGACTCCATATTATCGGTCCCGTCGACCACGAGGTCGGTTTCGAGGAGAGATTCGATATTGGAAGCCTCCGCCCTTGCGACCACGGCGGAAACCTCTGCACCGCTGTTCACGAGGCCGAGCTTTCTTTTCAACACCAGAGCCTTGTACTCCCCGATGTCCTCCTCATCAAAAAGAGCGGTACGGTGAAGATTGCTCTCCTCCACGCGGTCCGGGTCCACGATGGTTATGTGCCCGACACCTGCCCTTACGAGAGCGTCCGCCGCCGAAGAGCCGAGAGCACCGCCTCCGACGATCAGCACCCTCGCCCTCCTGAGGGCTTCCTGACCAGCCGCCCCGATTCGGGAGAGTTTCTCGTGCTTTTCATACCTGGAAGACATCTACTCATCCTTCTTTCCGCCGCTGTTTCTCTTTATGAGCCCGCGCATCAGCAGAACCGCGATCAGCAGAAGCACACCGATACTTGCAATGCTCACCATCACGGGATCCCAGCCGCCTGCGGAACCGGAAAAGTCCTCGATGGCATAGAACTTAACGGTCTGAGTGGAGGAAATGGGCGTCCCGTCTGCGGACCTTGCCGAAGATGAGAGCGTTATCGTATAATTCGTTCCGGGGGACAGGGGAGCCGAAAGGGGTATGGTAACCTCGGTTCCGTTATCCGACCATATAAACCGTCCGGTATCCACGGGAGGGAAGATGCTGACCGCTTCCTCCACCGATGTCCGGTCCATCGCTGTGTTGAATACTATCTTTATGGAATCCGTGGTGCCCGGATCAACCACAGCACCGTCCTCAGGCACGAAATAGAGGACCTTGGGGGCTGTTCCGCTGGTACCTATGAATATCTCCTGCTCATCGTTCACGGGATACATGCTGCTGAGCCCCTCGTTATCCCTAGCATATATGTGAAACTCCAGCACGCCGCTGCTGGACTGTGCGGGAATCGTTCCCACCCATGTACCGCTCTTCAAATCGCCGCCGGAAAGGGTCATGTTGATCTCCTCGAAAGCGGAGGCGCCCACTGGCTTATACACTATTTTCACAACATCGACACCCGTATCGTCGCTCACGGGGACGCTTATATGGAAACTCTGGCCCACTTCTCCCATTGTGGGGAGGGTGGTGGCGTCTATGTTTATCTCGGGGGGTGTGGAGGCCCCCGCAAACACGGTGGCGGCCAGAAGAAACACCATCAGCAGCGAAATAGCGGCGGAGCCGCGGGAAAGCGGTCTTGGCATACCCTCACCTCAGTTCGGCCTCGTGAAATCATCCATATCCATGTCCATAAAGGGGCTGGATATCCCCATCTCCATATCCTCTTCCATTATTATGGACATCAGTGCGCTCAGAAGCCGCTTCATATCGCTGACCTCCTGTCTCAGCTGCCTGACCTCTCTCTCCAGTTTTTCCGTTTCTTTGTTCATGCTTCTCCCCCATAAATGAATCAATCCGAATCCGGCGATGTGAGGACATACTGACCGTATCTTGTGGAGACCGGCCTGTTCTCGGTTATCTCGCAGTCCTCGCAGTAGAGTGATTTCCCCTTCTTCACCAGCGGCCTCCTGCACCTTCTGCATAGGGCAAGGACCACGCCCAGATCGGCGCGCGCCGTGGAAAGTTGAAGGGAGGGGTCCGCAGAGATCACCTCTGCCCGGATGATGTCACCCAGGTGAAAGACCCGTTCCACATCCGAAACATACCGGGTGGACATCTTGGATATGTGAAGGGTACCGTTGGTGCTCCCCGCTATCTCTCTCGTCCTGCCTTCGATCTCCAGGGCATCCACAACCGCCATCATGGACCTTATGCTCCTGATAACCCCGTATATGATATCACCTTTGCGGAGGGCTCCCGTCTCCTTCACCGGCTCGACACTGGCAATCTTTTCCACCGGGTCAAGGGTCAGGAAACCGGCATATTCTGAGTAGACCACTCCGTCCTCTTCGTAGGCCCCGGCCCCCGGGAGATACTCCTCCAGAAGGGCTATTTCATCTCCGGGCATCACAAACCTTTTTTCCTCTGTTTCGCTCATAATCATCATCTCTTATCTACTTCCATTCGGAACATGGTAACCTCGATCTCTTTCTTCTCCTTCCTGTGGAACTTGAACATGAATGGGATGGGGAATTTATAGTTTTTCGTCAGGGTGACCGCGGCCCCGAACTCCTCCGCCTTCTTCGAGACAAAGGCCTCCGTCCCGGAATTATGGAGGGAATAGACCACTCTGGCCACCCTGAAAGCGGTTTCCAGAAACGGGCGGTCCGCTCCGCGCTTCTGGGCGCCGAAAGGGGGGTTCATCAGCACCGTGTCCGCCTGCCCATCGAAGCGCTCCACATCCTCCAGCAGGAACTCCAGCGCCCCTCTTTCCAGATAAGATCTGGCCTCCGGGAAGCGCTCTGCGTTCTCCATGGCTTTTCTCACCGAAAGGGGGTCCTTGTCGAGGCCCACCACGCTCTCCGCACCCAACAGCACCGCACCTATCGAGAATATTCCCGAGCCGCACCCGAGGTCCAGAACGCGCTTCCCCGCAATGTCCCCCATGGAATAGGCGAGATAAAGCATGTCGGCCGCAATGCCCGGCGGAGTGGGATACTGCTCGAGAGAGGGGTCGGGGCTTTCCGGGGGCTCCACCGACGACAGCGCCATTTCAAGGGTTCTCTTCTTCATCTATTCTCCTCGCTACAAGGTCCCTCTCCACCTCTTCCGCCATCTCCGAAACATCCACCCCGTGCTTCATGGCCACCATCAGGAGGGCGACCTTCACATCTATGTTCAGGCGGGCCTTTATACGATTGGCCTCCGATATTATTTTCTTTTTCTCCAGTCCGGTGCTGCGCACAACACTGTCCAAGGTTTCCTGGAAGAGGTCCCGTTTCTTTGCCCACCCCCTCATCCTGTCTGCGTCCGGGTTGAACGCCATGGGAAGAGAGGCCTCCAGCACCTCCTGCGTGGGGGCGAACCCCTCACCGGACTGCCTTATGAGTCCGCGACCGATGGAGTTCCTGACGAAGCCCTTGGCCTCATCGGGAGAGAGCCACGACTGGTCCGCACTGAGGGAGAGGACGATCTCCTCTCTGGTCATCACATCCTTCCCCTTCCTGTCGAACACGAACTTTATGACCATGGCCGCTGTTTCCCGTTCATCGCTCATCCGGATACCTCATATCTGAATATGGCGCCGGCCACCCGTTCGGGGAGTTGCTCCAGTTCCGGGCGCCTGACATTGGCCGCGTAGAGATTCGGGTGCTCTATGCTGCTGAGAATATCAAAGAAGGCAGTGCTATTTAAACCATTTCCTGCATGTGCCCCCCGGTTCATCCAGTAGACCTGAAGGACCGGAGCGCTGCCAACCTCACTCAATATTTCGGGAACGCTCATGGAAGCGATCTCTCTGGAGATGGAAGCCACGGAGTCCCTCATTATATCTATGGAAAAGACCAGATTCTCGGTGATCTCCATGCACCTGCGGAACTCCTCAAGGGAGCGGAGGGTCTTGGTACCCACGACGGCCATGGCCGCGCCGGATGTTATTATGTCCATGAGGTCCTCCATGACACGGGGCCCCGCGTCCACCCAGAGCTCCATGTCGCTCGATAGCTCCAGAATGAGGTCCATCTGCGGACTGTTGCCGTGTATCCCGTTCAGATCCACCATATACAACCTGCGGGACTCCTTCCGTATCTCCTCGACGAGGTCGAAGAGGTCCGTGTTCGCCTTTCTGTATCCGTCCTTTCCCGCAACCACGGGAGCCCCGTCCAGCACGGAGACGGAGGGGATTGCATCCAGTTCTCGATTCATGTTCTCAATGACTCCGATGCCATATCCGGTGATATGTATTAAAGGGTTTTGCGACTACGCCTTCCGTCTTATGGTGGCGTGTGCCGCCGCGAGCCTTGCAATGGGTACCCTGAACGGAGAGCAACTCACATAATTAAGCCCGATGCCGTGGCAGAAATCGATGGTCTTCGGCTCTCCGCCGTGTTCGCCGCAGATGCCCAGCTTGAGGTCGGGCCTTGTGCTCCTGCCCTTCTCTATGGCGATCTTCATCAGCTCGCCCACGCCCTTCTGGTCAAGGACCTGGAACGGCCCCTCTTCCAGTATCCCTTTCTCCAGATACTGCTGGAGGAACTTGCCCTCGGCGTCGTCCCTGCTGAACCCGAATGTGGTCTGGGTAAGGTCGTTGGTGCCGAAGGAGAAGAACTCCGCCTCCTCCGCTATTTCATCCGCGGTAAGGGCAGCTCTGGGGATCTCTATCATGGTTCCGAACAGATAGCGCATCTCCTCGCCCTTTTCGCTCAGAATCGCGTCTATGACAGCGGTCAGTTTCTCCTTCAATACCCTCAGCTCGTTCACATGGCCCACCAGCGGGATCATTATCTCCGGCACGATGTCCATGCCGTCGTTCTCCCTCACATACAGGGCCGCCTCCATGATGGCCCTGACCTGCATCTCGTATATCTCTGGATAGATGAGGCCGAGCCTGCAGCCGCGGAAGCCGAGCATCGGGTTCGCCTCTGCCAGAGACTCCACCACCTTCAATATTTTCTCCTTTTCAGAAACATCCTTTCCGGTGGCCTTACCCACCGCCACATCCACCATCAGCTGCTCCTTATCGGGAAGGAACTCGTGCAGCGGTGGGTCCAGAAGGCGTATGGTGACAGGGCGCCCCTGCATGGCCCTGAATATCCCTATGAAATCCTCTCTCTGCATGGGGAGTATCTTCGCAAGGGCCTCCGCCCTCTTTTCCGACGTGGTGGCGATTATCATCTCCTGAACGACAGGCAGGCGGTCCTGCGCCATGAACATGTGCTCCGTCCTGCAGAGCCCTATGCCCTGCGATCCGAACTCCACCGCGCGTCTGGCATCCTCCGGCGTGTCGGCGTTGGCCCGCACCCCCAGAGTGCTGACCTCGTCGCTCCACTCCAGAATCTCCGCGAACTCGTCGGACATCTCCGGTTCCACCATGGGAACCTCCCCTGCGATCACCTCGCCGGTGCCGCCGTCGATGGTTATGACATCCCCTTCCTTGATCACCACGCCGTTCACGGTGAAATGGTCCCCCTCTATCTTTATGTCCTCGCACCCGGAGACGCACGGTTTACCCATTCCTCTAGCCACCACCGCCGCGTGGGAGGTCATGCCCCCTCTGACGGTGAGAACTCCCTTCGCCTTCACAAGGCCGTGAATGTCGTCCGGCGTGGTCTCCGGCCTCACGAGTATCACATCCTCCTCATCTCCGATCTCCGCCGCAAGGTCCGTATCGAAGACAACCTTGCCGCAGGCGGCTCCCGGGGATGCGTTGAGGCCCTTTGTGAGCGGGGTGTATTCTGCCTCCGGGTCGATCCTCTTGTGAAGGAGCGCCTCCAGTATCTCCGGCGTGACCCGCATTATCGCCTCCTCTCTGGTGATTATGTCCTCCTTGGCCATGTCCACCGCAATCTTCAGCGCGGCCTGAGGCGTCCTCTTCCCGTTCCTTGTCTGGAGAAGGTAGAGGGTTCCGTGCTCTATCGTAAACTCGAGGTCCTGCATGTCCCTGTACCGCCTCTCGAGGACATTGAAGACATACTGGAGCTGCGTGAAGACCTCCGGCATGACATCCTTCATCTTCGCTATGGGGAGGGGGGTCCGTATGCCCGCCACCACATCCTCGCCCTGGGCGTTTATGAGGAACTCGCCGTAGAGCTCCTTTTCCCCTGTGGATGGGTTCCTGGTGAAGGCCACGCCGGTCCCGGAATCGTCCCCGGTGTTCCCGAAGACCATGGCCTGAACATTGACGGCGGTCCCCATGGAATCCTCGATGCCGTTTATCTCCCTGTAAACCTTCGCCCTCGGATTGTTCCACGACTCGAAAACGGCGCGAACGGCCATCTCCAGCTGCTCCTGCGGGTCCTGTACGAGCTTGCCCTTCTCCTCAAGAATGGTCTTGAATCGCCTGACCACCTCTTCGAGGTCGCTGGCGTCCAGCTCCGTGTCGAACCTGACGCCCTTGGCGTTTTTCACCTCGTCCAGAGCGCTTTCGAAGACGGAGTGGGGTATCCCCTCCACCACATCTCCGAACATCTGGAGGAAGCGCCTGTAAGAATCCATGGCGAACCTTCTGTTGCCGGTTATGGAGGCAAGCCCCTCCACGGTCTCGTCGTTGAGGCCGAGATTGAGGATGGTGTCCATCATCCCCGGCATGGAGACGGGAGCGCCGGATCGCACCGATACCAGCAGAGGGTTCTCGGAGGAGCCGAACCTCTTCCCCATCTTCTCCTCCACCTTGGCAAGAGCGGCCTTTATGTCGTCCATGAGGCCGGGGGGGAACTCTCCGTGCTCCGTATAGTAGTTGCAGACCTCCGTGGTGATGGTGAACCCGGGAGGGACCAGAAGGCCGATCCGTGTCATCTCCGCAAGGTTAGCCCCCTTTCCGCCGAGGAGGTTCTTCATCTCCGCGTTTCCTTCTTCAAAGAGATAAACCCATTTTTTATCCATATAATCACCGAATATTGGGCCTCTAAAATTGGAAGGCTATATAAAGATATTTGTCGGTT
>CAZKII010000024.1:0-19347 GCA_964552865.1 uncultured Thermoplasmata archaeon | reverse complement strand
CTCCATGTTTGCGAGAGGCCCGCATGGGTCCAGCATCCTTCATTTCTCCACCTCCCTTATCTCCCAGTGGCCCCCTTTCTTTCCGCCGACACGCTTTATTAGGCCTTCTTTCCTCATTTTGTCTATATGGTATTTCACACCGTCCTCGGTTATTCCGAGCATGGCCGCCATCTCTTTCCTTGTTATTTTCGGGTTTGCCTCTATCAGTGCGAGTATTTTTTGGGTAGTTTTTTGGGTAGTTTTTTGGGTAGTCCCCTCTTTTCTCTCAGCCCGTATGAATCTCATGACGAACCATTCCCTGTCCGCTTTTATCTCCGGTTCGGAGAGGCCGTGTTCTTCCATGGCCTTTTTTATCCTCACAAGCCCGGAGCCAACTCTTTCCACCAGTCCCATCCTCTGCATGAGGCCGAAAAGCAGGGGATTCCTCGGAACGCTTCTTTCGTAAAGGTCCGTAACGGTCATATTTCCTATGAGTCCCCCCGGATTGCTTATCTCCACCCTGTCCTTGAAGATGGAAACCTGTATGTTTGCCGTGGAGAAATAGTCTCTGTGGGCTATGGCATTCAGAAGGGCCTCGCGTATGGCCTCTTCCGGAAGTTCGAGCCTCTCCTCCCTAACGCCTCCTTTTATTATGTATTCCGTGTCCAGATGCTCCTGAAGATAGATAAAGGCCCTTTCGAAGTTGGACATAATATCCCCGTGAAATTCCTTCCTGTCCAGTATCTTATACCTGTCGTATCCCCTGTAAAGAACGCATGTTATCGTGGCGCTGATGAAGAACTCCCGGACATCCCTGCAGAAAAGAAGCACTCCTGCGTTTTTCATTCTTCCGTTTTCCGTGAGCTGAAGGTTGTCCAGTATTCTCTCCCTTTTCATCACCTCGCTTATGCCGGAAGTTTTGAGAAATCGGGTAAATACCCCCTCATTGATATCCCTCTCCGTGTCGAATTTCTCGTTGGGCATGTCGTCGAAAAGAAGCACCCCTTCCTTCCTGAAAAGGTCTTTAATCTCGTCCCTTGAGAGCTGCTGCGAATTCGGCCCCTGTCGGATATAGAACCTGCCGGCTGCGGAATACGGTTTTTTCTTTCCCTCGGGGACCTCGATCACCAGAACACTGTCCGCATCGTGAATTTTAAGCTCTATGGGCGGGTCAATGTTTCTGCCCATGTCCTGTATTCTGGATTTCAGTTCGTTCCCCGCCTTTATTCCGGTTATCTCCCCGGAATCCGCCACACCGAGAAGTATCTTACCTCCGCTGGCGTTGGCAAAGGCGCATATTTCCCTTGATAGGCCAGAGGAGAACGACCTCTTGAACTCTATGTTGTAGCCCTCGCCCTGAGATATGAGCATATCGAGAACATCCTTCCTCATCCCAGCTCCTCCAGATACCCCTCTATTCTCTCCTCGACCTGTGAAATCCTCTCCTCTATCTCCCGCAGTTCCCGCCATTCCTTATTCACATCGATATCCTCCACCTCTTCCTCCGGGAACACATAGAGCGTCACATTCAGATTGTAGTCGTTCTCCTTGATCTCCTCCATCGGCACGGCTCTGGAGAATCCCTCCTCCTCCGCAAAGTCCCGGTAGGCCTCCGCAATCCTCCGTATGTTCTCCGGGCCGAGCATGTTCAGTTTTCTCACATCCGGGTGCTTTACGAACTCCTGAGCGGCGTTTATGAAGAGCACTTTATCCCTTCTCTCTGCGTCCTTCGCCTTATTGAACACCAGAATGGCCCCCGGCGCTCCGGTATTGTAGAAGAGTTTTTCCGGAAGGAGGATCACGCACTCCAGAAGGTTGTCTTCCAGCACTCCCTTCCGTATGGTCTTCTCCTTTCCGCTGCGGAACAGCGCGCCGTTATCCAGCACTATCCCCACCTTCCCCCCGTCCTTCGTGCTGGCCAGCATGTGCTGAATCCACGCCCAGTCGGCGGACTGCTTCGGAGGGTAGCCGTATGAAAACCTCTTTTTGTAGAACTCTCCCTCTTTGAGGGTCTCTTCGCCGTATCCGTCCTGATTCCACGGCGGGTTTGCTATGACCCTGTCGAACCTTTTGAGCCCTCCGTTCTCGTCCCTGAACTTCGGATAAAGAAGCGTATCCCCCCTTTCTATCTTCGGGTCTCCTATGTCGTGCATGTAAACATTCATCTTGCAGAGGCCGTATGTCGTGGGATTCACCTCCTGACCGTACAGGAAGAGTTTCTTCGCTCCCTCCCTGCCGTATTCCCTCTCCACATACTTGTAGGCGCCGATGAGCATCCCGCCCGAGCCGGATGTGGGGTCATAAACGCTCGTCTCGGGTTCGGGAGCCAGCACCTCAACCAGCAGGTCTATGACCTCCCTCGGTGTGTAAACCTCCCCTTCCTTCGCCTTCTGCGGTGCGAAGTATCTCAGCACCCATTCGTAGGCATCTCCCAGAATATCGGAAGAGGTGTCGTGCAGTTTCTTCGAGCTGAACAGCTCCATTAACTGATTGAGTATGATGAGGTTCTCCGGGTTTCCGGTGAACGATGTGAATTCTATGGTGTCGAATATCCCCTTGAGGTCCGGATTCATCTCGGCAATGTATTTTATCGCCTCGGAAAGCCGCTCCGGCAGGTGCTTCACATCCTTTCTGAGGTTCTCCCACAGGTATTCCGGCGGCAGGTTGAACTGGTGGTAGTCTTTCGCCTTCGCCTCCTCTTTCGCGTCCTCCTCGCTCAGGCCCATCTCCGTCAATTCCCTGACCTTCGCCTCGTATTCCCCCTCCCATTTGTCGCTCAATCTTTTAAGGAACAGAAGAATGAGTATGAACTTGTAATCCACCCTTGTCCTTATCAGGTCGGCGGCCTTCTTCAGCAGACCGTAGAGCTCTTCTCCCTTCATGTCCGCCCCTTCCGGGCTCAGGGATTCCCTGATAATGTCCTCTATCTTCACCAGACGGTAGATTCTGGCCCGGTTATCCGCAGGATTGAGCTCCACTTCCACCAGTCCGGCCTTTCGCAGTTCCGAGAGTATGGCGGAAACCTTCTTCGGGTCGTCTTTATAATCGGAAAGCGCCGTTACTGCATCTTCACGCGTGAATTCCCCGGTTCCGAACTGATTGTATAAGGCATCGTACCTGTTTTTTAACCATTTTTGAATGTGGTTCATACAGGTACGATAGCACATCCTCTATTTATACTTTACCATTGATGTTGTCTTGACAGTCAAGTAAATAGTTTTACAGCTTGACTATTTACGGCCCCACATGCATCATTTCGTTGTACTCGTCGAAGAGTTCCGCGTATTTCACGGCCTTGATCTCCGTTTCCAGCAGGTAGTAGTGCCCCATCTCGGCGGAGCTCAGGTAGTCCAGCACCTTCTTCACCTCTTCGTCCTCCGCCCTGTCCCTCATGGCCGCATAGAAGTCATGGGCCGCCATCTCCGCATCCATGGCCTGCTGCAGCACCTCGGAGATATGGACCATTTCGTCGTCGAACTTCACATCGGGCAGGGGAACCTCCCCGCTCTCAGGTATCTTTACGCTGTTGTTCGGGAATTTCCTCTTCAGAATCCCGGTGAATATCCGCCTGTGCTTCTCCTCCTCGGCCGACAGGAACTTGAGCCGGTCCTTCAGCACGAAGTTGTCCACCTTCTCCGCGATTCTCGCGTATGTGTCCTTCGCATCCATCTCCGCCCGTATGGCCATTGCCAGCAGTTCCTCCAGTTTCATGTTTTCCACATCTATCATGTCATTACCTCCGTTTCCTCCATGGTTTTAAGGGGTTTCTTAAGGGTTTTTCGGTTTTCTTTATTCGTCCACTTTCTCGAACATGTCCTTGGACACTCCGCAGAGCGGGCAGACCCAGTCCTCGGGGATGTCCTCGAACTCCGTGCCCGGCTCAATGCCGCCGTCGGGGTCCCCGATCTCCGGGTCGTATATGTATCCGCAGGCTATGCATCTCCACTTTGCCATTTCACTCACCTTCTTCCACCCATTTGAGGCTCTTTCCTCTTATGGCCCTGTTGAGCAGGACCGTGTGTTCCACCGTGAGATTGTACTCCTCAATGGCGTCCACCATGAGCTCCGTGTTGTCGATATCGATGACATTCATCACCATCTCACCTCTGTCCAGGTCGAGGGTGAAGGCGAAGCTCTCGATCTCCATCAGGTGCCGGGCCACTTCGCTCTCTTTGACCGCTTCCGCCAGAGTTCCGTTCCCGAGGCTCATGGGCTCGAAGAGCAGGTCGGAATCCAGTGATATCTCCGCCATCTCCTTTATGGTCTCCATAAACAGCTCCCGGTTGAGGCCCGGCTCCGGTGATTCGGCGAAGAGCATGACCACGATCTCGGGGTCGTACTCCGCTATGTCCCCCACCATCTCCTTTATCTCTCCTTTTTTCGCCACGAAGTGCCTCGCGTTCCCGTTGGTGGTGAGCATGAAGGAGGCCTCCAGCGCGGCACTTGCGGCACTGCACAGGATATGTTCCATGCCTATCACGGCGATCTTCTGGTAGTTCTTCAGTGCGGTACCACCCAGCACCATTCCCGTCAGGGTTTTCAGGTATATCTTCTCTTCTATTTTCATTTAGGTCACCTTTTCTACTGCATCCTCCTACTGCTATTTATCGTTTGCTCCGTTATTTCTTCAGGAAGTCCGCCACATGGCCCACCATGTCCAGCGAGATGTTCAGGCTCAGGTCTCCCTCTTCCCAGTGTGCGGGGCAGGCCGCTCCGGGGTTGTCCTCCACATATCTGTACGCCTTGAGCCTCCTGACGATTTCGTCTATGTTCCTCCCGACATCGTACATGGTTATGTCCACGCTCCTCACCGTTCCCTCCGGGCCGATTATGAATGCGCCTCTCAGGGCGAGGCCGGTAGCTTCGTCGTACACATCGAACAGTCTGGATACCTTCCCCGTGGGGTCGGCCAGCATGGGAAAGCGCACATCTTTCAGGAGCGGCTCCGTCTCCGTCCACGCCTTGTGCACGAATGCGGTGTCGGTACTTACGCTCAGCACCTCTCCCCCGAGCTCCCTGATCTTATCGTACGCCTTTGCAAGGTCTGCCAGTTCCGTGGGGCAGACGAATGTGAAGTCGGCCGGGTAGAAGAGCAGAACGAGCCACTTCCCCCTGTAATCGCCGAGTTTTATCTTCCTTATCTCCTTGTCCGTGGGAAAATACGCTTCTCCCTCGAAATCTTCCATCTCCTTTCCTATTATCATGTTTTCACCTCTGCGTAAAACCGGGTGTGCTCTATTTGAAGCTTTTGGTACGAATTTGTGTAATTGAGAATGAACGCACTGCGCGGATGGGGGCCCGACCTCCGCAAGCTTTAAATACTATGGCCTGCGTTGAAATAGTGAAAGAGGATTGACCATGAAGGTTCAAGATTATATGAGGATATACAACGAATTGTCCGATTACGAAAAGATTCCCTCTGTTTCCAGAAAATACGGGATTTCCGAGGAGCTTGCGCTCATAATATACAGCCACCGCACCGTGAGGAACGCCACCAGAAACTTCTACAGGATCAAGGCGAGGGCCGACGGCCTCGTTAAGAGGTGGAAGAAAGGGGAGAGCCTCCTCTCTCTGGCCCGGCAGCACGATTTTCCCCCTGTCCTTATGGCACAGGTTCTCCTGAAGACCGCAGGGTACGGGAGAAAAGAGGTCTGGAAGATGATAAAGGAGCCGGAGACCATAAAGAACCCCCGCCTGAAGAAGGAGATAAAGGAGGTTCTGGCCAACGACCATTCCTATTCCCCCGAAGCTCTGGAGATACAGAGAAGGCGCGGGGAGTGGGGCGAGACCCGGCTGGCCGAGTGGCTGAACGAGCACGGGATCGAGTATGAGAGGGAGAACGACATACGCGGCAGGTACGGGAAGACCCCGGACTTCCTGCTGAAGAAGCCGATAAAGATGAACGGCTACTCCATAAAGTGGATAGAGTCCAAGGCCAACTTCGGCGACAAGGTGGAACTGAGGAAGAACATGAGCAGGCAGCTGAAGCCGTATGTGGAGCTGTTCGGCCCCGGCGTCGTCCTCTACTGGTTCGGCCATATCGAGCCGGCCCCGAAGGAGGAGAAGATCGCGGTTGTGGATGCGAGCTTTCTGGAGAAGTACAAGCCGAAGATGGAGTAGGTTCTAAGTGGTAGTTAGCACTTATAGGGTGTTTTGCTAACTGGCAGTTAGTACTTTGTCCAGTCTCTCTCAAGAATCCATTTCAGAACAGGCATGACTCTGACCTTTATGCCATCGACCGTCATCTCCTCCTGCTGATTGTGCGTGAGGATAAGCCCTTCTTCTAGGTTGAACTTTCGCGCTGCCTCGACGAGCCCTTCAACCTCGCGTTTTCTGTTGCTGTCCGTGAGAACATGGGAAACCTGTATGGCCTGAACTATTTTCCTCTCCCCTTCCATGACAAAATCGCACTCCCGTTCCCCGGAATAGTAGTGCACCCTTTTCCCTCTCCTTATGAGTTCGATGAATACGAGGTTCTCCAGCAGCCTTCCTTTGTCAGGGGTGAATCCGAGGCCCACGATACGGTTGAAGGCAGGGTCCATGGTGTATATCTTCTTCGGGGCGTTCAGCTGTTTCCTGACGGAGTAATCGAACTTCTGGAGTTCGAAGAACATGTACGAGTTGGAGAGGTAAGAGATGTACTCCTTCACGGTTATGGAATTGGCCAGCCCCAGATCGTCTTTAAGCGAGTTGTAGGTAAAGGGGCGGGATATGTTGCTCATAAGGATGTTCACCAGTTCCTTGAATATTTTCTGCTTCTTGATGGCGTATCTGGAGATTATGTCCCTGTACAGGATGTTGTCATATAGAGTTCTGATGTACTCTGGGTCCCTGTTCTTCAGGTATTCCGGCAGGCCCCCGTTTATCAGGTACTCGTCGAAGAGTTTCATCAGTTTCGCCTTCTTTGCCGTGATGTAGAGGTCGTCTTTATCGGGAAAAACCTCATTGAAGGCCAGAAACTCCCGGAAAGAAAAGGGAAAGACCTCGAAGGCCCTGTACCTGCCAGTGAGTCTGGTTCCCAGTTCGCTACTGAGAAGGGAGGCGTTGGAACCGGTTATAATCACCTTTTTCCCCTGATCCTGAAGCCGCCGGACAAAGAGTTCGAACTGAGGGATGTTCTGTATCTCGTCGAAGAAGAATACCTGCGGGTCGTCATAGACATAGGCCAGCATTTCGTGCAGTTGCTCGAAATCACTGGCCGTGAAGTCCAGAAAGCGCTCGTCCTCGAAGTTGACATATCCGAAGCTGTCTATCTCCCTCATGACCTGCTTCAGAAGCGTGGACTTCCCGCTGCGCCTGAGGCCGGTAAGGACAAGGACCCTGCTGTCGTCGAGCCAGCGCAGTATTTCGGGGAGGAGTTCCCTCTTTACCGTGGGCTCTTTTAGCTGCAGGTAGGACTTCTGCTGGAGCACGACCTGTTTCATGATCTCAGGGTTCAACATGCTAATTGGTAATTAGTGAAAGTACTTAAATGTTCTCATTAGAAGTTAGTAGAAATAGATTCTGAAGGAGGAGAAGATCGCGGTTGTGGATGCGAGCTTTCTGGAGAAGTACAAGCCGAAGATGGAGTAGGTTCTGAGTGGTAGTTAGCACTTCTAGGGTATTTTGCTAACTGGCAGTTAGTACTTTTGAGGGAACCCGCTGATTGGTGGTTAGCGCGCATCTTCTCCCGCAAACCCTTTTATACCCTATCCCGATTCTCCCCCATGTACCTTATAAAACTCGGGGGCAGCGTGATAACCGACAAATCGCGGCCTCTGGCCTTCCGGGAGGATGTGGTCCGCCGGCTCGTCTCGGAACTGCGGCCTTTCTCCCCTCTCATCATCGTCCACGGGGCCGGTTCCTTCGGGCATGTGTATGCCAGAGAGTACGGGCTGGCCGGAGGGTTCAAAAACGAGGAGCAGCTGGAGGGATTCGCACGGGTCCAGAGGGATGTCAGGGACCTGAACCTGAGGATTATGAACCTGCTCATAGAGAACGGTATCAACGCTGTTTCCATTCCGCCTTTCGCCTCCTGCGAGAATTCCGACGGCCGGTTGAAATCTCTGGACACCTCTCCTTTCGCAAGGGTGCTGGAGATGGGCCTTGTTCCCGTGACATTCGGAGATGCGGTGTTCGACGATAGGATCGGCTTCTCCATCTGCTCCGGCGATTACCTCATGGAAGCGCTTGCAGAGAAGTTCCGGCCTGAAAAGACGGTGTTCGTCAGCGATGTGGACGGCATCTACGACAGGAGCCCGGCAGAGGAGGGTGCGCAGCTCCTTCCAGTCATCTCGTCATCGGACAGCGTGTCCGCCGCCTCCCTTCGCTCCGGCGTCTCCGATGTTACCGGCGGCATGGCGGGAAAAATCGCCTCAATGGTTAAAATTGCTCCCTATTCAGAGGTCTGGATGGTGAACGGCCTCGTACCGGGCCGGCTGGCAAATCTTTTAAATGGTGAAGCGGTTATCGGTTCAAAGGTGATACCCTGAACGAAGAAGAGGAACGGTTCGACAGAGACATAGAGGCCAGAAAGAGGGACCACATAGAGATGGTTATCTCCAGGGACACCTCGGCCTCGCACAACTACTGGGACGACATAAGCCTCATTCACACGGCCCTGCCCGAGATAAATGCAGAGGATATTTCCCTTGAAACGAAGGTTTTCGGCAGGAAGCTCGCTGCCCCCCTCATCATTGCCGGGATGACCGGGGGCTACCCATTTGCCGAGAAGATAAACGAGAGGCTCGGCCGCATCGCCGAGGAGTTTCAGATAGGCATGGGTGTCGGGAGCCAGAGAGCGGCCATAGAGAACCCGGAGCTTTCCGGCACATACTCCGTCATCAGGGATATGGACATCCCTCTTAAAATAGCTAACATAGGTGCCCCCCAGCTTATTGATCAGGGTGGCGGGCGCGTATTCGGCCCGAGCGAGGCGAAGGAGGCGATGGAGATGATAGACGCCCATGTTCTGGCCGTACATCTGAATTACCTTCAGGAGGTGGTCCAGCCCGAGGGAGAGACGAGGGCGAAGGGCGTCATCGGGGCTCTCGGAAAGATAGCATCATCCCTTCCGGTGATCGCCAAGGAGACCGGGGCCGGCATTTCAAGGAACGATGCGCTTTTGCTCAAGAAGGCCGGAGTTCTCGGCCTCGATGTCGGCGGTATGGGCGGCACCAGCTTCGCTGCTGTGGAAATGTACAGGGCGAGGGACTTTGTCCACAGGAGGATGGGAGAGACCCTCCGCGACTGGGGGATCCCGACGCCCGCTTCGGTGCATTACACCCACGATGTTCTTCCCGTGGTCGCCACCGGTGGTCTCAGGACCGGGCTGGATCTGGCAAAGGCCGTTGTGGTGGGAGCGGATGCCGGAGGTATGGCAGTTTCGCTTCTGGGACCCGCGATGAAGGGGGAGGAACAGCTGAGGACCGCAGTGAAAACGGTGATAGAAGAGCTGAGGGCGGTACTGCTGCTGACCGGCTCCTCCGATTTGAAGGGACTCGGTGAGAAGGAAGCGATAGTCCACGGCAGCTTGAGGGACTGGATTTAAGGTGATATTATGGACAATATTCTTGAAAGGAGAAAGGAGACCGTGAAGGCGGTCAACGCCTACCTTGACGAGCATCTGAACGACATAGACGACCCGGTCATGAAGGACCTCATGAGATACTATCCGCTCATGGGAGGGAAGAGGCTGCGGCCCCTTATCTCATGGCTCGTCTGCGAGGCCCTGGGCGGTGACGGTAAGGAGAGCCTTCCCATCGGTGCGGGGCTGGAGGTGATCCACAACTTCACCCTCGTTCACGACGATATAATGGACGATTCGGACCTTCGCAGGGGCAAGGAGACGCTTTACAGGAGCCACGGGACCTCCATGGCCATAAATGTCGGCGATGCCCTGTTCGCGCGCGGTTACCTCATCATCTCGGAGATGGACATCGAGGGTGAGGAGTTCCGCAGGCTCATAAAGGAGGTCTCGGAAACGGTGGAGGAGATCGCCATAGGCCAGTATCTCGACATGGACTTCGAGGACAGGAAGGAGATCACCGAAGAGGAATACATGAGGATGATTCGACTGAAGACAGCGGTTCTTATGAGAATGGCGGCCAGAGGGGGCGCTTATGCCGCTCGCGCCTCCGACCATATGAAGGACGCCGCGGGAGAGTACGCCGAAAACATGGCGCTTACGTTTCAGATCGCAGACGACCTTCTGGACCTCATGGGCGGTGAGGGGAATTTCGCAGGCAGAAGGGGACAGGACATAAAGAACGGGAAGAGGACCCTTATGGTCATAAAGACGCTGGAGGCCCTTCCACCGCAGAAGAAGAGGGAGTTCAATTCCATTCTCGGTTATCCCGATGCAACGGGCGAGGACATAGACAGGGCCATCGAGCTCATGAACGAAGCGGGTGCCATAGAGTATTCCAGAGGTCTGGCAAAGAGCCTTGTGGCCCGGGCCAAGGAGAGCCTCGAAGCGTTCCCGGAGGGGCCGGTTAAAAAGGAACTCGCCGACCTTGCGGACTTCATGATCCTCAGGAATATATGAACTAACGCCGGGTGAGCATGTAGTAGCCGCTGAGTCCCGCCACCACGGCCAGAATCATCACGGCATAGATCGAGGAGGTCCACAGAGCCACTGCCGGAGCAAGAAGGAGGATACCCGCGGATATCAAGAGAACGACCGCTCCTGTTTTGACTATGTTTATCCCGGGCCCCCTCAGAAACTCCCTCATTACCAGCTCTCGCTCCACGCCCGTCCCGGCTTCCGCCCTGTGAATCCTTATTGCATGGAGGGTGAGTTCGTTGCTCGTGATGAGTATGGTGAAGAGTCCGATGGCGTATAGCATTTCGATCCCTGTCGCGCTTATCGCCACTGCAAGGGCGGCTATGGCCGCTATTATGCCCCCGGTATATCCCCTCTCCCTTCTTCGATGCGTCGAGAATAACATCAATCCCGCTGCGGTTCCCGAAAGGACCAGAAGGATGTGATAAAGCGTTCCGCTCCCGGGATACGCTATCAGCGGCAGGGAGATGACTATGAGGATGGGCCAGACCGCGAAGAGCCAGAGGTACTTCTCCGTTTCTTTCCTCTCCCTCATTCTAACGCCTCCCTGTTCCTCTCCGGGATGCGGCCCAGTATGTGGCCAGCGGCTTCCTGACATCCCAGTCTATTACCTGCGTGAATCCCCGCAGTTCGTCCAGATAGCTGTTCCTCTTCATGGTCTCGATGGCCACCGCTGTCTCCTTCTCCGCGCTCTCTTTCATCCCCTCAGCTTCGATCATAACATACGAAGGGGAGATGACCAGCACATCGTAGCCGTGGGAGCAGAGCTCCGCCACGGTGGTGACTATTTCGCCGTCGTTCGCTGCGGATATCACGATTATATGGCTCCTCATGGGGAAAAATCTCCCCAGCGCCCATGCTGCCACCCTGAACGGCATGCTTCCCCCCTCTTTGATGAGCAGAAGGCTGTTCATGATCCGGTAGAACTGCCTCTTTCCGTAACCGGGCTGGACTACATCTATGGTGTCTCTGAACACCACCATTCCCACTCTGTTCTTCCTGTTGAGCACATTCCATGAGATGCTGGCCGCCGCTCTTATCCCGTAGTCGATGGTGCTTTTTCCGGGGGGGCCGAGGATTGAGGATTTCCTCGCGTCTATCAGGATGGTCACATCCCCGCTCCTTTCGGCGGTGTACTCGTTGGTCAGCAGGCCGTCCTCCAGCCGGGCGGATGCCTTCCAGTTTATGTGCTTTAGCTCGTCGCCGGGATAGTATTCCCTTATGCCGTAGAACTCCGTGCCTATCCCTCTTTTTCTGGAATTTATGTCCCCCACTATGCTGCGGGTCCGCCGGATATCGAGTTTCAGGCTTTTAATCATCTCCACCTCCGGCATTACGGTGATGGTATCGGTCTCCTCGTATCTCATCCTGTGAACATTCACGGAGAACGGGTCGGAGATGCGTATGTTAAGCGGTCCTATGTGGTAGAGCCCTCTCTGAGCGAACCTTACGGAGTACTTCATCACGGCCTCCCCTTCGCCTTTTTCAAGGGATGAAACGGAGGTGATCCGTATGTTGCTTCCGGTGACAACCTCCGCGAATCGAGGGAGCGCGTCCTCTATCTCGATGGTCGCCAGCTTCATGGAGTCGAGGATCTCCGGTGTCAGCGATATGCCGACCGTAATCTCCACCTCATCCCCCTCGGGAACCCTTTCGGCGGACAGGGTCCTGGTTATCCGTATGTCTTCGGTTTTTATCCCTTTCCCCTCGTCCGGAAGGCTCAGATACGAGAGAAGGAAGAGGAGCATCAGAGGGACCGCCAGAGATACGACTACCGGGCTTCTAAGCGCTATCCCTGCCAGCAGTAGCAGAGTCAGGATGTACATGAAGTCCCGCCGACGCTCTCCGAACAATCTCCCACCTCGTCTCACTTCACCTTCGGCACCGGGGTCTGCTGTATGACCTTCTTTATTACGGATGTCGGTTTCACGCCTCTGACCCATGATTCCGGCTTCAGTATGATCCGGTGGGAGAGGGCGGATACGGACACATACTTCACATCGTCCGGAAGAACATAGTCCCTCCCCTCCAGAGCGGCCTTCGCCCGGGAAAGTTTCATCAGCGCCAGGCTGCCGCGGGGGCTCGCACCCACATCCACCTGATTGTGCTCCCTTGTCCCTTTCACTATGGCCGTGATGTAATCCAGAACCGCATCGTCGAGGTAGATGTTCTCCACTGCGAGCTGCATCTCCTTCAATTTCTGAGGGTCGATGACCGGCTGTATGTCCACATCCTCCTTTTTCCGCATCATCCTTCGTTTCAGGATCTCCTTCTCCTCGTCCCCTTCCGGGTAGCCCATGCTTATCCTTATGAGGAAGCGGTCCACCTGCGCTTCGGGGAGCGGGTAGGTCCCCTCGTACTCTATCGGGTTCTGCGTGGCCATGACGATGAACGGCTCCGGGAGCCTGTATGTTTTCCCTTCCAGCGTGGTCTGCCTCTCCTGCATCGCCTCCAGAAGAGCGGACTGGGTTTTGGGCGGGGCTCGGTTTATCTCGTCCGCCAGAAGTATGTTGGTGAAGACCGGCCCCTTCCTCAGCACGAACTCCCCGTCCTTTCTGTTGTAGACAAAGCTGCCCGTAACATCGGCCGGGAGCAGGTCAGGGGTGAACTGCACCCTTCTGAACTGGCAGCCGAGGGCGCCGGCGAACGAATTGGCCATGAGCGTCTTCGCCAGCCCCGGGAAGTCCTCGAAGAGTATATGCCCGTTCGCCAGTATGGATATCATCACCCTTCTGCTCACATTCCTCTTTCCGACTATCGCCTTTCCGACCTCGTCCAGAACAGCCTTTCCGAGGGTCGAAACCTCTTTTATTTCCATGTTTTTACCTCCTCAAATCTCATCTATTTTCTTCATCATCTCCTTCAGCCATTCCCTGTACTCCGCATCGCTGGCTCCCTTTCCTCTCTCTCTACGCCTCAGTCTGGCCAGAATCCCTCTCTCGGCCCCCTTCGGCCGCACATACCTCTGGGCCAGAAGCTTCTGCAGTTCCGGGTCGGAGACCAGCTTTTCCACCCTCCCTTTCGTGCACAGTTCCTCGATCTCCCACGGCTCCATCCTGTTCTTTACGGCTATTTTTCTGACCAGAACATCTCTTAATGTGTCCCTGATGATTATCTGGCTGGACTGGTACCCGCTGAAGGCGCGTTCCACCGTCTCTTTTACGGACGCGAGGCCATTTCTGGTTTTTTCCTCTTCCTTCCCTTCTCTTTCCGCCGCACTGCCGGGGACCTTTTCCGCGACCCGGGCCGAGAGGAAGAGCATGAGCATGAGAAGCCCCATGAACATGAGTAGAAAACGGATGAATCCGCTGTATATGGCGAAGTAAAGGAATGGGATCGCTATGATGCTGACGACCATGAGCCCGTAGATTATAAGCATGATTGCCGATGAATCCACAGCGCCGCTTATCTCCGCCATGGAGTCCATCTTCACCGCCGCCCTCCGGCCTTCCGCGCCTTCCAGTCCCTCACGCATCCGGTTCGCCCTCCTCTGCCGCTTCGCTTTCTCCGTTCTTTTCCGTCTCATGGCCGCCCAGTTCGGCCTGCATCCCTTCCAGTGCCGCCCGTGCCCTTTTCACCATTTCCTCCGACAGTTCGTGCGGGCTGTACCTCGCCTCCTCGAACAGGAATGTAAGCTCTTCCAGTTTGTCCATGGATACAGGGATCCTCCCCTCGGCCTCCTCCAGAAATTCCCTCGGGGTAAGGGAAGGCGAGTCTCTGAGCCCCGGCCCCTTCTTCTCCAGAAGGGAGCACATATCGCCGTAGCAGCGTATTATGCTGCTTTTCGGGTCGGTTCCCGTCCAGAGTTCCTTCATTGTGCGCTCTATTATCTCCGAGACCTCTTCCGCATCCACATTCCCGAACCTGCTCCGTTTTCGCATGGTGGAGAGGTAGTAGAACGCCAGGAGCATAAGGGCTACGGCGGAGCCGAGCATGAGAAAGGAGATGCCGTAGATGAGGATGCTCTGCTCTCCACCTTCCTGCAGTCCCACTGTGGCGTTCGGGTTCTCCGTTCCTGTGTCGTTGGTCTTTCCGCCGATGAGGTGCAGGCCGCTGGGGCCGGAGCTTCCATAGTGCATCACGCCGTAGAAGAGGCCCACCACAAGAATGCCCGCCAGAATCATGACCCCCATCTGTTTCAACAGCTGGAAGTTTCTTTTATATGCGGCGTAGCCCGTGCTGGCCACGGATATGAGTATCAGGGTTCCGAGTATCGCGTACCACGCATACTTCATCAGATCCCCGTAATTGCTCCCCCACATGGGGTTGTATGTGCTCGGGGCCTCGTCGGGGTTTATGGTGGGAGCCCTCTCCTCCGGGCCGATGACTATCATCCCAACGCTCATGGCCAGCGAGGACACTGCGAATAAAAAGACGATGAAGACCACAAGAATGGCCAGCTTTCCTGAGTTCCCCCTGCGGGCGGCGCCATGCATCGGGGAAGGAATGCCCTGCCGCTATATAACCCTTTATAGATCCGGATCAGTCCTCTCTATCATATATATCAAAAAGCCAATAATACCAAGTTATATAAACCCCTTCCGCACATATACCATTTATGCCACAGGATTTCGCCTCCGCACTTCAGGATGCCATGGGTGCAAGGGAATTCCCCAGGTTCTCCGCGAGACGCGTGGAGGGGCGCTCCGCTTTCATGAGCGGCACGAGGCGCCGCCTTTTCCAGTACCTGACAGATATGCCAGCCGCCTCTCTGAGGGAGATAGAACGCAGCCTGAGCCTCAGCATTCCGTCGGTAAAGTGGCATGTGGAGCGGCTGAAGGATTTTGCGGTGCTTGTGGAGGAGCCGTATAAGAACCTGAATATCGTGTATCCCTCTGGCCTGATAACTTCCTTCGAGGCAAGGGTCCTGTCCGCTCTGAGGAACCCGGTGGTGAGGGGCTGTATGGAGCTCATAGCCGTGCATCCCGGCATCGATGCCCCGTCCCTCTGCAAAAGGCTCGATACCTATTCTCAGCGAATCCACATCGCCACCCGCGAGCTCCTCTCCCTTGGGCTCATAGCATCGGAGAAGAGAGGGAGGGAGAGGCGGTATTTCCCCGACGAGGCCTTTATCTCCCGGGTCGAAGGACCTCCGAGGGAGGACTATCTTTTGTGGCTGTCCGAGTGGTTCCAGAACGATCCGATAGAGGTGAGGAACATAAGGGAGGAGGACGGATACGGCATTGTCGAGCTAAGCCTGCCGGAGAAGCGCTCGGAGCTCATGAAGATAAATCTGCTCCCCTATCGAAACCTTCTGACTCTGAAAAAATAGGATAAAAGGGTTTTGATGGATCAGTTCCTTCTTTTCAGGAAGACGACCCCTGCAATCACGGCTACGAGGGCAAGACCCGCCAGAGCCATTGTCGTGATCGGAATGTTTCCTATGCTGCCGGTTTCCGATGTCGCGGTGCTCTCTTCGATTGTCAGGGTGTGCTCGGAGAAGTGGGGGATGTACACATAGATGTTCATCTGTTCTCCGTCCTCATAGGCCACATAGGCGGCCTTCTGCTCTCCGTTCTCCATGGCCTGAACAAGGGAGTTCATGTCCTGCTTCTTTACAGCGTTTTCCCCGTCGAACAGGGCTTGCACCCGCTCGGGGCTGTCGATTCCGAGGGATTCTTTGTCCACGCATATCTTTACTATCTTTCCCTCCGGGTCGGTGTCGGAGACCCTGAGCTCCATTCTCTTCTGCTCCATCTCCCGCACCTCTATTCTGGCGCCCTCGCAGTAGGTGGCAGCATCCTCGGCTCTTTCGGCGCCCGTGCCCGTTACGGATATTTCACCCAGCGCGCGCCGTTCCTGAACAAGGTTCCTGAAAACCGCTCCCGGAGCGCTTTCCGCTCCCAGGGAGTATCCCCTGAAAACGATGCTTCCGGTGGCGAGCTCTATGGTTATGGTGTTGTTCTCCAGCTCTGCCTCGTTGTCGCCGTATAGGAGCAGGGCCGTCTGTTCGCCGTAGTTCAGTATGTAGCTTCCGTTGGCTCCCTCCTCCGCGGTAATTCCCTCCGCAAGTATGTATGTGACCTCAACGGAGGCTCCGCCGGCCTTCTCTATCGACATCAGGGCGGGAGCATTGTTGTGTATGACGAGGTTCCAGTCCGCCGCATTGAAGAGGAAGACCGCACCGTGAACCACTGGTACCGCACTGGCATCCTCCTTTTCGATGGAAACGGACGAGAATACGGTTCTGTTCACCGTCCCTTTCATAGTGTAATCATATATCGTCCCCTCCTTTGCGTCGAAGGCAAACGAGACGAAGTAGCCGGAGTACTGGCCGTCCCCCTCGTAGTTCAGCATGCCGAACATGTGGGCCTCCTGAGCCCTCTCCATGTACTGCATTCTCTGCTCGCTCATCTTGTCCATATCGGGCATCGTCGGCTCGAACTCCGGTATCTCGATGGCGGATGCCACCGCAGGGAGGAGCAACGCTGCGATCAGTCCCATTATCAGTATTTTCTCTTTCATGGTATCACCGGAACATCTTCTCTCTGAAGGATATAAATCATTTATGGGACAGGCTTCTAAGAATAGAACACCCTTCTAATGAACGGGGACATCATTCTTAGACTGGTGTACCAAATTTCTTATATACCCACGCCGGGATGGGGTTGTGTGATAGGATGAAAGTGCTTCCGCTGGCCATTGTGTTGGCCATTTTGATTGTGTCCTTCCAAGCCCCCCCCACCACAGCGGAAGCCCTCCCTATCACATATTCCATTTACGATGGCGGAGTTCATATCGAAACGGAGAACATGGAGGCCGTGGTCTCCTTATCTACCGCCTCGGTGACGGTATCTTATGCAAAGGAGAAGAGCCCTGCGTACTATCATCTCTCCTACACGGGTGTTCTGCTGACGAACAGTTCTGTTCCGGCGGTCTCCCCTCAGCCGGGAGACTATGTGTCTTCCATGGGGAAGTGGTCCCTGTCGCCGCCGGAGATGGCCAGTTCTCCCTACTACGGCTCGTACATCAGATTCAGCATGAGCACCGCTCTGGACATGATAAAGATTCCCGACCTGCACCCTTCGGAATACGGACTGAGGGGGCCGGCAGCCTTCGGCGACTGGTCTCCGCCGGCGAACCCGGGGGATGATTATGACGGCAATCCACCGGTCGAATATCCGGTAGTGAAGGACTGGGGAACGCTGGCCATAGACTTCATCGTGACGGAGAAGAGCGTGGAGGCCAGCGACGGCTCCCATTTCAGCATTGTCGGGCAGAACGAGCTTAAGATGAATGTCACCGTGGATATTCGAAAACCCCTCGGCACATCGAACCTCGTGGTCATCCAGAGCATCGCTTCGGACGGTCCCGATGCGGGGGAGTTCATGGTTCCGGATACGGAGCATCCCAGAAAGGTCGATCTGGACTCCCTGCCCCACGCGGATGCGGTGATGGAGAAGATGTCACTCTCCGGGGCCGACCGCGGGAGCATAGGTTTTTCTCCCCTCGATGACGGTGGAAGTCCCGCTCTGTATTCGTGGCTTCTTTCGGCTGTCAGGCATGATTCGGACGGCTCTGACCATGAGATTCCTGTGAACAGCTTTTATGCGGGGGATGAGGGGGGCATGATAGTGGCCTTTTCCTATTCCACCCCTGCCGGAACGGTTTCCGTCCTTCACGACCCCAGCCTCGAGATCGTGCCGGAGGTCATAGAGCAGACCCTGAATTTCGTCATGGAACACGCGGTGTCCATTATGGTCGGTGCGGCATCGGCGGTGCTACTCTCATCTGTCGTCATGGTGCTCCGTGCGGCAAGGGATAAAGACGGCGATTCTCTGGAGCTTTCCAGAAGCCACTACTACCGCAAAAAAGAGTAGTTATTTCGATGAAACCCATGTTCGGACGAATGAATCAACCAGCTTGTCCGTGAAGCTTCTCCTGTATGTGATGAGTGCGTCGGCCACCATCTCCGGGTTTTTTACCGTGTATCTCGATTCCCTCCCCACCCTGTTCCTTTCCACTATACCGGCTGCGGTCATTTTTTTCAGGTGATAGGAGAGCGTCGCCCCGCTGATCGTCAGATTCTGGAGGATATCGCCGTGCATGGCTCCCGGGTTCTGAAGAAGGTAAATGAGGATCGTTCTGGTTATCTCCTGTCTGAGAAAGGGTAGGAGTTCTTTCATATCCCTCGGAACCTGATTGCGTGCATAGTATCTCAGGTAACTCCCGTCCCTTCTGGAGACTATCAGCTCCTTTTTTTCCATGTACTTCAGGTGATAGTCAAGGAGGCCGGTGGATATCTCCAGCTGTCTCTGCAGTTCTCTGAAATGAAGGCCGGGGTTGAGCGAAATGGCGGTATATATGCGCCGCCGGGTCTCCAGTTCCAGAACTTCCTCTTTCATTCCAGCACCACTCACCAGAAGAGCGCAAACAGCGATACCACGATTAAAAGGTCAATGAGAGTTGAGATTTCGTCCCCCACTTTCATGCCGGTGAAGTACTGCTGGACCAGTAGCAGTCCCTTCAGGAGCATGAAGCCGAAGGCCAGCGAGAGTTTGAGCAGTCTCTTTTCTCTCGTTCTCTTGTAACCGATGAGGGCCACAGCGAGTGCCACGGCGCTGAATACCGTGAACAACCCCAGCAGTATGTCGCTTATGAACATGATTTCACCGCGTACGAATCCTCTTCTTTACATAAGTCTTTTTCCCTTTTGAGATCAAGGGCTTCTCGATTATTCTCCGGGCCCCTGCTCTTCCTCCGATTCTCCGCCCTCATCTTCCTCGGAATGGCCCGTTTTCTTCCCTTTTTTCACAAGGGCCGCGGCGACTATGACAAGAGCGGCCAGTGCGAGAATCCACCACGGGAACTGGTCGGCCGGAGGC